>NZ_JBWYIL010000002.1:0-324020 GCF_056779755.1 Acinetobacter sp. 24-47-66
TGGCTTGGCGTTCTTGATCCTTGTGGGTTGCTTGGTTGGTGTTTGTCTTGTGTTTTGGCGTCCATTGGCTGCGTTGTAGCAGTTGTTGGACCTGTTGGTCTAAGTCTTTGGGTAGGTTGTTTTGGTTGTAGTAGCGTTTGCCAACAATGAGGAATTCTTGGTCAGCTCCGCTGTGTTGTTCAATTTCTGGATGGCCATCGAGCCTGAACCAGTAGCCGACTTGGCTGTCTCTGACGCTGGCTTTGGCGATGAATTGTTTGCTTTGTCCGGCGTAGTAGTCGCTGAGGTGTTGGTTGAGTTTTTCGACTTGGCCGTTACCTGAGGCAGTGGCTTGGTCTTCGCCTTTGAGATCTTGGATCCATGCAGGGCTGATGTGCCATGCTTGTTCGAGGCCTAGGCTGGCATTGTCTTGGGGGTCACTGTGTTGGTGTTTGCTTTGGACTGAGCCTGCGCCTTCTTCTTGTTCGAGGGCTGTGGCTTGCCAGCGTTGTAGGTGGACTGCGGTGGGTTGTAGGCTGCGTTGTCCGATAAAACTGGTGATGCTATCAAATTGTTCTGTCGCATCACTACGGTGGTAGCGGATGTTGCGTCGGTTAAGCGCTTGGTATTGGCTGTTGTCGTCAATCAGGCGGAGCTTTTGTGCTTCGATCGGGCTGTTGTTGCTCGGTACAATCGGTTGCGCTTCATCAATGAGCCAGTTAATGCCTTCACTGCGTAGTAAGCGAGTCAGAAAGTCGTAGTCGCTTTCGTTGCTTTGCATGATGAAGGGTCGGATGTCGTATTGTTGTTGCAATCCACTGTGGTCTAGGCTGAGGCTCGAGGCAAAGAGTGGGCTTTTGTTTTGCCATTCTTCAAAGAGAATTTCCACCACTTCGACCACGGATTTGTTCATAAATACGCGGCTGTTGCGGCGTTTGTGCCACAGGTTTGTTGCATCGTTGAGCGTGAGTTTGTAGAGGGTCAGTGCCCCATCGCTTTGTCCTTGTGAGGCTTCGGTGATGATGCCGGTAGTTCTAAACAGGGTGCCTTGATCGGTGACTTGATCGACGGCCACTTGTGTGCCGATGAATTGTTTGAGTGGAATTAAGGCATTGGTGGAGAGACAGATGAGTTCTGCTTGCACGCCTTCGTTAAGGACATGGCTGCCATCGATGCGTTGGAGGAAGACTTGGCTATTCAGTTGTGAATGACTGAATTGGATGTGGAGGGCTCTGTTTTGGGCGGTTAGGCCGAGCTGTTCCAATGCCGAAAAGATGTTGGCAAGCATGGTTATTATCTGTCTTTTATAATTTAATAAGGCTAAAGAATTTCTTAATATTTAAACAAAAAACAGACACGATAAACAGGTCCTGTTACACAAAACACCCATTTATTGTGAAATAAAATTACAAATAAAATATAGATTTGATTTAACAAATAATATAAAGCAAGTGAATGATTACAAAAAAAGAGGCTGAAGTGTTAGCATCTTCAACCTCTGTAAACTACAAAACTAAGAACTTCTTATTTAAAGAATACGATTGAACTACTGTCCAGAACGAATGATGTAATCAAACGCTGACAGTGATGCTTTCGCGCCTTCACCAGTGGCAATGATGATTTGCTTATAAGGTACTGTTGTACAGTCACCCGCAGCAAATACACCTTTTACATTGGTTTCGTTGCGATCATTAATCACAATCTCACCACGGTTAGTTAATTCAACTTGGGTTTCTTTTAAGAAATCCGTGTTTGGTAACAAACCGATTTGTACGAAGATCCCCGCCAATTCGACAGTGTGTTCTTCATCCGTCGCACGGTCTTTGTATTTCAGTGCAGTGACTTGTTTGCCATCACCAACGACTTCTGTAGACAACGCATTTTTGATGACAGTCGTGTTAGGTAAGCTGTTCAATTTATCTTGAAGGACTTGGTCAGCACGCAGTTTGGTATCAAACTCAACCAAAGTGACATGCTCAACAATACCTGCAAGGTCAATCGCAGCTTCAACACCAGAGTTACCACCACCGATCACAGCCAC
Organism: Acinetobacter sp. 24-47-66; assembly: GCF_056779755.1. Lineage (NCBI taxonomy): Bacteria > Pseudomonadati > Pseudomonadota > Gammaproteobacteria > Moraxellales > Moraxellaceae > Acinetobacter > Acinetobacter sp. 24-47-66. The sequence goes on from NZ_JBWYIL010000002.1 coordinate 2,021, forward strand.
ACGTTTGCCTTTGAACAATGGACCATCACAGTGTGGGCAGTACGCAACACCACGGGTTTTGTATTCTTGCTCACCTGGTACATTCATTTCTCTCCAACGTGCACCTGTAGACAGGATGACCGTTTTCGATTCAAGTTTTGCACCATTCTCTAAAGTCACTTCAACTAAACCGTTGGCAGTTTCATCTGCACCTTTAATGTCAGACACACGTTGTAGGTTCATGATGTCGACACCGTATTCACGAACATGTGCTTCCATTTCAGCTGCAAACTTAGGACCTTGCGTCTTTTGCACTGATGTAAAGTTTTCAATGTCCATGGTGTCCATGACCTGACCACCCATGCGCTCAGCAACGATTCCTGTACGGATACCTTTACGAGCGGCATAGATTGCAGATGTGTTACCTGCAGGACCACCACCGATCACAAGCACATCAAATGCATCTTTGGCATTGAGCTTTTCAGCATCTTTCGCAGCAGAATTAGTATCAAGCTTCGCAACAATCTCTTCCAATGTCATACGACCTTGACCAATATGTTCGTTGTCTTGGAACACCATTGGTACAGCCATGATTTTGCGTTCCTCTACTTCGTCTTGGAAGAATGCACCATCAATCATGGTTGCTGTTGTGCCAGGGTTGTAGATTGCGATCAAGTTAAGTGCTTGAACCACATCTGGGCAGTTATGACAGCTTAAAGATACGAATACATCAAAGTCAGATTTGATTTCTAAAGCTTTAATGGATGCTAATACTTCATCAGATACTTTTGGTGCATAACCAGAAGTTTGTAGCAATGCCAAAATCAAAGAAGTGAACTCATGACCCATTGGTAAACCTGCGAAGAAGACACGCGGTTCTTCACCCGCTTTAGCAATACCAAAGCTCGGCACACGTTTATTTTGTCCATCAAAACGAGCTGTGACGAATGGAGAAAGTGCAGCCACTTCTTCCACAAGTTCTTTGATTTTTGCAGATTTGTCTGAATCATTTAAAGTCGCAACCAATTCGATTGGACCTTCAAGGCGTTCTAAAAGCGTTTTTAATTGAGCTGAAGTATTTTGATCTAACATTGCTAACGTCTCCAAAGGAGTAATATTTGTTTGATAAAGCTATATTAGAAGAAATACAAAAATAGGTAAAACAGTTAGTTTACATAAAGACTATCGAAAAATTGAATTAAAAAATCATCCATTTAAAAATGAATGATTCTTTTATGATGATCGTAACAGTACAAACTTTAACTATATCTCCAAACGTTGAGTGATCGTTTGAATTCTGCTTTTAAAACTACGAGCTAATCCAAAGAAAATAAACATTGCCAATAACATGATAGCTGAGAGCAGCATGAACATCATCTTGACGACTTCTGAGATTTGTCGTGCCTGATTTGCCCGAGGATCTATCGCTTTTGCCCAAGGAGTAATAGATTGACCATACACTTGTTGCTGCATTGACCATAACTGCTCTGCATTAAAGCCATATTCGACAAACTGTTTTTCATTTCTTTCAGCTTGCGCAAGTCGAGCTAAATATGCAGTTGCTAGCTTGGTATCTTCAGGTTTGTGAATCAAAGCCACTTGCGCAAGGACGTAGGCTTGAATAATTGGATTGACCTGTTGTTCACTCATGATGACAGCAATCTGACTTTCATGAATCGATTTATCATAATGACTTAATTGATATTGTTGTTCTAAAGACTCATCATTCAAGTCATATTGAACATAGGTCAAACTTGACCAAATTAAGATGACAGCAATTAACCAACCTACAAACTTAAGCACAAATGATTGAAAGCGCACATAGAAAAAACTTATTTTTTTTAAAAAATGAACAATAAAAAAAGCACCAATGACTGAGCTAAATACTTTTAGAATTAACCAGCCTAACCAAGATATTAAATTAAAAAAATAGTCAGGCTGATGTTGGTACACGTTTAAGACTTCATCTAAACTATGTGGCAAATGAAGCTGCTGAACAGTTTCACTCATTCCCATAAAACCATAAATCATGTCCTGATGAATAAAAAGCGACACGACTGAAATGATGAATACACTGGTACTCAAAAATCCCCATAAATTAAGTATGCGATTTCGTTTGTACAATTCAGGCAATCTTTTCTGAATCTCAGTCTGCGCCACAAGATATTCATTGGTTTTATTCAAATTTAAACCTCAAGAAATTAGTGTTTTGGCTGATTTTGACTCGAATCCAAAACAAGTTGTTGAAGATTTCCTTGCAAAGCCTTAATACGGATTGATGCCTCTTCACGTTTTTGCATCCCTTCTTTCTGAATACTAATAACATCATTCACTGTTTTAATGAGGGTATTTTGAACATGTTCAAGTGTTTCAATGTCAATCACTGAACGTTGATTTGCTCGAGCAGTATCGACTGAATTCTGGTGTAATAAATCTGCATTCCGTTTAAGTAACTCATTCGTCGCATCATCAATAGTATTAGCCAATTGGACGCTATTTTTTTGCTCCTGTAATGAAATCGCTAAACTAATTTGATTTTTCCAAGCAGGAAGCGTGATATTTTTTATCGCATAAAACTTATCCACCAACATTGAATTATTTGATTGAATAATTCGAATCATCGGTAATGTCTGCATCGCAGATTGTTGCAATACCTGTAAATCACTCACTCTTTTTTCCAAATTGTTTGCTAAGTGATTTAAGTCGTAGATTTTTTGATTGGTTTGCGCATCTTGTTCTAGCGTACTCAATTCAGCTATTTGCTCTTGAACTTCTTGTTGTTTAATTTTCCCTGCAGCAATATAAACCCCTAATTGTTTATATTCATCCTGCACACCATCAAACATACGATCCAATGTATTTACACGGTCTTTTAAACCTTGTTGAGAGGTTTCAATTTCTTTAACTAAAGCATCTATTTGTTCTTTAGTGGAATTGAACTTTTGATCAAAGCTCTGCTTCGCACCTTTAAATCGATTTAAGATACTGCCCAAGAAGCCTGAACTTTTAGCAGGGCTTAAAATACTGTTTGTATTGAGCTGTTGAGCCACTGTAACAACTTCATTTAACTTTTGACCTGTTGCATCCAAATCTTTATTTTTGACTAAATCCAGCAGTTCATCCGTATAAGTCGCTGTTTTAGTCGCGATATTTTTCCCATATTCAGCAACCGTTGCATGATTCATATCAGCTAGTTCTTGGTGAACTGATTCGACTGCTGCAAGGTCTGAGGTCATCAACCCAATTTCTTTTAAATCTAACTTGGAAAACTTTTCCTCCATAGAGATTAAGCTTAAGGATTCATTTTTCTTTTGAATTGGAAAATCAGACATAACACACCTTATTCTTTAATTAGTGATTTTTTTAAAGATCGAATCAGTTGTTCGCGACTTTGATCTAACTTTTCAATATCGACTGCGCCATTTTTAATTTGAGTTTGCTCAAGATGATATTGCCAAGCTGGGATTAATACTTGCTGCGCTTCACGAAAACGATCCGTCAGAGTTAATGAAAGTTGTTGAGTCAATTGCATTTGCATAAGAGAAATATCATTGTTTGCTTGTACCGACTCTAATGTTTGTATTTTTTTAGCCAATCGCTCCTCAAAGTTATCGAGTGGATGGCGATGATGAAAAAAATCTGTGTATTCTGTTAAAAATTGTCTTGCTGCTTGAATGTAGCGCGCCATTTGCTCTCTTAAACCAACTGCTTGCTGAAATCGAGAACTAGACTTTTGGATTTCAATGTGAATACGTTGGGACAGCTGATCAGCATCTAGAATGAGTCTATCTAAATCACGAATATAAGAAATTTGACCCGCACCGAACTCCAAATCCAGACCTAACCACTTTTGGAGAGCGTTAAATTTTTTTTGTTTTAATTTCTTTTTGGATTGATTCAATTTTTGAATAATATCTGAAATTGTTTCGCTTAATTTTTTATTTAAAGTGGGGTCTATACCTACCAATAGAGCATTTTGTGCCTGCACAATATGTTCAGCATATAAATTAAGTTTAGACGAATCAGTCAATAAAGGAACAAGATCATGCCTCTTAATTGAGAGCAAATCCGAAGGATTAACTTCAATTTGATTTAAGGGTATAAGCTCATTAAAAGATGACATTGGTGTAATTTAAGAAAGTGATCAGCAATCTTCAAATGTAGCAATAAACTGTTCAAAATATACTAATTTTTTGCAAAATATTACACAAAATCAAACACAAAAAAAGCCAGCAAATGCTGGCTTTTTTATTAATGAGGTTTAGATTTTCTCATTCTAAGCCAACTTAAACCAATGAGTCCTAAAAGCCCAAACCCACCTAGGCTCCCCCCTCCACTCGTACGAGAACTTCCAGGCCCTGTTTCCGCATTTAGAACAGCTAATGTTCCCTCACCTGATGAAGCGCCGTCTGCGTCCAATACTGAGTACTTAAGATCATAGGAAAAGACATCCAAATTATTGTTCAACTGAACTCGAATGTTTCCACCATAGCACTTTTTAAAACGGTCATTAGCACATGGCTCTACCCGATCCGCGATAATTGAAACGGGATTCGGTACTCTTGCAAAATAAATTGATACCTCATCCCCATTAGCATTATGGTAAAACTCCTTTTTATTTGGAGGATTGATTGCATTTCTGTTGCCATCACCAGCATCACTCGCTTCAGCCAGTAAATTTACACTGATTTGAGTCGATTTTTTTGGATTGATTGTATATTCCACACGTTCAGGAACAGTTGGCACGATATTGATAAAATTACCAATTAAATATGCACTTGATGTTTTTTTACTGTCGCTTTTTGAAGTAAGCGTATATGTACAGAATTCAGAGTCTCCACTCGGTGTTATGCGGCCATCTGTTCTATACATGACTATCTGCTTAAGCTGCGGTTTCCACTCACATTTCAACCGATCATCAAACTTACCTAAGAACGTTTTATCGATATCTAATTTCCCAACTCCCACAACTTCAACTTTGATATCATAATTATCAACATTAAGATGCTCAATTTTTCGCACCTTACCATCAGGAGAAACAAATTCATCTGGTAAATTCAATTTAAATGGATCGAACAAAATTGGACGATATTGATTAAGATTATTTAACTCATTCAAAAATGCTTTTTGATCGGTGAGCTCCTTATTATAATAATCAATCACTTCTTCTTTGGTTTCAGGATCGGCAATAGCATCTTCGAATGCTTTAATTCTATTCTCAGTTGATTTCTTTATTTGAACCAGTGATTCATTTGCTTTACTTAAATTGGAAACAGTCAACTTTAAGGTTTCTATCGCACCAATATCGCAAGTATTGGGAGTCGCATCTAAACTGTTGAGCGAGTCCAATCCAATCCGATTAATACCTCGTTGATCAAGCAGCGAACAACCATCAGTACCAAAATCAACTAAATCTTTACCGCTAGAATTAATCTTCGGAAAAAAGACAGGATGAAAGTTAGTATTCTCATCATTAACCGGTAACGATGTTGAAAACAGATCATTGATACTCAATTGACTAACATCAAGACTATTTTTTTGTGCATTTTCTGACGCTTTTGCTGGTAGATCACAGTCTATAGATGAATTACTCAGTGGAATAGCATTTGCCAATAATTCAATACCTGCTGACTCAACTTGGCTCACATCACCGTGACTATATATACAGGCTTTAGCCTGATTAAAACCTATCACATTATGATTTAAGGCTTTTGCACCTGTATTTCCATACCAAAGCACAGATCGCGCGGTATTGGCGATAATCGTATTACTATCGAGCTTCAAAATAGAATTGGGACTCAAATTTATTTGACCCCCATCTGTTAAACGATCACTAAATTGAAAAATTTGACCTTGTGTATTATTTAATACATTGGAAGAGATTGTATTTGCTTGCAATTGTGCTGTAGGTTCACCACAAAATGAGAATAAACTGTTTGAAGCTGTATTTCCATTTTCGGTAATAGACATACGGGATAAATCAATCTTACGACGTGTGAACACAAGATTATCCAAGCAAGACATTGCTATAACAGCGCCTTGCTGAGCTGTATTACCACTCACCCACCCGACCGAATAACTTAAAGAGCTATCACTGTCATTCAAAAATATCGCTCCACCTCTTAACGCTGAAGACTTTGTGATATTTACATTGTATAAATCAGTCTCACCCCCCAATAGCAAAGCGCCACCATTGGTAGATGATTTACCATTTGTCAGCTCTATATTTTTTAAACTCAAACTCGGTCGATTTAGATTGGTCGTATTGAAAATGCGATGTGTATTTTGACCATTAATTATAGTTTGAATTTTAGTTTGCGCAGGATAACTATTTGAAATAACATTCGGTTTGGAATAATCGACAGGCTCTTTACCCCTAATAATCACTGAAGAAGATGGCTGAAGCTCTGCATTCAAGCTATAAGTACCAGCTTCAAGCTGAATAATGTCAGTTTGTACTCGATCCGTATTACCTTTAGCACAACCTCCATAAGCTCGATTAGTCGAAGCAGCCTTCAACGCTTCTCTGAGTGAACACTTTGCATCATTAGTACCGTCTTCATCATCGAAGGTAGTGACATAAATTATTGTATCTTCAGCAGCCATCAAGGACATTGCAGACAGGACTGCTAAGGTCAAAAAAGCTTTTCTACTTTTCAACATACGATTCCCTTATTATTTTTTTCTACGTATCGCGATTAAAGTCATCAGACCTAATACGGAGATTAGACCTAGCCCCCCACCAGAAGTTTTTACTTTATCGCTTGTATAAGTATCTCTGGGGTCTTGTTTAATGACGGTTGGAATTTCGATATAAGGATTCATTGACTCATTCAATTGACGTGTAGATACAACGACCAAAACTTTAAAATCATCAGTTCCGTGCCAATTCCCTTGAGGTGTATAAGTAAACTCTCCATTTTGGAGTAGTTCAGCTTTACCTTTACTAGGAGAGTTATTTTGTTGGATGATCATACAGCCCGCTTGCCATTCTTCTTTTTTGGGATGAGGTCCGACTAAGGCATCACATTGACTAGCGGGTATTAGCTCACCATCTCCTAGAAAATCATTAATATTTAACTTAACAATTTCTCCGTAAAAGATATCCTTGCCAAATCTGCCTGAAGACGTACTTGACTGAATCAGTTCGATTGCGCCTCGATCACACAAAATACGATCCTTACGTGCGTTGCCACGCTGATCAACTGTTTCACATGATGTACCATTTGAATCTGGTCCACGATTAATGATCGGAGAATCTGTCAATTGTCGATAACTAGGCAACACTCTTGGGCGGAAATATCCTAAAGCATAGCCAGAATAGACTTTGAACGGACATAAAATGCCAGATGAATTAACATCACATTCACCTTCTACATCAGTCCCAGCTAATAATGTGCGCTCGCCCAGTTTTTCTGAAGCTGTGCCCTCACAACCAAAACCATATAAATTATTGTTTAAATTTGATTGATCGATTGCAGTCTCTACACGACAGTCTCTATTGCCATTTTTTGCAATTATATTGTTAGTAAGCAATGCCTTCTTAAACGGCGCATTAAAAATCAATCCAAAATCATTAAAGACCAGCGTATTGTTATTAAGTGCAATACCATCCTTCACATTGATAATATAGCCCTTATTATTAAAAATTGTTGAATTGATCACTTTGGCATAATTGAGATTGGTCACCTTAGTTTCATCCTCACTCAACACTTTATGGCTATAAATTGCGAAACCTTCTGAATCTGTTGTTTTATTACCTTTAATAACAGAAGCACTAATGTCAAAATCAGGAAATTCACTATACAATACAGCACCTTGTTGTGCTTGATTGTTTTCCAGTAACGAATTAACTAGATTCACTCGCGCGGAACGAATTTTGCTAGTTTCGGATTCAATAAATGATTCAACATTATAAATCGCACCACCAAAATTTGCTTTGCCATTGATAAGATGGCTTTTATCAAATTTTAGCCGTTCATAATTGAGAATTAATCCACCTTTGTCTTTGCATACAGATGCAGTACAACCTTGCAAGGTAATTTCGTAAAATTCCACACCAATTGCAGCATCTCTAATTTCATCATCAGCTTTAGGACGAATTCGCTCAATATGGAAAATTCTATCAGTACCCTTCATTGTTATGACGGCATTTTTTGTACCAGGAATATCGTCGACAATGGTAGTTTCATACTGCGTTCTAAAAACCATCGGTTTAGAGATGCGAACTTGCTCGTTTAGGAGATATTCTTTCGTAGATAAGATAATATTATCTGTGGCATCTTTACCACCACAGCCATTGAGACCTGCTTCAGGTTTACCCTGATTAATATATTCAATTGCTTCACGCAACGAACATTCATCATCATTTTTGGTGATATCTTCAGTGGTCGTAACCACAATATCTGCACTGAATACATGCCCTGTTGCACACAACAATACAAGACCTAAGCCCCGTCTGAGCATTACCATCTCCTTAATTTTTCTTTATTTTTTTAAGTAGCGAACTTTAATTATGTAGCGCTATTTATCCATTTTGACTAATCTGTCACAAATTTTTAGAATTCTCAATTATTTTTAAGTAAAAAATTGCCGAGTTCAGATAAAATCTACATTTTGAGTTTTGAATAACATTTAAAAAGCATTTAAGCACTATACTGATCGATGAGCGCGTAGATTTGCTTAAGGGTTGCGTTGGATAGCTTAACTTTTTCACCCTGTAGTAACTTTGATAATTGATCAACCGTTTGTAATAAGGTACTGGTCTGTATCGGGCCATTGGTCAGCAGATAATCAATAATTAAAGGATCAAAATGCACACCTTTACGATCTAACACAGAATGTAATAAGGCATAGCGGTCAGCGTAGGATTGACCTGTTGGCACTTTAACACTCACCGCTTGAGTTAATCTCGACTGAAGATCTGGTAATTCAAGTTTCAATTCAATTGGCGCAGATCTAGATGAAAAGACTAGTTGTCCTCCACCATCATTATTATTATTTATTAAATGAAATACCGCCTTTTGCCAATGCGGTACACCACTAATCGCTTCAATATCGTCTAGAGCGACCAAATCATAACGATCCAATGAAGTAATCGCCTCAATTGGAGCATCGAGCAATTCTAGCAATGAAACTTTAATTGCAGATTTCCCAACATCTAGATATGAGTCACATATCGCAGTTAATAAGTGACTCTTACCTGTGCCCGCACCGCCATAAAGGTAAAATCGATTCATTAATCCAGCATGAAGTTGGCGAACTGCATCAATGACGGGTCCCCAACCTGGGCCGGAAAAATCACTGATCCGTGCATCAAGTTGAGGTTCTATATCAAGTTGCAGTTGCCGCATAAATGCTTGGTCACCTTAAGGTTCTTTATTTTGTTTCTGCACATCGATTTTTTCAGATGTTGCAATATCTTGTTGATTATTGATTGATTGTGGTTTGAGATCAAGCTCAATATCAACCTGATCGGTTTGGATTGTAATTTCACCACCACCATGATCAGCTACGGCAACAGCTGGCGTACCATAAATTGTACTCCTTTCATAAGTGTCACGTGCATGTCGGAGCAGTACCACGATTACAGCTGCAACAGGTAATGCAATCAACATACCCAAGAAACCAGCCAATTGTGCACCAGCCAATACAGCGAATACGACCGCTACTGGAGAAAGACCAATTTTATCTCCCAATAAGAATGGCTGAAGCACATAACCTTCAACAGCTTGCCCTACCATGAACACCACTGCAACTAAAAGGAGTTGAGTCCAATCCATACCAAATTGAAAGAAAGTTGCGATCACGGCAGCAATAATTCCGACTGCAAATCCTAAATATGGGATGATACTTGCCAAGCCTGCAATCATGCCAATAATCAAACCAACTTCCAGACCAATCAGTTGTAAACCAACAGCATAAACAATCCCCAAAAGGATCATCACGAGGAATTGTCCTTTTACAAATGCACCTAGTACGCTATGGCATTCACCTACGATTTCAAGCGTTGAAGCTTCATAAGGACGCGGAATGAGTCGACGCAAACTATTGAGCATTCGATCCCAATCTAAGAGGAAATAAAATGCAATAATTGGAATCAGTACAATTGTCCCACCAATCTGAATAAAATTCAGACCAGATTGTGCCAATTTGAGTGCCATCGCTTGGATACTGTCAGCACTATAATTGGTTTGAACATACTCCATAACAGCTGCTGAAATCTGATCTACATCTAATTCTAGTGGCACTATATTGAAAGTATCTGATAACCACGGTAAGAAGCTAAAATTTACCCAATGAACTACTTTCGGGATACTGGATTTAGCATACATCAGCTGTTCCCAAATTAATGGAACCAAATACCACATTGCCCATGTGATCACGACACCAATACCAATAAATACCAAACTGATAGACAACCAACGAGGTAAACCTATCTTATGCAATCGATCAACCAATGGACTGAAAAGATAAGCTATTAAAAATGCACCAATAAATGGGATTACGACCGGTTTTAATAAGTATAAAATCCAGAGAAATAAAGCTATCCCTGCAAGGATAAAAACACGGCGTAGGGTACGATCTACCATAGAAACTCGCCTTTTTTTAAGATTATTCGTTATGTAAAGGAAAATATTTTAGTAAAGATAACATTTTAGTGCATAAATAACATAAGAGTTTCGTATATTCAGGTTATAATCCCCGCGCGAATGCGGAGACTTCAATATGAGCAACTCAACTTCTACCCCAAACACTGGTTTAAGCTACAAAGATGCAGGTGTCGACATTGAGGCGGGCGACGCGTTAGTCGATCGTATCAAATCTGTCGCTAAACGCACGACTCGTCCTGAAGTAATGGGCGGTCTTGGTGGCTTCGGTGCACTTTGTAAAATTCCTAAAGGTTATGAAGAACCTGTTCTCGTATCTGGCACAGACGGTGTTGGTACAAAATTACGTTTAGCATTGAATTTAAACCGTCATGACACAATTGGTCAGGATTTGGTTGCAATGTGTGTGAACGATTTACTTGTCTGTGGTGCTGAACCACTCTTCTTCCTTGATTACTACGCAACTGGTCACCTCAATGTTGATGTCGCAGCAAATGTAGTGACAGGTATCGGTCAAGGTTGTGAGCTTGCTGGATGTGCATTGGTCGGTGGTGAAACTGCTGAAATGCCAGGCATGTATGAAGGTGAAGATTACGATTTAGCTGGTTTCTGTGTAGGTGTTGTAGAACAAAGTAAAATTATTGATGGCTCTAAAGTTAAAGCTGGTGATGTATTAGTTGGTGTTGCTTCAAGCGGCGCACACTCTAATGGCTACTCTCTTCTTCGTAAAATTTTAGATGTAAAAAATGTTGATTTAACTCAAATTGTTGATGGTCGTCCACTTGCTGATGTCGCAATGGAGCCAACTCGTATCTACGTTAAACCAATTCTAGAGCTTCTCAAACAGGTTGATGTTCACGCGATGGCACACATCACAGGTGGCGGTTTACCAGGTAACTTACCTCGCGTATTACCAAATGGTGCTCAAGCTGTAGTAAACGAATCTTCTTGGGAATGGCCTGAGCTGTTCAAACTTCTTCAACGTGAAGGTGGTGTAGAACAATTTGAAATGTACCGTACATTCAACTGTGGCGTAGGTATGGTTCTAGTTGTTGATGCTGCTGAAGCTGATAAAACAGTTGAAATCTTAAATCAACTCGGCGAAAAAGCATGGACAATGGGCCACATTGTTGACAATGCTGAATCTGTCGAAGGTGCAGACGAAAAAATTCGTGTGATCTTCGCTTAATCAGTTTATTGTTAAAACATGATTAAAATTGCTGTTTTAGTATCAGGTAACGGATCAAACCTACAAGCATTAATTGATGCAAACCTTTCAGGTCAAATTGTCGGTGTGATCTCGAATAAACCTGATGCTTACGCACTTGAGCGTGCTACTCATGCCAACATTGCAACTGCAGTGATTGAACACAAAAACTTCCCAGACCGTGAAACGTTTGATGATGTTATGCATCAGCAACTGCTCGACTGGGAAGCGGATCTTGTAGTTTTAGCGGGCTTTATGCGTATTTTAAGTGCTAAGTTCGTTAAAGCATGGGAGGGTAAAATGATCAATATCCACCCTTCTCTACTGCCAAATTACAAAGGAATGCATACACATCAACGTGTATTAAATACTGGTGATTTATGGCATGGATGTACAGTACATTATGTCACTGCAGAACTAGATGCAGGTCAAGCACTTGCTCAAGGCGTACTCAAAGTGTCGCACCATGATAATGTTGCATCTTTAGCTGATCGTGTACATCAACTTGAACATTTAATTTATCCTCAAGTTGTAGAATGGATTTGTAATCAAACCATTCAAGTCACATCCGAAGGCGTGCACTATAAAAATCAAATTTTGAAAGATCCAATACAGTTCTGTCATATTTGATTTAAAAAACGCAGCTTAGGCTGCGTTTTTTAGTGGCGTCAAAATAGTTTTTAAATGCGCAGCCAATTGCTCAGGATGTTCAAGTGGGAACATGTGTCCACCTTCAAAAATACTAAAAGGCACACCAAACTTTTTCCTCACTTTATGAGGGAATTTACGTGCTAAGAATGGACCTTCAGAAGCAACAATTAATTGACTTGGAACTTTGAGCTTAGGTTGAGGCAGCCACCATAATGAAGGATTGGTTCTAAAAATATCCACTTCAATAGATTTTGGAATCGCCAATTCAACGCCGCCACGCGTTGGATCTTCAACTAATGCAAATTGAATATAGTCATTAAAACATTGCTCATCAAATGCTGTATATAATGCTTTGGGTCGAAGTAATGTTGCAGCTTGCTCTCGACTATCCCAATGATCACGTCGACGTTTAGACAATGCCGCTGGCGACATTTGATCCACTGCTTTTAACTTCAAAGACTTTGCAATATGCATAGCAAATGATTCTAGCCCCATAATAAGAGGTGGATCGAGAAGAATAGTTTGACTAAAAAGTTCTGGGCATTTCAACGCAGCTTTGAACGTCAAAACTCCTCCTAAGGAGTGCCCGATACCAATCACTTTACGACCATGGGATTTCTGAACAATATTATCAATCACTTGCTGTGTCATACTTTCCCAGTGTTGATCTACAGGATAACGTTGATCAACACCAAGATTGGTCGTATAAATCACATCGAATTGATCAGACAAAGCATCAAAAAATTTTTGATAAACTTTCGATGGAACCCCGTTGGCATGAGCAAAATGGATCAATGGTTTCATTGGATTCGATTCACCTGCTCAGATTGAATCTGCTTGGAAATTGAAGAAGCAAAACCTTGACCAATTTCACTTCCAAGTCGTCCAAGCACAGAATCAAAGGGGCTACGTTGAATAGTATAATCTACCGTTTTTTCGACTTTTAATTCGCGTTTCAGTGTGTGAATACTGCCAATCCGATCTGCAATACCGAGCTTCACAGCCTGCTCACCAGTCCAAAACAAACCTGAAAATATAGCAGGGTCTTGCGATTTCAATTTATTGCCACGACCTTTTTTGACTGCATCAATAAAATGTTGATGAACATTATCCAATACACCTTGTACGTGTGCACGTTGTGCAGGATCAACTGGTTGTGTCATCGACAATAATGCTTTGTTCTCACCTGAAGTCATGGTGCGATCTTCAACGCCAAGTTTTTGCATCAAACCACTCACTCCATAGTTTGGCATAATGACACCAATTGAGCCGACTAAACTTGATGGATTAACAATAATTTCATCCGCAGCAGACGCAATGTAATATGCACCTGAAGCACCTGTGTCACCAATTAATGCATAAAGTTTTTTATCTTTATAAACCGACTTTAAATATTGGATCTCTTGCCAAATTTCATCAGACTGAACTGGAGATCCACCCGGAGAGTTAATATTTAAAACAACAGCTTGCGATTGCTTGCTTTCAAATGCTTTTTTCAAACCTTTGATCGTATCTGCACTATTCACACTTTGCTGGTCTGCAGCAATCGTTCCTACAATATCGACTGTAGCAATATGCTGTGATGACACCGCACTATCAGTGGAAGTCGTTGAACAACTTTTCCCCATGACCAAAACTATAAATAACAGATATGCGAAAGTAAGAAATTTAAAAAAGATTCCCCAACGTCTTGCACGTCTCTGTTCTTCTACAGATGCGAGAACAGCTTTTTCTAAAATTTGCCATTCTTTTCCGTTCGGTTGGTTATTTGGTTTTTGATTTTCATTTTGTGGTTCAGGCGGCCAAGCGGACATACATACCATCCAAATTAAATTTAAGCTGACATTATATACAAGGAATGAGGTCAAACTATTTATAAGTCAAGATTTAACATATAATAAACCCAAATCACAATATTCTATGAACTTACCAAATTTTGAATCTAATGCCTGAAACCAAAACATCGACCACAATCCGCCTGTTAAATTTCTTCAGTCGCCGTCCGATTCGTTTTTCTCGTTTTTTTGCAAAAATGCTTGCAGGGCTGATTAATACGCTAAAAATTACAAAAACTACGAACACCATCCGCCTCAATATCGACATTTGCTTACCACATCTTTCTGATGAAGAAAAACATTTAGTGACTCGTGCAGCGGTAAGAAACGAACTTCAATCTTATATGGAGTTTTTTAGTATTTGGGGAAGCTCAAACGAAACCAATATTTCACGAATACGCAATGTCACTGGTGCTGAATATTTTCATGAAGCAATGGCTGAAAAGAAAGGTATTATTTTACTCGCACCACATTTTGGTACATGGGAAGTCATGAATGCGTGGTTCGCACAATATACCAAGATGACCATCATGTATAAACCCATCAAGAATGAAGAAGCAGATCAATTTGTGCGCCAGGCTCGTAGTCGAGAACAAGCAACTTTAGTCCCTACAGATGAGAGTGGTATAAGACAAATTTTTAAAGCCCTTAAATTAGGGGGGACAACTGTGATTCTTCCAGATCACAATCCTAAACACGGTGGTGAAATGATCGATTATTTCGGCATACCACTCGAGTCCAGTAATTTAAGTGCCAAACTCATCCAAAAAACTAAAGCCAAAGGCCTATTGGTCTATGCAATTCGCAATGAAACTGAAGATTTTAATGTATTTATTGAACCAATGGATGCTTCGATTTATGAAGGCACGCCCGCTGATGGAACGTTAGTAATTCACCGTGCAATAGAAAGTCTGATTCATCGTTATCCTGAACATGCTCATTGGAGCTACAAACGTTTCCGTGCAAATCCTGATCTACATAACATTTATCGTATCCCTGCAGAACAAGCCAGAGCAAAAATAGAGCAAGTCAGAAAATCAAGTTAATCTATGGGGATATTCCGAGTTAACCACGCTTTTTGATCTCGATGATATCGAAATTGTACATCTCTGTTTTTATCGAAGGTCATTCGAATGCTGCCCTTCGATTGGGTATCGAGTAGCGGAATATTAAGCGCTTTTAAACGCTCTTTGACAACAGGATGTGGATGATTATAGCGGTTATCAAAACCAGCCGATGCAATGGCAATTTTAGGTTTGGTATTTTTTAAAAAGTCGTAAGATGAACTATGTCGACTGCCATGGTGTCCTAAGATTAAAATATCTACTTTAAGTTCAGGATACTGCTTTAAAATACGATACTCTGTCTCCCACCCTGCATCCCCCATAATCAGAATATGCTTAAAATCGTTAGCATAGGGTAATGTCAGATACATTATGCACGAAAGCTCATTACGATTTTGACTGACAAAATTTAATTGTGATTCAGCTGGTGAAAGAAATTGTATATTTATCTTACCCAATTGTACCTGTTGATGCTGTCGACAATAATCAAATTCAACATACTGAAACCTATCATCTTTTTCATTTGAGATAACTTGATCAATTTGTATATGTTTTCCGATAGTGCGGTATGCTCCAGCATGATCTTGATCAAGATGACTGATAAAAACTTGATCTAATTTTGATATGCCACGTTGAATTAAGAAAGGGACAACTACACTTTCTCCAATACTAAATGTATTCTCATCAAAGCTCCCGCCTGTATCAACTAAAGCATTTTTCCCTGATGACTGTAAGAGTATGGATTGCCCCTGACCTATGTCTAAAATTTCAATGATATCGTATCCATCATCACGTTTAGGCATCAGCAATGCCACACCTAATACTGGTATCCATAATCGAGGGATTACATTCTTTGGCATAAAGAACATCAATACTGCCAAAGCGAGCAAAAACATTTGTGCTTTCGTTAACGCCACCCATTTCAATGGATTGTCTAATATTAATCCCAACTTAGTCAGCAGCACCAAAAGAACCGATATCAACATATCAGCCAGATGAAATAAAAATAGACCAACAAAAGGAATAAAGCTGAGACAATAGCCCAGTACTTCTAATGGCACGATCAAGGTCCCAATCATTGGAACAGCAACTAAATTAGCAAATGGCGCAAGTAAAGAAATCTGTTGAAATATCAGTAAAGTGAATGGTAACAGTGCAATAAATATTTTCCATTGAGATTGCAAAAGTATTTTAAGATACATTTTTGCTTTATCTAGAAAATGATATTTGTTGATTAAAGCAGTGTTTTGCTGTTCATGAACGATCGTTTGGTATACACGAATCAAAATCAAACATGCGCCGTACGAAAGCCAAAATGCAGCAGATAAAATACTAAAAGGGTCTAAATAGAGCATTAAGCTCGCACTGATAAGTAATACCACAAAAGGCTTAATCTTAAATTTAAATAAAATAGCGATACTAATTAGACAAACTGACAATGTAGTTCTTAGTGCAGGAATTTCGAGCCCTGAAAAAAAACTATAAATAATTACCCCACATACGAAAGGGATTAAAAGTAAATATGTTTTGGGAACTTTTAGAAAAATATGAGGACGAAAAATTGATACAAGATACCCCATGAACCACGATAATAAACCAGCAAAAATTAGAACATGTGGACCTGAAATAGCCAATAAATGCGTAATGCCTAGTTTTTTAAATAATTCTTCTTGTTGCTCCGTCAGTAGACTCTTATCACCTGTGAGTAACGCGACTAGCAAACCCTTATTCCTGAATACTCCCTGTTCGATATCATCCCTAAAAGCTAAACGTGCTTTTTCAATGCTCAGGCTCAATCGTGCGATAAGGCTCCGATGCACATCGGTTGAAGATAAATAACCTTCAGAATATAACACCGCTTCACTTACAGGTACGATCCAATCTACACGCATTGTTCCAGCTATATTTTGCTGCAACAACCATTTCTCATGATCAAATACCCCATCTACTGCATAACTATGTGCGGGTCTTAATTTTCCCGTAACTTTATAATAGCGCCCTAGTTCTAATGTCGTATCAAGTTTTGACTCTCGCAAATATAATAATAGCGTTTGAGATTGTCCTTGCTTCTTGTCGATCACTTGCGCACGCTGCTGTATTGATCGACCTTCCTGATCCATTTTCAGCTGATTAATTTTATTGATATAGACAACTATTTCTTTTTCTTCAATATATTGAACACGTTTCTCTAAACGATCGTGTAAGGCTGTTTTTGCATGTTGATGCCCCAAAACAAATGTGATCAGACAAATTCCCGTTAGCACAAGCATTCTTGATGATGACTGGACAATACTTGAGGTGTGAGGATAAATGAATCGATCAGGTTGCCTCATTAATCGTACAAAGTAATCCATGATCAAAATGATACTTGCCATACCCAGCAAGAGAGTTGAATATTCAACTTCACCCTGAAAGCTGATCGTAGCAACACCAATGATCCAAAAGATGAGAATAAATATTAAAAACATCTAACTTTTATGTTTATTTTTCTTAAATAGATTAAAGCCCACCTAAGTGGGCTTTAACAAGACTGTTAATCGGATTTTTAGGCTATACCCACAATCCATCTTGCATATGCAAAATCTTATCAGCAGTTTGTGCGAGCTGTTCATCATGGGTCACGATGAGCATTGCCATATTAAATTCTTTACGCAGATCGGAAAGCAATTCAAAAATTGTGACGGCAGTTTTACGATCTAAATTTCCAGTAGGCTCATCTGCCATCATCAATTTAGGTTGAGCCACTAAAGCCCGTGCAAGCGCAACGCGTTGTCGCTCACCGCCAGATAACTCACCTGGTTTATGCGTTAAACGATGTGATAAACCCACTTTATTCAACAAATATTCTGCACGTTCTTTTACTTCTTTAAAATTTGCATCTTTACGTAACATCAGCGGCATTGATACATTTTCTAAAGCCGTAAACTCAGGAAGTAAATGGTGAAATTGATACACAAATCCGAGGTGTTCATTACGTAGGAAACCGCGTTCAGCTTCACCTAAAGTGTCAAAACGCTGCCCATTAAGCATCACTACACCTTCGGACGGACGATCAAGCCCCCCTAATACATGTAACAGCGTACTCTTACCCGAACCACTTGATCCAACAATTGAAACAAATTGTCCTTGCTCAACAACTAAATCCAATCCCTTAATCACTTCAACAGTTGATTTACCATCTGTAAAATGTTTATGAATATTTTTGGCTTCTAAGACAATATTACTCATAGCGTAAAGCCTCTGCTGGTTGAACTTTGGCAGCACGCAGCGCTGGATAAATTGTTGCAAGGAAACTTAGCGCTAGTGATAAGCTAACAATCACCACCACATCTTGCCAACGTAGATACGATGGTAAATAGTTAATGAAATATGCATCGAACAAATTTAGTCCAAAAGCAGTGTTCAACCAGCCAATAAATCCACTAATGCTCGTTGCAAAGATGATACCTAGTGCTGCTCCTGCCAGTGTTCCTACAACACCAATCACCGTACCCTGTACCATAAAAATCTTAGTGATCGTTGCTGGTGAAGCACCTAAGGTTCTTAAAATAGCAATGTCAGATTTTTTATCAGTAACCACCATCACCAATGAAGATACAATATTAAATGCTGCAACCAAGACAATGAGGAAAAGTAAAAGGCTAACCATTGCTTTTTCCATCTGAATGGCACTAAAGAGATTGCCGTGCGTATAAGTCCAATTTGATGGATAGAAATTGCCTCGTAAATCCATAACAACTTCTTCAGCGACTTGTGGTGCTTTGAAGATATCATCTAGCTTCATACGGATACCTTGTGCACCATCCGGCAGTCTCAACAATGTCGAAGCATCATTTAGCGCGATGTAACCCATCATCGAGTCCACTTCCGCACCAATACTAAAAATACCGACAATTTTAAAACGTTTAAATCTTGGAACAACGCCAGCGGGTGATGGTGTCGCTTCAGGTAATACCAATGTTACATTGTCATTGAGACTTAAACCTAAAGCATCCGTCATCTGCTTGCCCAAAACAATCCCGAACTCACCTTTCTTTAATGAGTTGATGTCGCCTTGAACCATATGATTTTGAATAATAGATACATTTTTTTCATAGTCAGGCTCAATACCCGTGACCATTATCCCTGCAACCTGTCCTTGGGCTGTTAACATCCCCTGCAACTGTGTAAAAGGTGCAACACCCGTCACATGTTCATGTTGGTCTATTTTCTTTGCAAGCTCAGGCCAGTCTGTTAGAATTTGTGTAGAGGAAACAGTCGCTTGAGGTACCATTCCCAAGACACGGTTTTTTAATTCACGATCGAAACCGTTCATTACAGATAACACAGTAATGAGAACAGCGACGCCCAAAGTCAGACCGATCATGGAAACTAAAGCAATAAAAGAAATAAAGTGATTACTTCGCCGTGCGCGAGTGTATCTCAACCCTATATACAGCGAGATCGGTTTAAACATACCATCTAGTCCGAGGTGTTTTAATGGAAAATCTTCAGCATCAAAGTGGCAATATTGAAAGACGCGTCATGTCACGTATTGATGCTGCCTTAAGAATAAATTATCAGATCATCACGAAAGATGTCGCTTTGAATGATCCCTATGATTCAAATTTTGTACTACCGCGCTATTTTCTCTTACTTGCAGAATTAGATCAATTTGATCATGCGCTTATGTACGAATTAGAACAATTAAATCAAAAAGATCAACAAATTGCTCGGATATTATCCTTATTTAACCAAAAATTAAACCTGATTACGGGCTCACTTTACGACTCTATTGTACAAACCATGTTACCAGTACCTACTCAAGTCAATTTGTCTGAAACGGGTTTTAGTTTTTATGCTGAGCAACATATCCCTGAACAAACCTATATACATATCACATTGAGTCACCCTGAAAATGATTTTCATATCGCTGCAACTGCACAGGTTGTCTACAGCAATCAAGAAGAAAATGGGCTGTTTAGAACTGGTGCATATTTTCTAACGTTACATCCCCAAGACAAAGTAAAGTTAACAGAAGCCTTGAAGCATTTAAAAAACTCACAGAATCACTGAGCATTAAACTTAAGGTTTTAATACTTTTTGTTTAAATTTCCGATTCGCTTCTATATCCCGATAAAAATACATAAATAATCCCAGAAGTAGAATCATTGCTCCCAGTATCATGCCAAGCGTTAATTTCTCATGATTAAATGCAGCACCTATACCAAGTGCTAGAACTGGAGTCATTACATTTGTAAGGGACAATGTGGTGGGTTGTATTTTTTTGACCAAGTAAAAATAGCAAAACATAGCGACTAATGAAGCCATAACGACAGAATATATGATCGCAAGTAACGACTTCATTGAAGGTAATTCAGTAGGTAAGTATTTCCATATAAATGGCACAATTAAACATGCAACGATAGTAGAAACAAGTATTGAACCAGTCGCCTGAGCCATTGGTGCTACATCAGCATTTATTTTTTTTACCCAAAAAATTGACATTGCGTATGAAAAAACGCTGAGCAACATTAAACCAATTCCAATGGGATGGATATGTTGTGCTGATCCAGTAAAACTGATCACTACGAGCCCAGTAATCGCGACGATCATTCCTAACCATTGCAGCTTATGCAAATCTTGTTGAAAGATAAATTTTCCAATAAGCCCTGCCATAATTGGTGCTAATCCAAACATCAATGCAATCATGCCAGAACTTAGGTAATCAGTAGCCACATAAGTAAAAAATTGCGAACCAATCAAGCTAAATGACCCAGCAAAATAACTATGCAATGCAATTGAATTTAAAGGAAATTTTACCTTTAAAACAATGAGAAGTAATGCTGCGATAGGCAGTGCCAAGCCTAATCGAATCACCAATGCCCACATTAAGTAAATATCTTCTACACTCCATACAATCGCAAGTGGAGTTGTTGCCCAAATGATGACCAATAAGGCATAAATGAGCATAAGTTTAGATTTTTCTGGCATGTGAACTCGATTGATAAGATAAATCAGGCAGTTTTTCTTTTTTGTTTTTGAATCGTTTGATCCAAAGCACTTGAAAATTCACGCTTATCTCTTTCTGAAATTGGCGGTGGTCCACCGGTTTGAACGCCAGCCCCTCTCAAAGTTTCCATGAAATCACGCAAATGTAATCGTGCCTTAATATTAGCTTCTGTCCAAATTTCACCACGTGGATGAATTGCAACGCCACCCTTTTCGATGACTTGAGCTGCTAGAGGAATATCCTGCGTCATGACAATATCATGCTCTTTCATACGTTCGATAATTTCTTTATCAGCTTGATCTGCTCCACTCATCACCTGTATTGAATTAATACGAACAGAAGGAGTTATTCCTACATTTTGATTGGCGACAAAAGTTACTTCAAGTTGATAACGATCAGAAGCTCTTAAAATGACTTCACGCAAAATTTTAGGTAATGCATCAGCATCGACCCAGAGTTTAAATGGCAACACGCCTCTTTCCTTCGTTGTCTTACCACGTCATCTTATCAAATTTTACAGATGGCTGGTTTGATATGATGAATATAAAGCGGATCGTTTTTTTATAGTGAGGACCTTCTCTCCATGTTATTTAAATACATGAAAAATCTTATTGTTGTCAGTTTAATCAAAATTAAAACTAATTGATTGTTTTTGCTTAATGTATGAACGATTAAAACTTTTTTTGATACGAAGCTTTTGACAATTGAAATGTCTATCCTTAATATACAAGCACCTCGCAACGTCCCTATCGTCTAGAGGCCTAGGACATCGCCCTTTCACGGCGGTAACCGGGGTTCGAATCCCCGTAGGGACGCCATTATGGTTTCATACGATCACTCAATATTCAAAATTACTATTATTTCATTGAAGAATTGTAGTTTTTCACTACAATAACTCGCTTCATTTGTTTCGAATTTTCAATCCTATGCACTCATCTCCGAATGATGCTTCGCATCAGGGCAATTCTGCGCCTTTACAACGCGCTATGAGTACTCGACATCTGGTTATGATTTCGCTTGGCGGCGCAATCGGTACTGGACTTTTCTTAGGTTCGGGTGAAGTCATTGCACAAACGGGGCCTGTAGGTGCCATTATTTCTTATATCCTTGGCGGGATTATCGCCTACATGGTTATGCTGTGTTTAGGTGAGCTTGCCGTTCATATGCCTGAGTCTGGTTCGTTTGGTGCTTATGCCAAAAGATATATTGGACCAGGAACAGGCTATACCATCACTTGGTTATATTGGTTAACTTGGTCGGTTACTTTAGGAACTGAGTTTACAGCCGCCGCCCTCCTCATGCAGGAATGGTTCCCAGATAGTTCCATGTGGATGTGGACTATAGTCTTTGGTGTATTCGTATTTGTTTTAAATATGATTTCCACAAAATGGTTCGCAGAATCTGAATTTTGGCTGGCCTTAGTTAAAGTTATTACTGTTGTTGCATTTATTCTCTTAGGCCTACTCGCAATTTTTGGTGTAATTGGCTATCAAGGTTACGAAACGGCGCCTTTATTTAGCAATTTAACTGCTCAAGGTTGGTTCCCTGAAGGTCTATTCCCAATTTTTGCTACGATGCTTATCGTAAACTTCGCATTCTCTGGAACAGAATTAATTGGGGTTGCTGCTGGTGAAACTAAAGACCCAGCTAAAAATGTTCCTAAAGCGATTAATACAGCGATTTTTCGTCTGTTGATTTTCTTCGTAGGTACAATCATTGTAGTAACGTCACTTCTTCCACATCAAGAAGCTGGCTTAGCTGCTGAAGGTGTGAGTAGCTCTCCATTTGTGACTGTTTTCCAGCATATTGGTATTCCCTATGCAGAAGATATCATCCGTTTTGTAATTATTACCGCTTTATTATCAGCTGCTAACTCTGGTTTGTTTGCTGCGTCACGCATGATGTGGTCTTTATCTTACAAAAAGCAGCTCCCTGCAGTATTTTCTAGAGTGAATGCACGTGGTATCCCCTATGTTGCAGTGATCGTGACAATGATCGGTGGGTTACCAGGCTTATTGTCAGAACAATTCGCACCTGAGACTATTTTTACCAATTTATTAGGTATTGCTGCTTTTACAATGGTCGTTGTGTGGATGAGTATTTGTTTAAGCCAATTTAATTTCAGACGCGATTGGTATAAGCAAGGGCGCAAAAAAGAAGAGCTGGGCTTTGCTGCTCCATTATTTCCAATTGTCCCAATCTTAGGTTTTGTGTTCTGTTTTATCACATGCTTAAGTATGGTATTTGATCCAAGTATGCGTATTAGCTTTTTCGGGTGTTTAGCGTTCATTGCTGTATGCTATGCCAGTTATTACCTGTTTTATCACGATAAATCTTGATTTTGAAATAGCGACTTCGGTCGCTATTTTTTTGCTTAGACAGTTCCTATTTTCCCAATGCTTTTCTAATATTTCTTGGATATTTGATCTAAATTTAGCCTTTAAATTCAATATTGTTTTATTTTCATACGAACACACCATTTTTTTAATTTTTTTGCTGAAATGCGTTTGACACCCCCCTATTTTCACCCTATTATACGCCCACCTCTGAAACGTCCCTATCGTCTAGAGGCCTAGGACATCGCCCTTTCACGGCGGTAACCGGGGTTCGAATCCCCGTAGGGACGCCAATTTTCAGAAGTAGATTTTATTAAGTCCCTATCGTCTAGAGGCCTAGGACATCGCCCTTTCACGGCGGTAACCGGGGTTCGAATCCCCGTAGGGACGCCATTAATTTCAATTGAAATAACATGGTTTAAAATATATTTCTGTACTGTCCCTATCGTCTAGAGGCCTAGGACATCGCCCTTTCACGGCGGTAACCGGGGTTCGAATCCCCGTAGGGACGCCATATTCGAGATGATACATCTCATAAAAAAGCCCAAGCATTTAAGACTTGGGCTTTTTTTTATAACTTAGTCACCCTAAAAATCGAACACAAAATAAACAACATTATCATCTTTGCAGGTTATGGTGGTTTAAACCCTTAATAACGCTTGGAGAAGATGATGTTGGACAACACCGTACTTAATCCCCTAGCATCCCCATCACAATTAAATACAATTAGTCCTAAAACAAATAAAGACTGGGTTGAGTTTTTTTTAGACCCTAAAGTGAATCGTGAATGTAAAACAGAATATGCTGAAACCTATGTTCTTTCACTATTCGATCAACTCAATACGACTCATTTATCGTGGATTGATCAGGTAGACCAAGTTAGGCAACATATACAACACGAACATGATCAAACTTGTTCTAAATTTCAAAGTTATCTAGATCAACGAAAATCAGGCCTTGGGCGTGACTACTTTCCAACCATCTCTCATGCTTTAGAATTTTTATATAAAGTTGCTCCAGTTAAGTATGTAGATGGCTCATGGCTATATTCATCTCTTACGCACCCCTCTCTGTTTGAAAGCAAAGATCTAAGCTATATCTACTTAGAAGAACTTGGGTTGGGAGATGCTAAAGCAAATCATGTTTGCATGTATCAAAGCTTACTACGACATTTCGAGCTTGAACCGTACATTAATTATTTAGATGATATTTATTTTGAACAAGCCGCTGTTCAACTTGCTCTCGCATATATACCACATGATTTATTTCCACTGGTAATTGGATTTAACTTGGGTTATGAACAATTACCACTACACCTGTTAATCACCAATTATGAGTTAGCAGAACTTGGAATTGATCCTCATTATTTTAATGTTCATATTACAATTGATAATGCACACAATGGACATGCTGAAAAATCAATACAGGCATTTATTGATCATTATCATCAAGCTCAAGATAAATCAAAATATCTTGAATTGGTTAAAATGGGTTTCCAAATGAATGATCTTGGCTTGAGCTCAACAAATATCATCCAAGAAATTGATCTGACTCAAAGCGTTTATCAACTTCTGCAAAGAAAAGCAGTTGTCGGTCAACATATCCATAACCAAAAATGTCAATTTAATGGCAGATCAATTAACGAATGGCTCGCTCAACCTGAATTAATATCTGAATTTATTCAAATCTTAATTGATAAACAATGGATTATTAAAAACAGGCCTGTCGAAGAAAGTCGTTTTTGGAAACTTATTCACGATAGTGATGGCAAAATGTTTGGTGTGTTTAATGCAACTGAGAAAATGCTGATCAAAGACTGGATTCAAGGGGAATCATTAACTGTTCGTTTAAAAAGAATGCCTGTAACAGGAGATCAAAACTGGCTATCAAAATACAATAATCAACATGAACTTGAACAGATCAAACATCAATGTCATTCATTAGATGATATAAACGATAAACTCGCATTATTAATTCCATATCTATCACCTTACTATCATCCACGAGCGATCGGATTATGGTCAACCCAAGAAGTCTCTAAGTTACTTTTCCCTTTTCAAACACTTGCGCTTTAGTTTTAACTCGCCGCATAAAATAAGGAGCCATAAAGGCTCCTTATATGTATTGATTTATACTATGCAGATTTTCTTGAATTAACTTTGCCCTGAATGATAGCCTTCACATTTCCTTTTGCATAATTCAGAAAAACTTTTAAAGGTGAAAGTTTTGGATTAGGTTGATTACCCTCACCAATCGCTTTGAATTGTGCCGCATACCAAATAATTTCCATAATTGCCATTTTATCAATAAATGGAATCCCTGTTTTAATTGGTTTTACTGCATATCTAACATCGTGTCCTGCAATCAAACGATCAGTTAAATCCGTTTCTACAGCGAGTGGGCGTGCAATTCCAATAAAGTCACATGCACCACTTTCTAAAGCATCATTCATCCCTTTAACGGTTCTGAATCCACCTGTAACCATCAGTTTGCATTTTACTTCTTGACGTATTTTCTCTGCGAAATCTAAAAAGTAAGCCTCACGTGCAATGGTACTTGCTTTACGCTGTTCAGCTTTAGCACCTGCCATTGCGGGCGCTTCATACGTACCACCTGAAATTTCAATTAAATCGATACCTGCATCATCAATAGCTTTAAATACTTGAATCACTTCTTCTTCAGTAATTCCACCACGTTGAAAATCTGCGGAATTCAATTTCACTGAAACGATAAAATTCTCGGATGTTGCAGCTCGAACAGCTTTATAAATTTCTAATAAGAAACGCATACGATTTTCAATGCTTCCACCCCATTGATCATTACGCTTATTGGTCAGTGGCGATAGAAATTCACTTATTAAATATCCATGAGCACCGTGTAATTGAACACCTTCAAAGCCCGCTTTTTCGCAAATCGCTGCAGAGGTTGCAAACCTTTGGATTAGATCTAGGATTTCCTCATGCTCGAGAGCCCGTGGAGTAGCAAAGGTAGTAGCCAACATAGCACTAAATGGAACAGCAGACGGTGCAACAGTTTCTTTATTTAAGCCTTTAGGACACTGTCTGCCCGGATGAGACAATTGAACAAGCTGGACCATACCATAACGTTTACCTAGGTCAGCCCATGCCTTTAATTTAGGTAAATCTCGCTCATTTTCGACCACGACGACACCAGGCTCATTCTTCGCACGTAGATCAACCATCACATTTCCTGTGATTGAACCCCCTAAACCTCCTCTTGCCCAAGCTTCATACAAGCCTGTGTGCAAATGATTTGGTTCACCAGCAGCATTCGCTAGAGCTTCACTCATTGCGCCTTTAATAATGCGATTTTTGAAAGTTGTATTGCGAATTTGAATCGGCTCAGCAATTTTACTCATCTTGAAGTTCTCAATTTTGTGCTTATCTAAACCTAAAACCAATTAGGCGTGACTTCCCTGAATTTCAGTCTAGAATTGACAATCCTTCTTGTCAAATAACTTTTATAAACTACTTTGTATAAGATGTTGCGTATAAGCATGAATCGGTGCACGGAATAAACGTTCTGTCTCTTGAATTTCTAAAACTTTTGCATCTTTCATCACCATAACTCGATGGCATAACGCTTTCACAATTTTCAGATCATGACTAATAAAGATGTAACTGATCCCTGTTCTCTGCTGTATATCTTGAAGTAATTTCACCAATTTTATTTGTGTATTGCGATCTAATGCAGATGTTGGCTCATCCAGAATGAGTAATTGAGGTTTCAGAATAAGTGCTCTGGCCAGCGATACTCTTTGTCGCTGTCCACCCGACATTTGATGAGGATAACGATCAAGAAATTCTTTTGTGAGATTAACCTCTTCAAGGGCTTGAATCGCGAGATTTAATTTTTCACTCTTTCTCAATTTTTTTAATCTTAACCCTTCAGTTAATAATGACAAAACATCCATTCTTGGATTGAGACTCGAAAAAGGATCTTGAAAAACGATTTGAAAATCTTTTCGATGCGCTCTTAATTGCTTGTCAGACAACCGATTAAGATTGATACAATTTAACTCAATGGTACCTGTTGACTCTATGAGTCGTGCAAGCGCGAGTGCAGCACTGGTTTTTCCAGACCCACTTTCACCTACAATACCAAGCGACTCTCCTTGTTTAAGCTGGAAACTTAAATCTTCCACCGCTATAAATTGAGTTTTAAATACATTCAGAAAATTCAGCTTAGGTGGATAGCGCACTCGAAGATGTTCAGTATTTAAAAGTTCTTTGGGCTGTTCACTGATAGGTGAAATCGAATCAAACTGCTGATTAAGGAGCAGTCGAGTATATTCATGGCGAGGCTGCAGGAATATTTGAGAGACATCACCCTGTTCAACTGTGACACCTTTAGACAAAACCAATACCTGATCAGCATATTGTTGCACCAACCTTAAATCATGACTAACCAAAACTAAGGCCATATTTTTTTGATGCGCTTGGTCTTTAATTAAATTTAAAATTTGTTTCTGTAGTGATACATCAAGGGCTGTTGTTGGTTCATCTGCAATTAAAATTTCAGGTTCCGAAATCAGAGCTGTTGCGATCATCACCCTTTGACGCTGTCCACCAGACAACTGATGTGGATATCGCTTGAGGATGTCTGATGAATTACCCAACCCTACATCACAAAGCACTTCTTCTATTTTTTTTTGAATGTCTTTTCTCTTAAGCCCCTTCGACCATAAAGGTTCTGAAATAATTTTTTCAACTGTATGTAATGGATTAAGTGCCGTCATTGGCTCTTGAAATATCATCGCGATCTTATTGCCACGTATTAAGCGCAACTGATCTTCGTGTTTTAGACGCAGATCTTCATTTTGAAATATGATTTCACCACTTAAGTCTAGAGCGCGATCTTGAAGACCTAGAAGACTTAGACAAGCTAAAGATTTTCCTGAACCACTTTCACCAACAATCGCTACTGTCTCACCCGCATTTAGCTTAAAAGACAAATCAGTTAAGATTTTTTGTTCATTCAACTGAATATTGAGCTTGTTGACTTCAAGTATTGGTTTAGCCTCTTGGATCAAATGCATCTCGAGCTGCCTCTCCGATATAAATAAGAATAGATAACACAACTGCTAGACTAAAAAATCCAGATAAAACCAACCACGGTGCTGATAGATTATTCTTACCCTGTAATAAAATTTCACCAATTGAAGCTGTATCAGGTGGCAAACCATAGCCCAGAAAATCCAAGGCTGTAAGTGCAGTAATATTAGCGGTAAGAATGAAAGGAAGCTGTGAGAGTGACGAACTTATAGCATTGGGTAAAATATGTTTGATAATAATTTGACTATCTGTAGCACCGAGTGATCTCGCAGCTCGCACATAGTCCAAATTTCTGGCTTTCAGAAACTCTGCACGAACAAGACCAACTAACGCAGTCCAACCAAACATCAGCATAATTAAAAACAGCCAATATACGCTTGGTGTAAACATGCTCACTAAGATCATCACAATAAATAACATTGGTAGACCACCCCACACCTCTAACAGCCTTTGACCGATCAGATCCAACCAACCGCCAAAGTAGCCTTGGATAGCACCAATGGTAATTCCTATGAATGCAGATCCAATAGTAAGTGCAATGCCGAACAGCAAAGAGATACGAATACCATATATTAATCTTGCCAAGACATCACGACCTTGATCATCTGTGCCTAACCAATTCACGGAGGTCGGTGGAGATGGTACAACTTCTGCCAATTCATAATTAGGTGTTTGATATGAAAATGGGATGATAGGCCAAATCTGCCATCCATGCTCATTAATCAATTCTTGAACAGCTGGATCTTTATAATCAGCCTCAGTCTCAAAGACACCACCGAATGTTGTTTCAGGATAAGGCTTAAAAATTGGGAAATAAATTTCTTCTTTATAATAAATAAGTATTGGTTTTTCGTTGGCAATAAACTCTGCTCCCAAGGATAAAATAAAGATCGCGATAAATAAAATGAAGCTTAAGAATCCGAGTCGATGTGACTTAAATTTTGAAATTCGTTGATCGAAAAGTGGAGACATTATTATGCTCCTCGACGATCAAAATTGATTCTTGGATCAATCAATTGATATAGAACATCACTGAGTAATCTCAAAATTAGACCGACCAACGTAAAGATAAACAATGTTCCAAAAATCACGGGATAATCACGCTGCTGAATTGCCTCAAATCCGAGCAATCCCAAACCATCAAGATTAAATATAATTTCTACAAATAGATTGCCAACAAAAAAAATTCCGATCAGTGCTTCAGGTAATCCTGCAATAACGATTAACATGGCGTTACGGAAAACATGATTGTATAAAACGCGTTGCTCGGTCAGACCTTTAGCACGAGCTGCCGTCACATATTGTTTATTTAACTCTTCCATAAAAGAGTATTTTGTTAGATATGTGAGGGTCGCAAATCCACCTAATATAATAGTAAGGACAGGCAATGTAAGATGCCAAAAATAATCTTTAACTTTATCAATGAAACTGAGTTCAGCAAAATTCTCAGAGACCAATCCTTGTAATGGGAACCATTGTAAATAGGATCCCCCCGAAAAAATCATAATAAGTAGAATACCAAATACAAAAGTTGGCACTGCATAACCAACCGCCAATATTAAGGAGGTCGTTTGATCAAACAGACCGCCATGTTTATTCGCTTTTCTAATCCCTAGAGGAATGGCGATACTGTAGATCAGTAAGGTACTCCATAATCCAAGGGAGATCGTGACTGGCATTTTTTCCAAAATTAATGTTGCTACTGATTTATTTTTAAAAAAGCTCGTTCCAAAATCGAGTTGAAAATATCCTTTTAGCATTAGAAAAAAGCGCTCATGCACAGGGCGGTCAAATCCATATTGCGCTTTGATCTGCTCGACCATTTCAGGACTGAGTCCTCGTGTACCCTGATAATAACTCTGGACTTCATTGATATGAGATGTCGAACCAGACACAACACCAATGCCTTGAAATTGTTCAGCTCTCTGTATTGCCTGTTCTACAGGTCCACCAGGAGCAATTTGAACGACGGCGAAATTGATCAGCATTATCAAAAATAAGGTGGGAATGATCAGCAAAAGTCGTTTAAGTATATAAAGACCCATAAATTTAACCTTCAACGTGAGCCTTTACTTCGACCAAGATAAGCAGACACTTTGCGAGCTTGCTGTTGATCTACCCACCAATAATCTTCACCAACAGCGAGTTTGGGTTTAATCTGTGGTTGTTTATACATATTCCAATACGCATACCATTCACGATCATTTCCGTAAGTAAGTATCTGATAATATCCTGCACGTAATAAACGATCCAAGATACGTGTATTTAATATTAATTTTTCTCGATCGGGTGCATGAATAATACGTTGTATAATTTCATCTATAACGCTATTTTTCACACCAGAAAAATTATAATTTCCCTCTTCATCTGCAGCATGACTGCTCCAAAATTGCGCTTGCTCATTCCCAGGATTTAGTGATTGAGGCATCACCATCGTGGTTAAATCAAAATCATATTGACGCATCCGCTGTAAATATTGAGGCATATCGACTTGCCGAATCGAAACTTGAATACCCAATTTTTTTAAATTTCGAATATAAGGCATGAGCGTCCGTTGTAAGCCCTCTTGATGAAGAAGCAATTCTAATTGAATTGGTTTTCCATCACGCGCATGCAAACTACCATTTTTAAATGAATACCCCTGCTCAATTAAAATTTTCCGAGCAGTGAGTAAGCCTTTACGATTGTAACCTGTACCATCAGTGACGGGATATTTCCACGCTTTTAATACCCCTTCTCGTTGTAAAGGATGTAACCGAGATAAATAAGGTTTTAATATTGTTAATTCTTTTGGACTTGGTACTGACTTTGCTTCGAGCTCACTAAACTGAAAATGACTTTGTAAACGTTGATATTGTTGATAAAACAATGCTTTATTTTGCCATTCAAAGTCATAAGCATAGGTCATTGCTTGTCTAAAATAGATATCGTTTAGCGGTTTTTTTCGTGTGTTAAAAACGATACTTTGTGTCGGAGCAGGGTTTTGTAAAGCTACACTATATTTTTTAACCAATCCTGAGTTAAATGCTGGAAAGTTGTATTCCGTCTTCCATTTACGAGCAAATTTCTCTTGGTGAAATGTATATTGTCCAGCTTTAAATCCTTCAAATGCAATGTCCGAACTACGGTAATAAACATATTTAATTTGATCAAAATTATAACGACCGCGATTTACAAGTAAATCCTTAGCCCAATAATGGGGATTACGGTGATAGGTAATACTACGACCAGCATCAAGATTTTTAATTGTATATGGCCCTGATCCTAAAATGGGTTTGAGTGTTGCTCGACTAAAATCTTTAGATTGCCAATCTTTTTTAGAAAAAATTGGCATCTGTGAAAGTATTGCTGGCATTTCAGTATTTCTTTCTGATTTAAATACCATTTTTACGGCATGTTTAGACAGAACCTGAATTTTATCTAAATCAGACAAATACATCTGTAAACCGGGATTGGTTTTAGTTAAATACATTTCAAACGTGAATTTAACATCCTCAGCCAGTACAGGAGATCCATCACTAAATCGAGCACGTGGATTTAAATGAAAAATCACAAATTGTGTTCGGGTTGGATCAAACTGAATTTTCTCAGCCAAAAGTGGATAAAACACATTTGGTTCATCTAATGACTTGGAAAATAGCGTATCGAACAAGTAATTTGTACCTTCAACCCAACTTCCTTGCCCATTCATACCGTTTAGATTATCAAATGTCCCATCAGCCGCTTTCACCAACTTTCCACCCTTTGGTGCGTCTGGGTTGGCATATGGCATCGCATCTAAATTCAGATATTTCGGTTTTGACTGTAAAGCAATATAAGGCGTCGTTTGAAGATTTGCCCATGCACTGATATGAATGGGCAAGAAGAGGAAAATAAACTTTGCTTTTGACAAAGTTGATGAAATGCACATCTCGATATGAAATTCCTGATTGCTTAAGCAGACTTAAGAATGTGGAACTTTAATCGTAGCACCAATCTGTAAAGGTGTGTTTGGTTTCAAACCATTCATTTCTGCAAGCTGATCAATGTCTATACCAAATCGATTCGCAATTCTGTACAGGGAATCACCACTACGGACTTTATAATCTGTGACCACTTTAGGAACTTGAATAATTTGGCCTCTTTGCAATCCAGCACGTAGGTTTAACTTATTGAGATCTGCAAGTTCTTTTGCAGTCATGTCAAATCGTGTAGCAATAACATGAAGAGACTCGCCTGATTTGACAGCATAATCCTCTGTATCACGCGATTTTGATTGACGGACTGGTGTTTTTTCTGTACTTGCAGCCGTCTTTTCAACATCGCCACTTACTTTTAATTTTTGACCAATTTGAAGGACTGATCTCGCATTTAGATCATTCTGCGTAAGTAATGATTGAAGCGGCATATCATATTGTCGCGCAATACTTGCTAAGGTCTCTCCACTCTTCACAGTGTGAAACTCCACTTTCTCAGCAACCGAATTATTTCGTGTCGAACTCTGCTTAGTGGAAGCTTTATTTTCATCTTCTTTCAAATTCAGCTTTTGCCCAACTTGTAAACCAGCATTCGTTCGCAAGCCATTCATTTCTGCTAACCGTGCAACAGAAAGATTATATTTGCTTGCAATGGCATTCAGGCTATCGCCTGATTGAACAACATATTGCTCTGGTACTTTAGATCCCGCTGGTACTTTAATGGTTTGACCAACCATCAATCCTTTTTCAATATCCAAATTATTCAGTGTCGCCAACTCAACAACGGTTAACTTATGCGCATTTGCAATGTTGTACAACGTATCTCCTCGTTGTACGCGGTAAGTTTCAGTCTGAATTTCAGGTACAGTTTTAGCATTACTCGCGCGAGTTGTTGATGAAGCTGTAGCAGATTGCACTTCTTCTAAAGGAACATTAATTTTTTGACCCGCGTACAGGCTACTATCAGCTTTCAGTCCTGAGCTTAATGACGCTAACTCTTGAGTCGAAAGTCCATATCGATCAGCGATTAACTTTAAGTATTCGCCACGTTTGACCGTATAAGATTTCGTTTGAACCTTAGTTAGCGCTTGTTCAGTTTTGCTTGATTTAGATGCTTGAGACTGGGTTAAATTTAATTTCTGCCCAACCAGTAAATTACTATTGATAGTTAGACCATTCAATTCAGCCAGTTGTTGGACACTTAAATCAAACTGGTTTGCAACACTAGTCAGACTATCATTTGCTTTTACAATATAACTTGCTGGCTTTATATCCGTTTTCTGGGCAGATGCTACTGGTTTAGCATCGTACAGATATAGGGTCGCACCTACATATAAGGTTGCATTTGGATCTACTTGGTTCCATTTTGCAATATCTCTCCAACTTACGCCGTTTTTCATTGCAATAATTGCCAGCGTGTCACCAGGGAGTACCGTATACGTACTACGTTTACCCTTAGGTGGTTCTACAACCACTTCACTTTCAGTTTTCTTAAATGCCTTACCTTGATTAAGCTGGGCTTCCTCAGAAGTAGGCAATGTACTTTCTGCTACAGATTTAGGATAAGCAAAGCCAACTTTAACTTCTGAACCTTGTCCTGCTGCCACAGACTGACTTGTCTGAATCGCAGTTAATTTAATCTTGCCATCTAAAGGATCGACGATCTCAGTACCTTGAGGTGCAATGGCACTAATCTCTCTAACGACTTCCGCTTTTTCTGCTTCAGTGGCCTGTGGCTCAATGACCGAGGCAATAATTTGATCAGAACTCGTAGTTGTTGTGGTTTTTTCAGATGCAATTGAAGCTAAGATTCTGGCTTTTTCTTCAGCAGTGATTTCGGGTTCGACACGTACAGGTTTAACATTTTGCGCCGGTGTAACAGCAACAGGTATACGAGGTGCGCTTGGCACCACTGCCGAAGCAGCAAAAGCTGCCAATGCATCAGAACCAGAAGGAGTCCTACCCTTCGAAGTTGAAATTGTTGTAGAAACTGAAGCTGTTTGAGTATTATTAACTGGCTTCACTGTTTGAGTTGCCAATACGGAAGCATTTGAAGCTTTTGGTGTATTTACTGTCGTTGTAATTGTGGTTGCTGGCGTAGATGTAGAAACAGGGCTTGAAGCGCTCGCCCATAGACCTGTACTGCTTGGTTTGAGTGCTTTCAGTTTACGATCAATATTTGGATTTAAATCTGCTGGAATTAAAATTCGCTGTGGACTTTGAGGATCAATGATATCACCACGATGCCCTGGATTCAGTTGATAAAGTTCTGCACGACTTAAGCCTGTCAGAGAAGCAATTTCGTTTAAACTCGCACCTGCTGGAACTGGAACTTCTCTAAAGTGAGGACGATTCGCAATTGGTGGTAATCTGACGCCATACTTTTCAGGGGATTTGATAATCTGTGCAACCGCAAGGAAACGTGGAACATAGTTCATTGTCTCTTGAGGCAAACGTAATGACCAATAATCTGTAGGCAAGCCAGCAGCCTTATTACGGTTAATCGCTTGTTGAATACGTCCAGGACCAGCGTTATAAGCCGCTAAAGCTAATTCCCATGAACCGAATTGGTTATATAAACTTCCTAAAAACTCGTAGGCTGCACGTGTAGACTCAACTACATCACGACGTCCATCATACAAATTGGTCTGTCTTAATCCATAAATACGACCTGTACTTGGGATGAATTGCCACATCCCTGCAGCTGCCGCTGAACTCGTTGCAGCTGGATCATAGGAACTCTCAATGACGGGAAGTAAAGCAAGTTCAGTAGGTAATCCACGGCGCTCTGCTTCCTTTACAGTATGATAAAGATAACGAGAAGCTCGAGCGGATAAACGATCCAGATAAGGCTGACGCGTAATAAACCAACTTCTTTGAGCATCAATCCGTGGATCCCACTTTGTTTCATCCATTTTAAAACCAACGGTCATACGTTTCCAAACATCGCCGTGTTTTAAAATAAGTAAACGATCACCTTCAACTGCACGCATATCAGTTGCAGATAAAAGATCTTCAAGTGAATCTAAGCTACTGGCATCTAACATGCCGAGTTGATTCGACTTTTGCGTCTTTGCAGAAGTGGGACTCGCTGTACAGCCAGTCATTACGCCTAATCCGGTTACTGCGGAAGTAATTACTGAAATTTTAAATAAAAAAGTTGCAGATGGCTGCCACACTGCGGTGGTTGTTTTAGACATACAAATTCCGAAAGACGCATAGTAAATTTATTGTATATAAGCCATTTTAGAGGAGCTCGTTGTTCAGGCAAGTCTCTTCTTGATGAGTAATTGCTTATAAATGTTACAAGACATTAAAAAATATCCAGTTATCGCACTGATGTTTCGCATTTACGTATACAATAAAATTTCCGAACTTGATGTTCAACACTTTATTCGATTGATTGGTTCAAACTATGTCTGAAATAACACTTTATGTTGATGGCGCATGTCGTGGTAATCCTGGGCTAGGTGGCTGGGGTGCTTACATCATCACTAAGGATACAGAACATAAAATATGTGGTGGTGAACCAGACACGACCAATAATCGTATGGAGTTAACCGCTGCAATCGAAGGAATCAAATTTTGTCCTGTTGATGCAAAGCTTATCATTTGGACAGACTCAAACTATGTAAAACGCGGTATTACTGAATGGATCAGTGGTTGGAAAAAGAAAAATTGGAAAGACGTAAAAAATCCTGATTTATGGCAAACTTTGGATCAAGTTTGTCAAGGTCGAGACATTGAATGGAACTGGATTAAAGGTCATGCAGGACATCCAGGCAATGAAATGGCAGATCAGTTAGCTAATCAAGGCGCTGACCAAACGGCTGAACAATTTAAAAATTCCCTGCAAGCGAATGATAAAAAAAAACAGTCTGAAGATTGGTTGCTCAATGATCCGTTTGGTTTAGATCTCAATGATCAAGATGAAGAAGTTGAAATTGATTTAGCAGAAAATGATGATCAAGCTGAATACAGCACGGACGAAGTCACCTCAAACTCCTCAGATATTATTAAGGATATTATTAAGACAGTTGATGCACAGGACTTAAATTCTGAATCTGTAGATCAAAGCGTTCCTCAGTTAGCTGAAAAATCGCATCCACATATTGTGGTCACACCTGCTCGTTTAAATTTACAGGGACCACGCCAACTGATTTTAGATACGGAAACTACAGGTTTTTATTATCAAGATACAGACCGTATTATCGAGGTAGGTGCGATTGAAATGATCAATCGTAAACTGACAGGAAGTTCAATTCACATTTATATCAATCCCAAAAAACCAGTCGGTGAATCTGAAGCAATTCACGGTATTTCTGATGATTTTTTGAAAGATAAACCTATATTTGAAGAAATCGCTGCTGAACTGTACGAGTACTTAAAAGGTGCAGAAATTATCGCACACAACGCAACTTTCGATATGAACTTCTTAGATATGGAGTTCAAACGTGCTGGCTTTGGTACGCTTTCAGAAGTCTGCGCAGTGACCGATACACTTGCAATGGCAAAAGCGAAACATCCAGGTCAAAAGAACTCATTGGATGCATTAGTGAAACGCTACGAAGTTCCACAGCGTGATCGTACCTTCCACGGCGCCTTACTGGATGCAGAAATTCTGTCAGATGTTTATTTAGCCATGACAGGTGGTCAAGTTTCATTTGATATCGATGCACTCTCAGCGCATGATCATCATTCTGAAACTGGACAAAATCAGTACCAAAAAATTGAGGTAGATTTACCAATCATTTATGCTTCTGATGAGGAATTAGCAGCACACCAAAAATGGATCGAAGATTACCAAGAAAAAAATAGTGAGCCGTGTTTATTTGCTAAATAATCTACCATCTGCTTGATTCATTTTGTAAAGTACGATCAGTTCGGCTATATTCATTTAGAGCAAAAACTCCCCTTATCTGGGCTCTGAGCAAAATTAACGGCCAACATAGGTTTCGATCGATGTCTTATCAAAGTTCAATTTATTTTGACCCTACAGCATTACTTATTGTTAAAAAAGAAATTGATCAAATCATCGATCAGGTCGAAAATACAGTATCAGAGCTTATCGAGGATCAAACACTTCCTTTTGGGATAGATGACGCATTCATTCGACTTGAGCAATCCAATCAAGTTTTTGCCATGATCGAGCTTCCTCATCTCGCACAACTTGCACACTACTGTGCGCAAGTCATGTCAAAGATGATGCAAAATCCAACTGCAAAAAACCTGAAATACGCTGCCGCATTAAGTGATGGCACAACAATGCTAAAACGATATATCGAATTTATTTGCTTACGTGAAGTCGATGTCCCCCAATTTCTCTTAGATACACTTAACCATCTAGAGCGAGTATTGAACATCCCTTGTACAGCATTGGGTAATGGAATTCAGACCGCTCAGAAACAATTAACTTTAACACCGCAAGCATCATCGAATCAGATTAATTCATCTGATTATTGGAATACACTATATAAAGATTGTTTAATAAAAATAGTGACGCAAAATGAAACTGAAGACGATTTTGATCGTTTTAAACTCATTGTAGATCATATAGCACTGCTCTCTCTTGAAACACCGAGTCAACAATATTGGCTTCTGATGCAAATCGCATTTAATCAACTTGACCAACTCATTCTCAGTGATGCACGCCTAAAATGGTTGGCTAAAGTTGGCAGTCAGATCCGAGAGTTTTTAAATGCACCCCAGCATTTTCAGGTCGATGAAAATGACTTTGCTAATGCTTTAGCGATTTGTATTAGCCAAGAAAACTACGATTCACAAATGCTTCGTGAGTATTTTCAAATCTCGGACAACATTTTGACTGATGTTCAACTACAAATTTTTAGTCGCCATCTGTTTGGACCTGATCAAAGAACAATCGATGCCGTTGCTCACTTGATTACAGAAGAATTGAATCAATTAAGGTTAGATATTGAAAGTCACTATCAAAGTTTTACTGACGATCAAATTTTAGATATTCGCTTAAAGCTCTATCGTATGGCAAATATCTTTTTAGTGATGAATCTTAATGAAGCTTATGCAGAAATGAAACTGCAAGCAGAGCATTTTCATCGAACCTATATTCAACAAAATGCCGATTTTGCTCAACGATTAATGAACAGCATGCTGTCGGCTATGAACTCTATCGGGATTTTGAAGCGAAATTTTGCACCAACTCGCATTCAACTTGATGTGAATAATATGAATATATCACTGGATCGGTTAGATGATGCGCATGAAACGCTGCAAAAAGAAGCTCGAATTCTCTTGCAAGAACTAGGCGATAAACTTTTTCAAAACAATGATGCTCAAGACACAAATGATTTATTAAACATCACAACCAATTTAAGACAATTAAGCGGTGCTGCTCTATTTCTTGATGCTCAAATATTAAGTAATGCGCTAAAAAATAGTGCTGAGGCGGTTGAACACTATTACGATATTCAGAAATCACTCACCCACCAACAACTTCAGCACATTCTAGATGTGCTTGCCAGTCTAGAACTTCATCTTGATGGCTTGAAGTATGATTATCCTATTCATAAATCAGTATCTGAGACTGCACTCATCAGCAGTCAAAAAATTAAAGCGGTTGCCTAATGTCTGAACTCTCTGTTGCTTATATTTTTAAACAACATCAACTTCTCGTCGATGAAAACTTCCAATTACCACGTGTTGAACGTTTAGAGAGTGATCTGATTTTCAAATCTGGTGATCAGGTAATTGCACGAGATCTACATATTGAAGAAGCGATTCCTGAAGGTTATCAACTTGTGCCAATCCGACAGTTGATCACTCAATGGTCTAAGCAACAATTTGAACAAGCGAGCCGAGCAGTTCAATTATTAGAATGGCGTCGTAATCATAAATTTTGCAGTCATTGCGGTACAGAAACGGATGTACACCGTTCAGAATATGCCATGATCTGCCCAGCATGTAATTATCACCAATACCCTCGTGTTCAACCTTGTATTATCACCGTAATCACACGAGGTGACAATGAAATTTTGCTCGCGAAAAATGCAAAAAATAAATCCAATATGTATGGATTAATTGCAGGTTTTGTCGAAGTTGGTGAAACTTTAGAAGAGGCTGTGCAACGCGAAACCATGGAAGAAATTGGTCTAAACGTTAAAAATATTCAATATCTTGCCAGCCAACCTTGGCCATTCCCAAGTAATTTAATGATTGCTTTTCGGGCCGAGTATGATTCAGGTGACATTGTACTTCAAGAAGATGAAATTAGTGATGCCCAATTCTTTAAATTTGATGATTTACCAGAAATTCCATTTGCAGGAAGTATTGCGCATGCCATGATTCAACATGTCATTCACAATACTCCTTTCAAATCAGAATAAATCAAATCTGAATCGTTATAGATTTATTTGAAGGACTCTTCTAAAACTTTCAGGATGAGAGATCGAGTTTTGAAGAGTCGACCAAATAATGTTGCAGTTGTTGCCATGATTGATACATGTCCAGTACCAGGCACCCGAATGAGCTGGCTATGATTCTCTACAGCTAACAGTGCTTGATGCATCTCTTCAGAATTATGATCTTTTACCAACGTATCTTGATCTGCTAGAAAAATATAGTGCTGAATATTATTTTTCTCTACAAAATAGTATGGCATCACCGCTTTGAAATTTACTGCTTTATCGAATGCATGTTCAGATAAATGATCACCTAGATAGTTAAAGTGATAAGGTCCAGCCAAACCAATCAACGCCTTAATTCGATCTCGTCCTTCAAAGTCAATGAATGAAGGATGGTAAATCAGTGACATCACATTAAAAGCACCAGCAGAATGTCCGATAAGCGCTATTTGATCTGCACAAATACCATATTTATCAGCACCTTTGATTAAATATTGAATTGAATCTGCAAGGTCAGTTACGTAACGAGGAAAAATATGTTCTGGCGCCAGATGATAGTTTATTACGGCGAGGTTATATCCAGCACGAGTCAAACTTTCTCCAAGAAACTTGTAATCGTCTTTGCTTCCTCTACTCCATGCACCACCATGCACGAATATAATTAAAGGTTTATTCGCTGGCACTTGGCAAACATAAAGATCCAGTCGTTGCCGAGATTTAAGACCATAAGCAATATTTCTTTTTACAGAATAGCCTTTATTTGAGGTCAATTGATTTAATGCCAAACCACCCAAATTATATGGGCGAAAAGCATTCAGTTTTTGATTCAATTCGGTCAGTTTTAACTGAACTGATTTCGGAAAAAATTGCGCAATCTTATTCGACATTATTGGTAACTAACACCAGCATCAGGATCAATTGCAACGGGTGTTTCAACATAAGGTTGAGTACTCACCGCTGAAGGGTTCATAAGTGATGATGATTGAACACCTGCGCCTACTTGAGCAGATTCCACGTTATCAATCAAAGTAACAATTTTCGTGACATTCCCTACTCGTTGTAAAACTTCAATGAGATCTTGCTCTTCAGCTGTATTTAAGCGTCCCATCACATATAACACGCCATCTTCAGTATGAACCAAGACTTTACTGTCTGAAACAACTGGCGCACGCATAATTAAGCCACGTGTATTCGCTGTCGCAGTCGCATCTTGCATGATGGTAGAGTAACCAATTTGAGGACCAACTGTGATGTAATTATGAATAGATTTCACATCACTCATCGCTCGAACGTTATCTTCTGCTAACTGTTTCAAATGCGCATCAGGCACTTGACCTGTTAACAAGACATTACTGTGAAAGCTATTCACATTGACTCGAGATTGTTTAAAACGAGCATCCAATTTGTATAAATTGATCTTTGCTGTACGTTCAATTGAAGAGTCAATAAATACCTGACCTAAAGAACGAGCTCCACTCACCACCCCAACTGGTTCTGCGCCAGTTCCACCTGAAATAAAACTTGCACAGCCTGAAAGACTAGCAACACACGCCATCGAAATTACAATACGCTTCAACACTCAATCCGTCTCCTCGTGAAACTTGAATTTTTTCTATTGTTGGAAATGGCTTAGCTCATTCGGTTCATAGATTAA
The DNA here is from genome assembly GCF_056779755.1 of Acinetobacter sp. 24-47-66. NCBI lineage: Bacteria > Pseudomonadati > Pseudomonadota > Gammaproteobacteria > Moraxellales > Moraxellaceae > Acinetobacter > Acinetobacter sp. 24-47-66. The sequence continues at coordinate 43,759 of NZ_JBWYIL010000002.1, forward strand.
TCAAGTCTGCATTTATTGTAAATGCATTTTCAATCCACTCGAGATCATAATCCATATCAGAAATTTCATGCTGTAACGGTTTTGCAATTTTTTTATGAAAATCAAAACAAAACACATCAAAACGATAATAAAACTCTGTATAGCTTGGAAATTTTTGAAGAAATGACATTGCTGTTTTCGCAATTTTAATTTGCTTGCTCGATGATATTGATTCTAGGGCTGAAGCATAGGTTGTTTTTGATCTGGCTTTGACCTCAACAAATATAAGCTCAAGATCACGTTGAGCAATCAGATCTATCTCACCATAAAGAGAATGAAAATTTCGAGCCAGCACAATATAACCCTGTGAGATCAAGATTTTTTCAGTTTGGTCTTCAGCCCATATACCTAATTGTTGAGAACTCATCCATTTAAGTCCTCTTAAATATTTTTTAATCTAAACCATGTTTTCTCGAAACACGCAGGTTTTCTTTCGATCCGATGCTCTTTAAAACTCAAATGCCCAGTCTGACCTTGAATTGATATTTGATCAGGATTCTTCGTTTTCAACATCAAATCCGCCAAACGCCAAACATCTTGACCGAAGGCATTGAGACGTTGGAATGCAGCAGTATTTTCTGTTGTTTGATTAGGTTTTTTTAAAAATTGAACCATGACTGGAACATCACAGAATTTAGTTCCCTTCGGAATATCCATATTATGATCAATAGCAAAAGCCTGAACATACAAACGTTTTGAAGGCTTATTCTTCAATGAGTTGATCCACGCCATACTGCCTAAAAGCAACACACCTTCATTTGACTTTATATCAGGCAATTGTTGGACTAGAGAAAATTTACCATGAAAATTTTTAAACACGGCATTTACAAAGCTTAAGCTCTCAGACTCAGTACCAGACTCACGCAATATATAGAGATGTTGAACTCGATCCTTTTCAATCTGTTTAATTAAAACTTGAGCATCATCAGTTTTCGATAAACTAAACTGCCACACTTTTGCATGCTTAGAAGGAACTTCATTCAGTGCTAAAACAGGAATTTTAAGCGGTTCTTTCATTATTGCTTCGACATCCTGTCTGGCTAATGGACCAATAATAAGTTTGGTGTTTTGACTGACTTGCGTCTTTAGGATCTCTTTTAATCGTTTTTGATCCGAATTGACATATTTGATTGGCATTTCACTTTTAGACTTTTGATAAGCCTCATCAATACCATTTTTAATACTATTACTTGCTCGCACCATAGGGCCTGAATCAGGTAAAATAACCAATACTTCCGCTTGGGCTTGGAAAATCATTCCACATAAGCCAATACCAATGAATTCTTTTTTTATTCTTAATAGATCCAACATGGAGAAACCTTATGAGTGCTCAGTTATTTGTTGTAGCGACGCCAATTGGGCACTTAGATGACATGACTTATCGAGCAATTGATGTTTTAAAGTCTGTCTCTCTTATCGCGGCAGAAGACACACGTCAGTCCGCTCTTTTAATGAAACACTATAATATCTCAACTCCGCTTACAGCGTGCCATGATCACAATGAAAGTAACAAAATTGATATAATTATCGATAAGTTAAAAAATGGTGAAAATGTTGCACTCGTCAGTGATGCAGGTACACCATTGATTAGTGATCCTGGTTTTAAATTGGTTCGTGCAGCTCAGGAGCATGGTATTCGTGTCGTTCCTGTTCCAGGTGCATGTGCAGCTATTGCAGCATTAAGCGCTGTAGGTCTACCCAGTGATCACTTTAGTTTTGAAGGATTTCTATCTTCGAAACAATCACAACGTCTTATTCAATTAAATAAACTGAAAGACAACACGCATACCATGATCATCTATGAGGCACCACATCGAATCCTAGACTCTGTAACGGATATGGTCTCTGTGTTCGGGGCTGACCGTGAAGTCGGGTTTGCACGTGAAATTACCAAAACCTTCGAAACAATCAAAAAAATGACCCTTGGAGATTTACAATCATTTATTGCAAATGATCATCACCAGCAAAAAGGTGAAATTGTACTGGTCATTGCTGGAGCAGCCACTGAAAAAGACATGCAGCAAGAAGAATTAGACAAATTACTCAATCGTTTATTGCAAGATTTATCTGTAAAAGCAGCATCTCAACTTGCAGCTGATCTCACCGGAATCAAAAAGAAAGTCGCATATCAACGCGCGCTAGAGCTCAGTGGTGCGAATGATTAAGCAAAATAAAAAAAGCACCATATTGATGGTGCTTTTTTTATTAATCTTTTATTGATTCATCAGGTGGAACTTCAGTAATACGACCACCACGTGCTAGAAAAGCAGCAACTTCATCTTCCAGTGCCTGACGTTGTTTGAGTTTAGCTGTCACTGTTAATGTTTCAGCTTCAGCGACATCGGCATCAGATACAGTAACGTCACTTACGGCCGCACCTTTTTCTGCTGCTTGTGATTCATTTTCGTCTACAACACTGTCTTCGTTGTCATCAAAATCATTTGCGTCTGTCATTTCAAACTCCCCATCAATGTTTTCACGCACCTGATTGGAACGTGCTTTGATTTTTAGAGAAATGTATCAAGCTCTTTATCGTTCGCATAGTATCTAAAGCACCTCATTTGTATATTTTTTAATCATATTGGTAAAAAAATATATAATGATGATTCTTTTTAGATCAGATTTCAATTCACTTGATATCTTGTATTACTGAGCTGACTCAAACCATTCGCTTGCGACATAAACGCCGATTTTAACGCACTGATATTTTCAACTTGTTTCAAACCAAAGTTTCTCGCCCAAACAATAGGAAAAACAGGAGCAGATTCCATCCACCCAATCATAGACATACTATGCATCATGGCATCGTTTTGAAATTTACGGCGATGCTCATATTTCAATAAAGTTTGCTCATGAGCCCAAACGCCACGTGCGTAGTCCGAAAGTAGCGCATCGCATAGAATTGCTGCATCAAGACAACCAATATTCACCCCCTGACCAGCAAGTGGATGAATAACATGGGCTGCATCACCAATTAGCGCTAAGCCATCTTTAATATAACGTTGAGCAGCTCGTGCTTTCAGTGGGAATTTTGCTCGAGGCGTTGCGGCTAATACTTTGCCCAACATATGATGACTCTCTCGTGTCAGTAATTGTACAAAATCTTCATCTGAGAGTGACGCAAATTCGTCTACATAATCATCTGGTAAAGTCCATACAATGGATTGCCAATGACCATATTCTTGATCTTCTAAACTTGCCATTGGGAGAAAAGCCAGTGGCCCTGTTTCTAAGAAAATTTGACTCGCAACATGTTGATGCGCTTGTTCCGTCTTGATCGCGCAGCTAATACCCGCCTGATGATAATCCAAAACATCCAAATCAATCATGGCTTGTTCACGTACGAATGAGTTTGCACCATCCGCACCAATTAAAAGTTTCGTTTTCAATCGAGTTTGATCAGCGAGATGAAGAATCCAACAGCCATTTCCTTGCTCAATATGTTTCACTTGAATCTGAGTACGGTAATCATCAATCTGGTCGATCATCATGCTCTGAATCGCAAGGTTCAAGATACTTGGTTCGACCATTGAACCTAATATTTGTGCTTGATCAGGTTTAGAATGCGCTGATGTTCCAAAATTGATTTCACCAAAGCCATTTTTGTTCCACACCTGCATTCCCGTGTAGGGTTGTTGACGAGCCAACTTATCCCATACATCAACATGCTTAAGCAAATGAATAGTGGCTTGACTCAATGCAAGTACACGAGGATTCAATGATTTTAAGGTCTTCTCGTGATCCAATATCGGTGCTGCATCAAGTACAGTCGCTTGAACTCCACCTTTAGCCAGCAATAAAGCAGCTAATCCTCCGACTAAACCACCGCCCACAATCACGACATCTAAAATAGCATCATTCATGCTTTTAACCCCATTGCATAATTGGCAACGAGTGGCTTAATACCTGGAATATTTTCAAAGCACATTAGACCTGTATTTCGCACAAATTTTAGGATTGGATTTTGATTACTAAAGCCTCGCACCACAGAATCACAAAACTTAATCACACGTTGCTGATCTTTGAGTCGAGATTTTTCATACTCTTTCAGTACAGCAGCTTCACCTAAATCGGCATTTTTGATGACTTGTTGTTTTAAATAACGGGTCAATACATATGCATCACGCATACACAAATTAAAACCCTGACCTGCGACTGGATGAATGGTATGAGCAGCATTACCCATAAGTACAACACGCCCTACTGCTTGTTTTTCAGACAAAACTTGAGATAAAGGAAAACTAAATCTACGTCCAGTTTTCTCAAATTTTCCAGCTCGATCGCCATACGTTTTTTGAAGAGCATCTAAAAAATGCTGATCATTTTCATCACCTAACCACTCTCCCTCAGTGCCTTTAGGCACTGGCCAAACAACAGAGCGACGGTATTCACCAGGTAAAGGCAACAATGCTAAAGGACCAAGTGGGCTGAAACGTTCAAAACCGACATGGGAGTGAGGTTTGGATGTCTGCACTGTAGTGACAATCGCCACTTGATCATAATCATGCACTGATGCACCGACACCGAGTGCTTTTCGACAGAAAGAATCACGTCCATCTGCTGCTATGACTAATTTGGATTTAAACTGCAAATGTTCATTCGCTTTTGATGCTTCGAGATAAGCTAAATGTTCATCCTGTTTAAGTGACGTCACTTGAACACCATCAATTAACTCAATGAGTGGATTTTTTTTGACTTCTGATAACAATACTCGTCCAAGCCATGCATTCTCAATCACTTGACCAAAGCTTTCTACTTTCTCTTGAGCCGCGATTAAACGTGCCTTACCGAAACTTCCTTCTTCTGTGATATTTACTTCTAAAATAGGCGTTGCATATTGTTGCAGTGAATCCCAAATTCCCAATTCTTGATAAATTTGCACGCTTCGACGTGACAGCGCACTATTACGGGCATCAAAACTTGAATGATATGGTGCAAGGTTAGCATCATCATAGTTAGGATAGCTGATCGCCTCTAACAATTTCACTGCAATGTTAGTTTTAGCCAGCATAAGAGCAAGGCTTAATCCGACCATTCCACCACCGACAATGATGACTTCTTGTTGCATGTTTTGATCCTTATAAAAGCAAGCAATAGCTGTATACACATAAATTTTTAATCAAATTCATCTTACAATAAAGTTTTTACTTTTTATAATGAATTAGCGTTATTGAAGATGAAGCCATAATTCATTTTTCAATATTGAATATGACATTGAAAAAAAGCCGATGTTTCCATCGACTTTTGAGATTTGTGAAAATGGTTAACTCGCCATCAAGGCTTCGATATCTTCAATGGTTTTCACTACTTTAGCAGTCAGGTTTCTCGGTCCATCTTGAGTGACAACAATATCATCTTCAATGCGAATACCAATCCCTCTCCATTTTGGATCGACAGTTTCATCATCAGGGGCAATATATAAACCTGGTTCAATGGTCACCACCATACCTTCTTGATATGTTCGCCATTCTCCATCGACTTTATATGCCCCTACGTCATGAACATCCATGCCTAACCAGTGACCGGTTCCATGCATATAAAATTGACGATAGGCTTCTGTCTCAATGATTTCATCGAGATCACCCTGCATGATTCCAAGATTAAGCAAGCCTTGCACTAAAATACGAACAGCAACGTAGTGTGGCTCTTTGTAAGAGTTACCAATTCTAACCGCATCTATTGCAGCGATTTGAGCATCAAGCACTATATTATAAAGCGCCTTTTGTTCAGGATTAAATTTACCATTTACTGGAAATGTCCGAGTGATATCTGACGCGTAAAATTCATATTCACAAGCTGCATCTATTAAAACTAAATCGCCGTCATTAAGTTGTTTGTTATTTTCAACATAGTGCAATATACAAGCATTTTCTCCACCACCCACAATACTGTTATACGATGGTACACAACCATTTTTACCAAAAATATAATTCAGTTCCGCTTCTAAAGCATATTCCATCATTCCTGGTCGTACAGATTTCATCGCTTGCGTATGTGCTTGAGCAGAAATATCAGATGCGATTTGCATTAACTCTATTTCTTTTGGCTCTTTGTGTAGACGCATCTCATCTAAAATTGTATCTAACTGAATCAATTGTGTAGGTGCAGCGGTACCACGTCGGCTTTCACCACTTGCTTCTGCAATCCATTTTGTAATTTTTGCATCAAAACTGGCTTGTTGACCAATTCTATAAAATAATCTTTCTTTTCCTTGAAGCTTTGCGATGATTTCTTCGTCTAGTAGATCAATCGCATAAGCTTCATCTGCCTCATAGTCATCGACTGCACCATCAATCCCTGCACGGTAACCTGTCCAGATTTCCATCTCTCGATTGCGTTCACGACAAAATAAACTGTAAGTATAACCTTCTTCTTCAGTATCAAATGTTTCAATTACAGCAACTGCTTCAGGCTCTGCAAATCCCGTTAGATAAAAAAAGCTACTATCAGCGCGATATTTATAATCAGCATCACGATTTCTAAACATTTCTTCACGTGTTGCAATAATTGCAATGCTTCTTAGGCCTATTTCAGCGGCTAATTGATCACGTCGTTTTTGAAAATCTGATTGAGTAAGTTTCATATCTTTTCTGCAGCTTAGGCTATTTAATTTAAGAAAATACAGTACTACTTATATGTTAAGTAGTACTCTTGATTAAATGTAATCAACTTGGTCGATGAGGTGTAAACATCTCAACGACACTTTGCTCATTTTTTTTCGAAATTGTTGGTTTTACATGTTTCAGTAATGAGCTTTCTTCAACAGCAATCTTGGTTCGTCCAACAGATAAACTCACTGGAATTAATCGAACAAATTCATAAAGTTCTTGATAGCTAATTTCACCTTCTTCATCATTATCAGAATCTTCAAACTCTACTGCTGCAATATCTTGCAAGTGTTCAATCAACTCAGCTTCGTCAGTACGAATATGACCAGACGCTAATCCAAACCCCAATACTACTCCAGCACACCAATCTGCTAAAGCTTGAACACGCTCAGACAATACATGTTCATCATCAGGCAAAATGGGTAAATAATCTAATTCATCTTCTGACAAAGCATGCGAAACATCTTCAGATTCCTCAGCAAGTAAATTGAGTGCAGCAGGTTCTAATTGAGGCACATTCAATGTAGACAAAATTTGTAACCACTCCTCATGAGATGGCGGTTGGGTTACACAAACAATACCTGTAAGTAAACCATGTAACTCACTTGGACTAGTAATTTCCTCAATTGAACCGAAATGTTGGTTCCAATCTGTCCAACCTGAAATATCGTCTTGCATTCGTTTTTCCAATCTCTATACTTCTGTATATATTACCTTTGATTGCGAAACTACGCGACCTCGTTATGTTAGAACAATTACAGCGTTTACAAACGCATTTAGGCACGCTTAAACATCGTTTGTCCGAAACCGAACAAATGAATAGTTCTCTTGAAGCTAAGCAGAAAGAACTTCAGGAAACTCATCAAACTCAAACTGCTCAAAAAAATAGCGTCATCACTCAAAAGCAAGAACAGATTGAAAGTCTAAATGACAAATACAATCAATTGGATGGTATTTATAAAACTTTAAATCAAGATGCTACTGCTTTAGCAGAACGTTATAGTCGTTTAGAAAAGAGTTGTACTGATTTAAAAAATAGATTTCAGGAAATCTTGGCTGAAAGGAATGAGTTGAGAGTCATCAAAGAAAAAATGTTGGCTGAACAACGTCAAGCTCAAAAAGAAATTGATGAATTGAAGGCTGAAAATCAACGTTTAATCAAAAAAAATGAACTCGCTAAAACTAAGGTTGAGCAAATCATTCAACGATTGGCCATTTTAGGTACTGATCAAGATCATCATGCCCAAGAAATCCAACAATTAGAAAATCCGGCTGAACAAAATGAGGAAGCATAATTATGTCTGAAGTCGTTACAGTCGAGTTAAGATTAATTGAACAAACATTTAGACTTTCAACCACTCAAGATCAGAAAGATGATTTACAACGTGCTGGTGATTTGCTAAATGAGAAATTTCAAGAATTTCGTAGAAAAGCACCTAACGTAGAACACAATAAGCTGGTTATCATGGTGGCTTTAGAGCTTATGCAAGAAGTTTTAACAATGAACAAATCCTTACAAGAATATTCTCATTGTGAACGCTTACTTGCAACAATCTTGGAAGACGTTGAAAAAACTGTATAAATTTGATCTAAGTTTGCACAGTCAGTTTTACTGAGTGAATTATCACGCAAATAATGGCGATACTTAGGTTTGCCAATCTCACTCATTTCGTTATACTTAATTTAACTCTGGGATGCTCGCCAGCGGGTCTATTCCCCTGCCGATACTTAAACTTATGGATTGTGTTCTGTATATTTAGAGCGTATGCCCACCCTGAGTGGGAAACCCAGCAAGTATACGTCGCGTCCACCTTGAACTCATCGGGTTCAGGGTAACGACACATGCAGCGGCATCTCCGGAGTCTTCAATTTCTCTATATTTATAATTCAACGTTTTCTTGTTTTATTTTTTCAATTCATACCATAAATTCTCAACTTACTCCTTTACTCAAAATATAAAAATTTATTGAAATAAGTCACACTATATTTTAATTTTTCAAATTAATTTATAATATTTATGCTTAATGTTATTTAATTAACTTTTTTTTAGTTTTATTCTAAATAAATATTTAAATTATATTTAACAATATAAAAATAAAGCATTTAATTTGTAAATTTGGTTAATAATGACCTAGAAACTTTTCCAGAATTTAAATTATCATTCCTCTTAATAGAAATTACATAAAAAGTATTTCATTTTAATGTCTTCTTATTGTTTAAAGACTTCATATTAATAGTCAAACATCATAAACAATGAGAATAGATTTATATTTAAAGGAAGAGAATATGTCTAAATTAGCAAAATTGGCTGGGGTTGCGAGTATTGCTGCATTACTAAGTGCATGTGGTGGTGGAAGTGACTCGAAGCTTGACACGCCAAATGGTAATTATATTAAACCAGGCGATGTGAGCTCTACATTTATACCTTTTAAAGATAAGGATTTTTTAACAAAACTTAAAGAAAAGCTTGGTTTTTCAGAATCTTTGAATGTCATGGATGATCGATTTAATCAAGCATTAGGGCATATGATTGGCGAAACATTGGGTGATGGACCCATTACTCGTACAGGTAGAGTAATTGAATTAACAGATCAAGGAACAAGTGCATTTACAATTTTGAGAAATTCAATTTGTACTGAGCTCACTAAAAGTGGAACTACTCAAACAATCAAGCTAAAAAGTGGTAATGATTCTTGTGCAACTAGTTTCGGCAAGGAAGTCGTAACATTTAAAGGAGGATCTATTTCGCTTACTGAAACATTAAGCTCTACCACAGTTGAGTTTAATAATGCGCTTTATACACCGTGGACTGATACATCTAAACTATATTTAGTCACTGGTAAAATTGTAAAAGATACAGTTGGTTCTAATGGCGCAATTTATTCTGTAAAAGATCCTTTAAAATTCCAGATTGTAGATAAAAATAACCCTAGCACTACATTGGAATATATGGGGCTACAGGATTATGAATACCGTTTTTTTGATGAACAATTACAAAGTGTGTCAAGTAAAGGTACAATCGTTGGCCAACCTAAAGATGCTAATTTTTCATATGCATTTAACTTCAGTGTAACTCAACCATTCGAAAAAGAGTGGTGGAGAATTTACCCGAAAGCAGGCGGTAAGTTAGAAATTATTGATGAGTACAATCAAAAGATTGTCGTTGAACAAACTAAAGATTATTCATCATCCGCATCAGTTCGCTTTAACTCAGGCGTGCCAACTAATGTGTCTTGGAGCGATATCGTTAAAAAGAAATAGGCATAAAGCCCCCATCTGGGGGCTTTTTTAACCATTTAATTTCATGTGTTGCGCGTTCTCTGACATTCTAAGCTGCTCATAATGCACTGGATCATATGCGCATGCACTTATCAACAAAGTAGAAGTAACTACTGCGATAAAAATTTTCATCTCACATTTACTCTTAACCTAGATGTGAGTAATTTAAAGCATGGCTAAAGACAAATAAAACCGATTAAAATTATAAAAACAATCTATTTTTTAGATTATTAGTTACTCATCTTGAAGCGCACACTCATAATTCTTAGGATCATCACTACATCGTATCTTTTTAAGTATAGACATCATTTCAGGATGATAATGCCCTTCTTTCATCATCTGAATTCTAGCTTCGCGCATAATTTTCAAATATCCAGGTTTCTCAGCATCTCTTATATTCATCCAAAATTTAGGATCAATTTTAGATTCAGTTTGATCAATAAACCTATAAGCCGGTGTTAATTGCTTGGAAATAATCTCCCTTGCTATAGGCCCCATTCCAGCAGGAAATTTATTTCGATGCATAATCAATGTACCCGTTACTTGAACGAGTGGAAAACGAATAATTGCGCCTCGTACCTCGCCCTTGCTTGTCATTCCACGATAGAGTTCTAAAGGTTCAAATAAGATTGCAGGCGCTGCGATAATATCAACTTCCTTATTGTTGAATTTCCCGCCTACCGAAGTTAAATCCACTGTAACTGGTTGAGCACCAACATTTTGGACTAATTTTTTTTGGGTTGCGTCAAAACTCATTACAGCGACTTTTTTCCCAGCCGCTTTAGATAAAGTATCAATTTTACGATCATTTACCATTATATAAGCAGCACCTAAAGGCACAATACCAACAACCTCATAATCCTTATTGACCATTTTCGAGTCAAATTCAGGTCTTGCTAACAGCTGAATCACTTTAGTCAGTTGTTTATAGTTTTGAACTGCACCTATTGCATCAATACTTCCAACAAAAGAGTTGAATTGCTTGGCACGTAAATTACTTATTCCAGCACCATCACAACGTTTACTTCTAAAGTCTTCAGTTAAAACCCGTTCATCTGTATAGACTTTTAAATTAACTTCAGTGGATGTTTTTTGCTTTAATTTTGGATAATTCAAATCTATCTGCATTTGTAGCTTAGCCGTACGATTGACAGTCATTTGCACGCCGAAATCTTGAGCAACTTTAGCAATTCGTGGTAATTCACTCATATAGCTCGTCGCTTGCTCAAATGCTTCACCATGAGCACCGCTCGGTGAATACACACATAAGGTGACTTGTTTCGGAATCTGTTGCCAAACTTTTGGATCATTCAGTAGTTTTTTTATTTTATTCACAGAATGGCTGGACAGTGATAAATCCAACTTAGATCTAGTTTGAGCATTTACATGATTTGTGATTAGACCAGAAAGACTAATTACTGTCGTGAGCATAACCATACGATAAGCATGCTTGCTCTTTTTAAATAGAATACCGTATTTTTTATTTTTCATTATCGTTCCCTTTTCTATTTTTTATGATCAGACCTTAATTGATCCGATAGAGTTCAGCTTATCGGCTTCAATTTAAAATTAAATTGACCCTAATCTTTTATTTGTTACACCTAGAGTAAATGAAAAATATACTATCGAAAATATTCAAATCAGGTTGATTAAATCTGAGTAAAAATCGATAAACTACTTACCTTACACATGCACTTAGATTGGTATAGTTTGAAATGCAGTTGCAAACACAACTTTTAAGAAAAACTCTACGCTCTCGTAGAAGACAACTCTCAATTTTTACGCAACGACGTTCTGCTTTTCAGGTTTTGTCAAAAATCCAATCTCACTCTAAATTTAAATCTGCACAAAAAATTGGGATTTATTTAGATGCATTCGGTGAAGTTCAAACACATATCCTAATCATGCATTGCTTTTCGAAGCATAAAGTCGTTTATCTCCCAAAAGTCTCCAGACTTGATTCAACTTTAAAATGGGTTCCAATTTCAAAGCATCAATATCTAAATAAACGTTTTACTAAACATAAATTAGGCATGTATGAGCCTATGCATAGATTGGGGCAAAATGTAAAACAAATTGATTTACTGTTGATGCCCCTAGTAGCCTGTGATTATCATGGAACACGTATGGGTATGGGAGGTGGCTTTTATGATAGAACTTTAAAGCATGCGAGCAATCAACCCTATCGCATCGGTTTAGCGCATGACTTTCAATTAATCTTAGATCCTTTAAAGCGCCAACCTTGGGATCAGCCATTAGATGAGTTAATCACCCCTAGAAAACGATTAAAATTCAAACGAAGAATATTAATTCACCCTAAATCCAACTGAATTTATCAAGATTAGTAGAAATAAATCGAATTTTATCGATTTTCACCCTTGTATTTTTTAAATTACACATCACTATAAAAATATGGCAACACCGTTGTCACTCATTAGGAGTGCTCATGACTGATATTATTATGAATGAAGAAAACTTAGAACTTCAGACCCCTAGCGTGTTACCGCTATTAGCTTTGCGTGATGTTGTGGTTTATCCACACATGCAAATTGCGCTTTTTGTCGGCCGTGAAAAATCGATTAAAGCAGTTGATGTAGCTCGTAACAGTGACAATTTAGTTTTTGTAGTAGCTCAACAAGATTCTCTTACAGAAGAAATTGATCACGACAATTTATATCAATACGGTACTGTCGCGAAGATTGTGCAAGTCGTAAATCATGAGAACGATGAAAACTGCATTAAGGTTTTAATCGAGGGTATTTATCGCTCTAAATTGATTAATATTTACGATCAAAACGATTATTTAGAAGCTGAGCACAGCCTTAGCCCAATGACGATCCGTATGGAATCGGCAACTCAACAAACTCGCCTCGAAGAATTACGTGGTCTTTTCAGCCAATACGCTGAAGCAAAACTACGTAATGCGCGTGAGTTAATTAATGCTGCAAATAAAATCGATGATTTATTGCAACTCATGTTCTTCGTCGCAACACGCGTGCCGTTAAATATCGAAGTGAAACAAAAATTCCTCGAACACGATGAATTTGAAGCTCATTTACAAGAGTTAATGACTTATTTGCTTCAACAGTCTGAAGAACAACAGATTGAGCAAAATTTACATGACAATGTAAAACGTCAAATGGAAAAGAATCAGCGCGAATATTTTCTAAATGAAAAAATGAAAGTTATTCAGCGTGAACTTTCTGACATGAATGGCGGTGCTGAAGATGATATCGCAGAGATTGAAAAACGTTTAGCTGAAGCTGATCTTCCTGAGCATGTTCGTAAAAAAGCAGAAGGTGAATTCCGTAAGCTCAAAGCAATGCAGCCTGCATCGAGTGAAGCTGCGGTCGTTCGAAATTACATCGAAACTATTTTAGATACACCATGGAATAAGGCGAGCAAAGTAAGTATTAATCTTGCTAAAGCTCAAGATATTCTTGATGCTGATCATTATGGTTTGGATGAAGTTAAAGAGCGTATCGTTGAATATCTCGCTGTTCAATCACGTGTAAAAAAACTACGTGGACCAGTATTGTGTCTCGTAGGTCCTCCTGGTGTAGGTAAAACCTCATTAGGTGAGTCTGTAGCTAAAGCAACAGGTCGCGAATTCGTTCGAATGGCACTTGGTGGTGTTCGTGATGAGGCTGAGATTCGTGGACATCGCAGAACTTATATTGGTGCGATGCCAGGTAAGATTGTGCAATCACTTTCTAAAGTCGGTGTAAAAAACCCTTTATTCCTACTCGATGAAATTGACAAAATGGCTCAAGATCATCGTGGTGATCCTGCATCTGCCTTGTTAGAAGTGCTTGATCCTTCACAGAATCACAAATTCAACGATCACTATCTCGATCTTGATCTTGATTTATCTGAAGTCATGTTTATTTGTACTGCAAACAGTATGAATATACCTGAAGCTTTGTTAGATCGTATGGAGGTCATTCGCCTTCCTGGTTATACAGAGGAAGAGAAAATCAATATTGCTGAGCGTTACTTAGTACCTAAAGCAATCAAGAATAATGGCTTACGTGCTAAGGAATTAAGTGTACACGAAGAAGCAATTCGAGATATCGTACAACGCTATACACGTGAAGCTGGTGTTCGAAGTTTAGAGCGTGAAGTCTCTAAAATCGCACGTAAAGTGGTTAAAGAAGCGGTTAGTAAAAAAGCGAAAAATCTTCAAATTGAAGTTAATTCGGCAAATCTACCTGACTACTTAGGGCCGCATAAATTCGATTTTGGTATGGCGGAAGAAGAAGCTCAAGTCGGTCGTGTTAATGGTCTAGCTTGGACTTCAGTTGGTGGTGAACTACTGACAATTGAAGTTGCAGCAATGAAAGGTAAAGGCAAATTTGTAACCACTGGTTCTTTAGGTGATGTTATGAAGGAGTCTATTACTGCAGCGATGACCGTAGTGCGTACACGAGCTGATGCTTTGGGTATCGATTCTACTCGCTTTGAAGAAACCGATATTCACGTGCACTTACCTGAAGGCGCTACGCCTAAAGATGGTCCTTCAGCTGGTCTTGCTTTGACGACAGCATTAGTTTCAGCGTTTACTGGCATTGCGATTCGACCTGATATTGCAATGACTGGTGAAACTAGCTTGAGTGGCCGTGCAATGCGTATTGGTGGTTTAAAGGAAAAATTACTGGCTGCACATCGTGGCGGTGTAAAAATGGTCTTTATTCCACAGGAAAATGCACGTGATTTAGTCGAAATTCCTGATAATGTGAAAGAAGGTTTAGATATCAAAGTTGTAAAATCAATTGATGAAATTTTACCACTAGCATTAACCTCTATGCCTAAACCATTAGTAAAAACACCCATTGTGAAAGCAGTTGACGAATCAAAATCTGCACGACACTAATCGGTCTTTTAAGTGAAGAAAGAGAGCTTAGGCTCTCTTTTTTATAAGATGTCAATGGATGCAAAATTAACAACCCATTATGTTTTAACTTTTGAATTTATAAATTCATCACTTTGAAATGTATAATATCGTGAAACTTCTAGTGACACATTTTCATGAAAATTCGTATCTTGACCATTGGTCAAAAAATGCCAGCATGGGTTCTTACTGGTTTTGAAGATTATTTCAAAAGAATTCAACCTTTTGTACAAACTCAAATTGTTGAGCTTCCTATGGCGAAACGCGGAAAGAATGACTCTGAAGCTGATATTTTAAAATACCGTAATATCGAAGGCGATAGCATTTTAAATGCACTGAAAGGAAATGAACTTTTAATTGCACTTGAAGTGGGAGGAAAAGAGTTTAGTACAGAAAAATTAGCTGAAACCATGAAAGGTTGGATGCTTGAAGGGAATGATGTTGTACTCGCGATTGGTGGACCTGATGGACATTCTGATGCAGTTCGTAAAGCTGCTGCTTGGCACTGGTCTTTATCTAAATTAACGCTACCCCACCCTATGGTTCGCATTCTGTTGATTGAACAACTTTACCGTGCCATGAGCATTAATCATAACCATCCGTACCATCGTGCTGGATAATCGTTCCGAATTTGCAACATGATGTTCAAATTTAAATGGTTACTCTGACTTCTAAAATTTGCGATGATCACCTCATACACCTAAGAATGGAACCAACCTCATGACTATTCAAACGCTACCTGGCTTATTCATCTCACATGGCTCTCCAATGCTGGCTTTGAATCCTGAACAGGTTGGTCCAGCTTTACATCGCTTGAGTCTCAATTTGCCCAAACCTAGAGCGATAATCGTCATGTCTGCACATTGGGAAAGCAATGCACTCGAAGTAAGTACGGGGGCTAGACCTGAAACATGGCACGATTTTCGAGGTTTCCCAGATGAACTGTATGAAATTCGCTATCCTGCCCCTGGTGCTCCAGATGTTGCTGAACAAGTTTTAAATTTATTCGCTGAGGCACAAATTACTGCACATGCCAATAGTACACGACCTCGTGATCATGGCGTATGGATGCCTTTATTACATATGTATCCAGAAGCTGATATCCCCGTAGTCGAAATCTCTTTACCCATGACGATGTCTGCTGAAGCGATATTTAAAATTGGTCAAGCTCTCGCTCCATTAAGAGATCAGCAAATATTATTAATTGGCTCGGGAAGCATTACTCATAATTTAAGAGAGCTTGCTTGGCATGGTGAAACGAGTGAAGTTCCAGAATGGGCATCAACTTTTAGAAACTACGTGGTGCAGCAGCTCACTCATTCGGATTATCCTGCTATTTTAGCGTGGAATACGATTCCTTTTGTTCATCGTAACCACCCTACGATAGAACACTTTGCACCTTTATTTTTCTCTATGGGCACTGGTGATCGTTTTAGCATTGTACATAGTAGTTTTACCATGGGTGCTTTAGGAATGGATATTTATCGCTTTGATTGAGAGAAAATAAAATATCATTTTTTAAATGACCATCACGAAATAATCATCGATCAATGGATACATTTTGATACTGAAAAGTGCAGAATGTATCCATAATTTTTTAGATCTCCTGCGTTATCCTTCCTCGGATCAATACAATTTAGAAAACTTGTTATGAAATTAAAATTAATTGCCTTGGCTATTTTGCCTATCACACTTGCTGCGTGTCAGACTTCCGATCTACAAAAAGCTGGGGATTTAGCTGTGTCTGTGCTTCAACAACAAAATGCTGATCAAACTCTCTCTGCATACCAATGGCAAGCCAATCCACAAAATGCGCCTCAACCAATCACTTTAAACTTCACCACTGATAAAAAACTTTCAATTCATACGAGCTGCAATACTTTATTTGGCGGGTTTGAGCTAAAAAACAATACTATCGTAGCTGCTCAACTTGCATCTACCATGAAGGGATGTAATGGTTTGGCTGCCGAACAAGAACGCTTTGCTGGAAATCTATTTTCCCAAGCTGCTGTTCCTTTCGTGCTTAATTTAAATGATCGTGATAATCCAACGTTGACTTTGGTACAGCCGAATGGTGAAAAGATTATCTTCACGGGTAAAATGACACCTGAAACCAAATACAAAACTCAAGGTGAAACCATATTTCTTGAAATTTCGCCAGAAACTAAACAATGTACAGGTGTAGCTCCCCAAACTTGTCTACAAGTCAGAGAAATAAAATACAACGATAGTGGTATTAAAACGCAAGTCGATAAAGACTGGACTTTATTCTACGATCAAATTGAAGGTTTTTCTCATAGTCCGAATGAACGTCAAATCATTCGTGTAAAACGCTATGAAATCAAAAATCCTGCTGCAGATCAGTCTAAGTATGCTTATATTTTTGATATGGCTGTAGAGCGAGAAGCTGTAAAAGGTTCTCTATAAATAATAAAAAACCGAGGCTAAGCCTCGGTTTTTTATTCTTGAATATATTCTTAGAATACACCCTGAGCTAACATCGCATCAGCAACTTTTACGAAACCAGCAATGTTCGCACCATCTACGTAATTCACAGTACCATCTTCTTGAGTACCAAATTTTACGCAGTTACGGTGAATTTCTTTCATGATTGCATGTAAACGCTCATCTACTTCTTCGAAAGACCAACCTAAACGAAGCGCATTTTGAGACATTTCAAGACCAGAAGTTGCAACACCACCTGCATTGGATGCCTTACCTGGAGCATAAAGAATTTTTGCTTCAACGAATTTTTCAACTGCTGCAAGTGTAGAAGGCATATTTGCACCTTCAGCTACGCAAATCACACCATTTTCAAGCAATTTATCCGCATCATCAGCATCTAATTCATTTTGTGTTGCACATGGAAGTGCGATATCACACTTAATACCCCAAGGACGTTGCCCTTCAAGATATTCAAAGCCATGTTTCGCTGCAAACTCTGAGATACGACCACGTTGAACGTTTTTAAGCTCCATTACTTCAGCTAAAAGCTCTGGAGTTAAACCATCTTTAATGTATACAGTACCAGCTGAATCTGAAAGTGAAACAACTTTTGCGCCCAAATACATTGCTTTGTCAGCAGCAAACTGTGCAACGTTACCCGAACCAGAAATTGTAACTACCTTGTCTTTGAAACTGTCGTTACGAGTCTTAAGCATTTCCTCAGCGAAATACACTGTACCGTAACCAGTTGCTTCAGGGCGCGCTAGTGAACCACCAAAAGTTAAACCCTTACCTGTAAATACGCATGAAGTGTCATTGCTGAGCTTCTTCATCATACCCGCCATGTAACCAACTTCGCGGCCACCAACACCAATATCACCCGCAGGAATATCTGTGTCAGAACCTAAGTGACGGTATAACTCGATCATGAGTGCTTGGCAGAAACGCATGATTTCGCCTTCTGATTTACCTTTAGGGTCAAAATCAGAACCACCTTTACCACCACCCATTGGTAGTGTAGTTAACGCATTTTTGAAAGTCTGTTCAAAACCTAAGAATTTTAGGATTGAAAGGTTCACTGAAGGGTGGAAACGCATACCACCTTTGAATGGACCAATTGCTGAGTTGTACTGAACACGGAACGCACGGTTAACGTGTGTTTGACCTTGATCATCAACCCAAGAAACGCGGAATTGAATCGCACGTTCAGGTTCAACTAAACGTTCTAATAAACCATGAGCTGCATACTTAGGGTTCTTTTCAATAAAAGGCCATAAGCTTGTCATCACCTCTTCAACAGCTTGAAGAAATTCTGGTTGATGTGCATCACGTGTTTTAACGTAGTCTAGGAAGTCGTTAAGGCTGTTGTATTTCAACGCTTAATCCTCAGCAGAAAATGGATCAAAATTGGTCAAAATTTCAATATATTGATAAGTTTTGGCGCAAAGTATTAAATATCTTTTACAGGCACTGTACAATAGTTTTCATAATTTTTTTTAATATTTTTTTAATTTCAATTACTTAATTATAGTATTTAATAATTTTAAATTATCAAATTCATTACTTTTAATTATGTATTGATGCTTATTCAGCGCTTTTATTGCGCAATAAATGACCCATAACAGCGCACCCCAAACTAATACTAATCATGTTAAAATCATTCATATTTCGCACCTATGATCGATCTCCTTTTCGCTTGATTAAGTTTTAACGTACATGCACGCACAAATCTCATTGATACAACAAGTTGATGCTTTCCTACCTCAAACCCAATGTGGCCTATGTGGCCACCGTGATGGTTGTTTACCTTATGCTAAAGCTATTGTAGAAGGAGAAGACGCAAATAAATGTGTACCTGGCGGTCAACCTGTTGCTGACGCAATTGCTCACGTACTGAATCGCCCTAAGCTTAAAGCTGAAGAAAGCGTTTGGCCAATTCAGTCTGATGGTCGTCCACAGCGTATGAAAGCAATCATACGTGAAGACGAGTGTATTGGTTGCACTAAATGCATCAGTGCTTGCCCTGTTGATGCCATTATTGGATCAGGAAAATTAATGCATACTGTGTTAACTGATCTTTGCACTGGATGCGAATTATGTATTCCTCCTTGTCCAGTCGACTGTATCGATCTCGTTGAAGATTT
Source organism: Acinetobacter sp. 24-47-66 (assembly GCF_056779755.1). Taxonomy (NCBI): domain Bacteria; kingdom Pseudomonadati; phylum Pseudomonadota; class Gammaproteobacteria; order Moraxellales; family Moraxellaceae; genus Acinetobacter; species Acinetobacter sp. 24-47-66. Next base: position 63,165 of record NZ_JBWYIL010000002.1, read on the forward strand.
ACAGCCCATACCAAATGAGCAAGCCCGCATCCTAGAACAAAACGATCTTAGAAATCGATATTATGCTCATATTCAACGTGAGGAAAATCGCAGACTTCATCGCAAAGGTCCTGTCGTTAAAGCTGAAATTGATACTGCACTTTTTGCTCAATTTTCAAAACAATTACAATCCGTACCTACTATTCAAACAATAGAAAAAACAGCACTTCATAAGACATTAGATGCAAAATCTACAATCGAACTTGCCAAATTACGTACACAAATTAAAAAGCTTGAAAAACAACTTTCTTTACGTGAGAGCCTCGATAAGCGAGAGCAACTCAATACTTTATATGAAAAACTCAATTCAATTGAGGGTGTTTAAATGACCGTTAAAACACCTAAGACAGTAAAAAACATGACAAAAAAGCAAATTCAAATTTTTTTTGAAAGATTAAGAGCTCAACGCCCAAACCCTAAAACAGAGCTGAATTATTCTTCACCCTTTGAATTGTTAGTTGCAGTGACATTATCAGCACAAGCCACTGATGTAAGCGTAAATAAGGCCACAGATAAGCTTTTCCCTGTAGCAAACACACCTGAAGCAATCTATGCCTTAGGTGTAGAAGGATTAAAATCTTATATTAAAACGATAGGTCTCTATAACTCTAAAGCTGAAAATGTCATCAAAGCTTGTGAAATATTGATTAAACAACACAATAGTATTGTTCCTAACAACCGTGCTGATTTAGAAGCACTTCCAGGCGTAGGTCGAAAAACTGCAAATGTGGTATTGAATACGGCTTTTGGTCAACCAACCATGGCAGTTGATACCCACATCTTTCGATTAGGTAATCGTACTGGACTTGCTGTAGGAAAAAATGTACTCGAAGTTGAACACCGTCTAGTGAAAGTGATTCCAAAAGAGTTTATTGTAGACGCTCATCATTGGTTAATTTTACATGGACGTTATTGCTGTATTGCGCGGAAGCCAAAGTGCAACGAGTGTGTTGTAAGTGATGTGTGCAATTGGCCTGAACGTTTCGAATATGGAGCGATAAGACAGATCGATTTAAAACAGATTTAACGATCAATAGATTTTTTTTGATCTTTTTTCTCTTTATCTAATTTCATCTGTTTTTGACTATCGCGAAGTAATTTAAAACTTATAAATACCAAAAAAGACAATACTGCCAAGCATGCAAGCATCAATAAAATAATGGCAATATTTTGCACTTGTTTACCTTCACATCATAAAAAAAGAAGCCCTAATATGACTTAGGGCTTCTTTTTTGTCAAAGCTGAATAATGATTATTTAGTTTGATCTAAAATTGCAAAAAGTTCTTTTTGAACTTCTTCAATAGGACGAAGTCCATTCAGCTTATCATACGTTGGCGCATTTTCACCTGAAGCTGCACGCCCTTGGTAAAAGCCAACCAATTGTTCAGTTTCAGTATGATATGAACCTAAGCGCTTACGAATTGTTTCTTCTTGGTCATCTGGACGCTGAACTAAATCTTCACCAGTTTCATCATCTTTGCCTTCCACTTTTGGTGGGTTGTAGACGATATGATAAACACGACCTGATGCTGGATGTTGGCGACGACCCGATAAGCGTTTAACGATTTCTTCATCAGGCACATCAATTTCGATCACGTGATCAATATCAATGCCTTCTTTTTCCAAAGCTTCAGCTTGAGGAATCGTACGAGGGAAACCATCAAAGATACAACCATTTGCACAATCTGGTTGTGCAATACGCTCTTTAACCAGACCAATAATCAGTTCGTCAGAAACTAGACCACCATTGTCCATTACAGATTTTGCCTGTAGACCGAGTTCAGTTCCTTCACGAATTGCAGCACGGAGCATATCACCGGTTGAAATTTGTGGGACATTGTAGCGCTTGCAGATCAACTGAGCTTGAGTACCTTTACCTGCTCCAGGTGGTCCGAGTAATATAATGCGCATAAATAAACATCCTCATTTTAACTATATCGACGATACTTGGTTAATGTCTTTGGTAGGCACCAATCCAGCATCTATTTATAAGAAAGCCACAAATAAATGAATCAGACCCGCGAAGAAACCTGTTACCCCACCTAGCACAATTAAGATCCATTCGTCTTCCTGGAATGCAGGACGTAATAGATTTTGAAACTCGCGCGGCGTTAATTCACGGATACGTTCTTTAAACATTTGATAGATTTTCTGTGCACGGCTCGCATTAAAAGCTGGGTCGCATACAGGCACCATCGTAATTTCAATTGAGCGATCGATCAAGTCTGTCTTGAGTTTTGCATACTCTTTTGGACCTAAAGACAGCTGTAATGATGTACGAACCAATGGTGTTTCCATGATTTCATTGATATGACGTTTGACAATACGGCGTGTTTTGTCTTTTTTTCCACCATACATCATTTCCATCATAATAGATTTCAATGTAATCAAATCTTCAGTCACTACACGGGCAAATACATCTGATACTTCTTCTTGGCGCTTCATAAACGCACCTTGAATATTATAAGAACCAATGCGTGGAGTAACAGGTTTTATCCAAGGGAATTTACGATCTTGAGTTAACTCAAAGAATTGTGGATAACGAATATAATGTGGCTCAACTGGATTAAATACCATCCAAATTGCAATCCAATTCGTTAAAAAGCCCCAAATTGCTGCCCAGAATGGTACGGTCCAATGCCAAGGCACGACAAACCAAACGATCATTTGGAAGATACCGAAGAACATACCGATTAATGCACTGATATGCCAAATGAAATTAATTTCTTTTTGACCCACTTTTAAGAACATATTAACCATCAATTGACGGTCGCCTTCCATTTGACTCACTACCATCGCACGCATATCCACGAGCGACTCAACATTTAAAGTTAATTCAGTTACGAGCTCTTTCAAAACATTTGGAAGTTGCTTATGTGCTTGCGCATAAATACGTCGCTTGATTGAGTAAGGTAAGTTTTCCCATAGAACCGCATTGCGATCCATCATCACTTCATCAATTAAGTGCTCTAACTCAAAGCCAACCTGTTCACCAATGATACGAGCAGTATCCTCGGGATCCATCGCATCTAAGAACTCTCGTAAGGAGCCAAGTTTTGATAGTGTATTGTCGGTAATAATACCCGATATACGTCCTGCCTTACGTGGAACAATTCCTTGCCATCCCACCGGAAGCGGACCTAAGTGAAAACCCCAAAACTTAATTGGATAAAACACCATCTTGAGTGCCATCCAGACGTGAGCCCAAGTCACAAATGCGGTTACTGGGATAATACTCAGTACTGCATAAAAATCAGGTCGATTGACGAAGGCTTGCCACAAATCACTCACATATCCAAACATTCATGACTCTCATATTCATATATCTAATTGCAGTCGAACTTGAGGTATAAAACCATAAAGCTTTCTAAAATCCTACACTTAAGGTGTAGGCAAACTGTAGTTCTGGTTTAGTTTCAAAAATCACTTGGTTTCCTTGCGTGATTTCCTCTCCTGCTTTTATCCCTACACTAAATGTACTAATTCTTTCTTTATTCAGCATGACATAAGATAAATCTATACCACCACCGAGTTGAGATTCCTTTTCACCATTGACTGTTTTTGATTTTAGATGACCAGCAAATGCACCTAAATAAAATCCATTTAAGTCCTTAGTTCCGAGAATTATTGGGTAACGAAAACCGACTTGAGCACCCACATCGTGGTCGTCATTTAAGAAAGCGCCAAGCTTTCCGTATCCAATACCGTATGGAGTGACGTATTCTAAATTCCCATGCGCTAACCGTTGTGTAACACCAGCACCCACATTTATTTTAGAAAATTGTTCTGGTTTCAATTTTGCTTCAGGATAAAACGATGAAAAATCTGCGTATGCTAAATTCCCTACCCACATCATGACAGCAAAGGAAACGATTTTTCTCATTATTTTCTCCATTCTCTCAAACTGAGAACAATATTATTATTCATCCATAGTGCTTCGACTTTAACAGAATAATTTTCGTTCTTATATACAACAAGCTTTAAAATTAGTGTCTATTTGGTCAAATTTTAATTTTTATAACATACGAACTATTTATTAATTTTTCAAATTTTATAGTCAATCTGAGTTAAAATACTTTGATATAAAGTCAGCTTTTACCCGCAAAAAAGTAAAGATCTATGAAGCAGCAGTTCCCACTGAAGAATGTACAACAAGAAAAGCGAATTTTTCGTAGTCGAGTGGTGTTTGCTATTTGCGTGGTAATCTTTTTTTTACTTGTTCTATTGTCTCGATATGCTTATTTGCAAATTGTGCATTACGACCAATTTAAAGATGCATCGGACAAAAACCGAATTCGTTTACAACCGATTTCCCCTGCCCGCGGTTATATTTTTGATCGTAACGGCATTCTATTGGCTGACAATTATCCAGTTTTTACGGCTACATTAAGTAAAGCGGATGTGCCTGATATTGAAGACACGGTAGAACGCCTTAGAAAGATTATTGACTTGAGCGAAGAAGACATCGAACGCTTCATGAGTCGTGTGAAAACCGCAAAAAAGACTGAACGTGTAACGCTTAAACTAAACTTAACTGAAACAGATATCGCTAAATTTAGTGAAGTAAAGTTTAAATTTCCTGGTGTTTCTATTGAAACCCAAATGACGCGTTATTACCCGCATGGTGAATTATTTGCCCATGTTATTGGGTATGTCGGTCGTATTAACGATAAAGAACTCAAAAGCATTGATAAAGATGCTTACGCAGGTACAAACCTGATCGGTAAAATTGGTGTAGAAAAATTTTATGAAGACCTGTTGCATGGCTCACCTGGCTTTGAGTCTATTGAGACAGATGCTTTCGGTAATGTCTTACGGAAATTAGGGCGTAAAGATTCTGTACGCGGTAATGACCTCTATTTATCACTTGATTATGGTCTCCAAACAGTAGCTGCTGAGCAACTTGCGGGGCGTCGTGGTGCAATTGTTGCAATGGATCCACGTACAGGTGAAATTTTGGCACTCGTTTCGAGTCCAAGTTTCAACCCAAATTTATTCGTGACTGGTATCAGTCATACAGACTATAGTGCGCTGCGTGACAATTTAGATCAGCCGTTGTATAACCGCGCAGTTCAAGGGACTTATCCACCAGGTTCTACCATTAAGCCTATGGCTGCATTAGGGGGTATTCACTACGGTATTGTCGATTGGTCAACTGCTATTTCAGATCCAGGTTATTTCCACTTACCAGGAGATTCTCACAAATTCCGCGACTGGAAAAAAATGGGGCATGGTGTAGTCAATATGCACAAGTCCATTGTTGTCTCATGTGATACTTACTATTACGTTCTTTCTTACCAGATGGGGATCGATCGTATGAACACATGGATGCGTCAGTTTGGATTTGGTGAGAAAACGGGTGTAGACCTTCCTAGCGAAAGTACAGGATTGTATCCTTCGCCAGAATGGAAAATGCGTACTCGCAATTCTAAATGGCTCAAAGGGGAAACAATCTCAGTCAGTATTGGGCAAGGTGCGTTCACTTCTACCCCCTTGCAACTTGCGATGGCAACTGCAATTACTGCAAATCATGGCGCCCATGTTACACCGCATGTATTACGTGAAACCAAAGGAACAAAGCAATTCAAAGTCCACAATGCACCAGATTATAAAATTGCCTTCAATGGTACTGATGAAGATTGGATTAAGATGCGTGATGCCATGGTGGATGTGATCCAATCTGGAACAGGTAAAGGGATTCGTGGTGGACTGCAATATCAAATTGCGGGTAAAACAGGTACCGCTCAGGTCAAGAGTATTGCGCAAGGTAAAAAGTATAACGAAGCTTTATTAACTGAACGTCAACTCGATCACGGCTTATTTGTAGGCTTCGCCCCTGCCGACAACCCAGAAATAGCGATTGCAGTGATATGGGAAAATGGTCGTGGAGGTTCAGGAGCAACCGCGCTCGCACGTCCTGTATTAGATTATTGGTTACTCCATCGTGATCGTAAGCCAATAAAGCCGATGAATCATGTTGTCAGCGGCGGCTTAATGACAGCAGGCATTAAGCCTGGTGAATTACCTAGCGGATCTAGTAATTTATCAGCCGATCCAAATGCACTTCCTCGTGAACTCCAAACATCACGTAACAGCAACAGTGCAACGAATGCAACGAATGCAACGAATGCAAACACTGACACTCAACGTAACACGAGTCAATAAATGAAAAATCAACTCCGCATCATTGGTGGTGAATGGAAACGCCGTGTATTACCTTTTGCCACTATTGAGGGTTTAAGACCAACACCAGATCGTGTACGCGAAACTTTATTTAATTGGTTAATGTGGGATATTCAACAAGCGCAGGTGCTAGATGTTTGCGCTGGATCTGGTGCATTAGGTTTTGAAGCGCTATCTCGAGGGGCAGCTCATGTCACGATGATCGAACCTAATTTAGAGCAAAATAAATTTTTAAAATCAAACTTAGCGCTTTTAAATGTGAATAATGCAAAACTGATTCAAAGCACTGCCCAAATCGCGCTAAAACAACTCTCAAACAATCAATTCGATGTAGTTTTTTTAGATCCTCCCTATAGTTTAAATCTTTGGGAGGAGTTGGCTTCATTGATTGACCCAAAACTCAAAACAGATGCATTTATTTATGTCGAAGCCGATCAACCATTGTCATCACTTAATCTACCTTCTTCATGGCACCTCATAAAAGAAACCAAAGCTGGAACAGTTAAATCAGGCCTTTATCGAAAAATAGATTAGACATTTAAAATGTCTGATTCCAAAAAATCCGAATCAATCTGCCTCGATCGTAGGGAAACGAGGATAAAAACTCGTACCCTATCGTTTGATTCTGTTTCAGCAAATACTCAACACCATATCCAAACGTAATGCTTAATTGTTCCAGATTTGATAAGTCAAAATGACCTGTATCAAGTTTATTCTTCAATTCATTCCGATCAAAAGCTGTGAAATTAAAAAACTTAATACGTTCGGATTGAAAAATTGAATGCGTCAATACATCAAATCTCGAATATTCTTTCTCATTTAATTCTGCAATCTTGGTCTGTTCACTATTTAAATCTTCTATGGCAGGCTCATAGTGAAGTTCTTGCTGAGCTTCAAAAAAATTAAAAATGAGATTTTGATCTTTCGTATTTTCATCATGATCCAAGGAGTTCGCGTGAACAGCAGAAATAGAAAAAATCATCAAAGCTTGTAAATAAAGTTTAAAATTTTGAATCATATTAATTTTACGTTTCTATATCTTATTATTATGCATGAAAAAAGCCTCCACTCAGGAGGCTTTTTTACTTAAAGGATTAAGCTAAACCTTTTTCTTTGAGTACTTCTAACATCGTTGAACCAAGTTCAGCTGGGCTACGTGTATATGCCATTCCAGCACGCTCAAATGCAGCAAATTTTTCTTCTGCTGTGCCTTTACCACCTGAAATAATAGCACCAGCATGACCCATTCGCTTACCTTTCGGTGCAGTCACACCAGCAATATAACCAACAACAGGTTTGGTCACATTTGATTGGATATATTCTGCCGCTTCTTCTTCAGCTGTACCACCAATCTCACCAATCATAATAATTGCATCTGTGTCTGGATCATCTTGGAACAGTTTCAAAGCATCAATCTGATTCATACCAGGGATTGGATCTCCACCAATACCAATACACGTTGATTGTCCTAATCCTAACTTCGTAGTTTGTGCAACAGCTTCATAGGTCAACGTACCAGAACGCGAAATAATACCGATTCGTCCTGGCTGATGAATATGTCCTGGCATAATACCAATCTTACATTCACCCGGCGTGATAACACCTGGACAGTTTGGACCCACTAAGCGAGCACCATTTCCATTGGTTTCTAGATAGCGTTTCGCTTTCAGCATATCAATGGTTGGTACACCTTCAGTGATAACAACAATCAGTCCAACGCCAGAGTCAACTGCTTCAACGATAGAATCCAATACAAATGGTGCAGGAACGTAAATGACCGATGCATCAGCACCAGTCTCTTTCACTGCATCTTTCATTGTATTGAATACAGGTAGATTTAAATGAGTTTGACCGCCTTTACCTGGAGTCACACCCCCCACAACCTTAGTACCATAAGCCAAAGCTTGTTCTGAGTGGAATGTACCATTTTTACCCGTAAAGCCCTGTACCAATACTTTAGTGTCTTTATTAATTAATACGCTCATGATTGATACTCCTTATGCTTTTACTGCAGCAACAATTTTTTCTGCGGCATCAGATAAGCCGTTTGCAGAAATTAGTTTAAGACCAGATTCATCAAGTAATTTTGCACCTAGTTCTGCATTATTCCCTTCTAAGCGAACAACAACAGGCACTGTTACATTTACTTCTTGAACCGCTGCAATAATTGCTTCAGCAATCATGTCACAACGCACAATACCACCGAAGATATTGATCAGCACACCTTGTACTGACTGATCCGCTAAAATGATCTTGAATGCTTCAATTACACGCTCTTTGGTTGCGCCACCACCTACATCCAAGAAGTTTGCTGGTTGACCACCATAGAGTTTAATGATGTCCATGGTTGCCATTGCAAGACCTGCTCCATTCACCATACAACCAATATTACCTTCTAAAGCAACATAGTTAAGGTCAAACTCAGATGCCTTGAGCTCACGCTCATTTTCTTGCGATTTATCTCTTAAAGCAGAAACTTCTGGCAAACGATATAAAGCATTCGAATCAATACCGACCTTGGCATCAACACACAAAATTTCACCATTTTCACGGACTGACAAAGGATTGATTTCAAACAATGCGAAATCATTTTCTACGAACGCTTGATAAGCTGCAGACATAATTTTAACAAATTGATTAATCTGTTTATCTTTCAGCTCTAAAGCAAAAGCGACTTCACGAGCTTGGAAAGGAAGTAAGCCAACCAATGGATCTACTTCAACTTTAATAATTTTTTCTGGAGTTTCTTCAGCGACTTTTTCAATTTCGACACCACCTTCAGTAGAAGCCATGAAAGTAATACGACGTGATGAACGATCAACAACTGCGCCTAAATACAATTCACGCTCAACTGGATAGACATCTTCTGCAACGAGTACACTGTTAACTGGTTGCCCATTTGCATCCGTTTGATATGTAACTAAACGAGTACCAATAATTTGCGAAGCATATTCTTTTGCTTCATCAGCTGACTTAACGACTTTAACGCCGCCAGCTTTTCCACGCCCACCGGCATGTACTTGTGCTTTCATAACAGCGAATTTGCCGCCTAGCTGTTCAAATGCTTTTACTGCTTCCTCTGCATTTGTAGCGATGATGCCTTCCTGAACTGGCATACCATATTTTTTTAACAGCGATTTCGCCTGATACTCGTGTAAATTCATTGTTTTACCTTTTACTACTTTTCACTTTTTATGACACACCAATATTTAAACTTCCTTCGCAATAAATATTGGCATTTATTAAATTTAGTATTCTAGTTTTAGATGATTATTCAAACAAAAACAACCACCAAATGCAAAAAGAGCGGCCTCAGCCGCTCTTTTTTGTGTTATTTACGTTTACGCTGAATCGCGTGAATCGCTCGCCCATCTACTGCTAGCGCAGCTTCATGAACTACTTCAGAGAATGTTGGGTGACCAAATGTCATTAATTGAAGATCTTCAACGCTTGATACAAATTCAAGTGCGATCATGCCTTGGTGAACGATATCGGACGCAGCAGGTCCAATCACGTGCATACCAAGCAAACGATCCGTTTTAGCGTCAGCAACAAATTTCACGAAACCAGCATTTTCTCCAGCTGCCATCGCACGACCATTCGCTGCGAAACCGAATTGACCTGTTTTAACTTCGTGACCTTTTTCTTTCGCTTGTTCTTCTGTTAAACCAACCCACGCCGCTTCAGGGTGTGTATAAATCACAGAAATAATCGTGTCATAGTTCACTTGAGCTGCGTGACCATGAATACGTTCAACAGCCATTACGCCTTCTTCCATTGCTTTATGTGCAAGCATTGGACCACGTACTAAGTCACCAATTGCATATACACCTTCAACAGAAGTTGCACACCAATCATTTACTTCAACCAAACCACGTTCAGTTAGTTTAATGCCAGAATCTTCTGCTAATAAACCTTCTGCATACGCTTTACGACCCACGCAAACGATCAATTTGTCGAAAGTCTGAGTTTTGTCTTCGCCACCTTGAGTGTACTTTACTGTCACTTCACGACCATTGATTTCTGTACCAGCTACTTTTGCGCCAACACGAATATCAAGACCTTGCTTAGTTAATACTTTTTGGTAATCTTTTGCCAAAGCTTTATCAGCCATTGGTAAAAATGCATCCATTGCTTCAAAAACAACAACTTCTGCACCCAAACGACGCCATACTGATCCAAGTTCAAGACCAATGACACCTGCACCAATTACACCTAAACGCTTAGGTACTTCTTGGAATTCAAGCGCGCCAGTAGAATCAACGATAAGATCTTGATCTACAGGAGCAACAGGAATATTTACAGGAACAGAACCGGAAGCAAGAATGACATATTTAGGTTCTAAAATCTGAGTTTCGCCCTCATGTGGAACAAACTCAACTTTTTTACCAGCTAATAATTTACCTGTACCCTGCAACCATTCAATACCGTTACCTTTCAACAGGCCATCAATACCCATTGTAAGTTGGTTAACGATTTTATCTTTACGAGCAAGTAACTTTTGAAGATCAAATTTTACTTCGCCCGTTGTAATACCATGATCATCTAAATGATGAACAGTATCTTCATAACGATGTGAAGAGTCTAAAAGTGCTTTAGATGGGATACAACCCACGTTCAAGCAAGTACCACCTAAAGAGGGTTTTCCTTTATGAATACGCTTTTCAATACACGCAACTTTGAAACCCAGTTGTGCTGCACGAATAGCAGCTTCATAACCACCTGGACCACCGCCGATTACTACTAAATCAAATTGTTGAGACATTCTTCTCTCCAAAAATGGGCCTAGAGGATCGCTCTAAGCCCATGGATTTATTCTTTAGAATTAAAGATCAAGGATAAGTTTAGCTGGTTCTTCTAACAATTCTTTGATTGTTACAAGGAAACCCACTGCTTCTTTACCATCAATTAAACGGTGGTCATAAGAAAGCGCTAAATACATCATTGGTAAGATTTCAACTTGACCATTTACCGCCATTGGACGCTCTTGGATTTTATGCATACCCAAAATTGCAGTTTGTGGCGTATTTAAAATTGGTGTTGAAAGCAATGAACCGAAAGTACCGCCATTAGTGATCGTGAATGTACCACCTGTCATGTCTTCAATGCCCAGCTTACCATCACGTGCTTTGAATGCGTAATCACGGATACCATTTTCAACTTCAGCATAGTTCATGCGATCAGTATCACGTAATACTGGAACTACTAAACCACGGTCAGAAGATACCGCTACACCGATGTCATAGTAACCGTGATAAACGATATCATCTCCATCAATTGAAGCATTTACAGCTGGGTAGCGTTTAAGTGCTTCAGTTGCAGCTTTAACAAAGAATGACATAAAGCCTAAACGAGCACCATGACGCTTTTCAAAAGCATCTTTGTACTGAGCGCGCATGTCCATGATTGGCTTCATGTTGACTTCGTTGAACGTCGTTAACATTGCTGTTTCTTGCGTTGCAGCAAGTAAACGCTCAGCCACACGCTTACGAAGACGTGTCATAGGAACACGTTTTTCAATACGCTCACCTACAGCTACGCTTAATGGTGCAGCAGCAGGAGCAGCAGGTTTAGATTGGTGATTCGCCACATCTTCTTTAGTGATACGGCCACCACGACCTGTACCTGAAACTTCTGATGCATTAATACCAGTTTCAGTTAATGCCTTACGAACAGCTGGAGCTTGATCTTGAACAGGAGCTTGAGCGCGTTCAACAACAGGAGCAGCACCCGCTTCTGTAGCAGCAGCAGCTTGCTCAACTTTCTCTTCAGATTGAACAGCTTGAGTTTGAGAAGCACCTGAAACAGCACCTGCTTCAAATGTAGCAATTACTTCATCAGAAAGAACTGTGTCGCCTTCGCCTTTAATGATATTTGCAATCGTACCATCTGCAGGAGCAACAACTTCAAGTACAACTTTATCCGTTTCGATATCACAGATCACTTCATCACGTGATACCGCTTCACCTGGTTGTTTGTGCCAAGTTGCAATTGTTCCGTCTGCAACTGACTCTGGGAATACCGGTGCTTTAATTTCGGTTGCCATTCTTAAGATTCTCCTGATTATTCTGCTACGATCGCAAGCGCTTCGTTAACGAGTTGTGCTTGTTGTTTTGCATGTAAATATGGTGAGCCACAAGCCGGTGCAGCAGATGCTTCACGTCCTGCATAGCTGATTTGAATTTGTTGACCTGACTTCATAACACCTTCGTATAAACGTGGTGCGATGAATAACCATGCGCCTTGGTTCTTCGGTTCTTCTTGCGCCCAAACAAGCTCTTTCATATTTGGATATTGTGCAAGTACTTCCGCTAAACGTGCTTCTGGATATGGGTACAATTGTTCAACACGAACAATAGCAGTGTTGTTCAATTCATTTTCACGACGTTTTTCAAGTAAATCGTAATAAACCTTACCACCGCAAAGCACTACACGAGTCACATCCAACTTATTAATGTTATCAACTTCATCAATCACGGTTTGGAAAGTACCGTTCGCCAATTCATCAAGATTAGATACCGCTAATTTGTGACGTAATAATGACTTTGGAGACATGATAATCATTGGTTTACGAATTGGGCGAATCGCCTGACGACGTAAAGCATGGAAAATCTGTGCAGGAGTTGTAGGCGTCATCACTTGCATGTTTTCTTCAGCACATAGCTGTAAGAAACGCTCTAAACGTGCAGATGAGTGTTCTGGGCCTTGACCTTCAAAACCATGTGGAAGAAGCATCGTTAAACCACAAACGCGCTCCCACTTTGTCTCACCAGAAGCAATGAATTGGTCAATAACAACTTGAGCACAGTTCGCGAAGTCACCAAATTGTGCTTCCCAAATAATTAAGCTCTTAGGTAGAGTTGTTGCATAACCATATTCGAATGCCAATACTGCCATTTCAGACAATAATGAGTCATAAATCGCTGTACGCGGTTGATTTTCTTTAATATGGCAAAGTGGAATATACGTCGAACCGTCTACTTGGTTATGAAGCTTCGCATGACGATGCGAGAATGTACCACGACCAACATCTTCACCAGTTAAACGAACAAGATAACCCTCGTCCAATAACGAAGCATAAGCTAGAGTCTCAGCTGCACCCCAGTTCAATGGCATTTCACCAGTTTGCATTTTAAGACGATCATCGATCACCTTAGAAACTTGACGCTGCATCACGAAGCCTTCAGGAAGCTCACGCATTTTGCGACCAAGTTCTTTTAAACGCTCTTCAGGGAAAGTAGTATCCCAAACGTCAGTGTATTCATGACCTAAGTATGGCGTCCAGTCAACGAACATTTTTTTATTCGGTTCAAGTACAAGTGCATTCGCAACATGTTTACCTGCTTCTAAATCAGCACGGTAATCTTCGATCATCTGATCAGCAGTCGCACGATCAATTACACCTTCTTGTACTAATTTGTCAGCATATAATGCACGAGTTGTCGTTTTCTTATTAATGACTTGATACATCATTGGCTGAGTTGCTGCTGGCTCATCTGCTTCATTGTGACCGCGACGACGGTAACAGAACATATCGATAACAACGTCTTTACGGAAAGTATGACGGAAATCATGTGCAAGTTGAGCAACAAACAATACAGCTTCAGGATCATCACCATTCACATGGAAGATTGGTGCCTGAATCATTTTCGCGATATCAGTACAGTATTCAGTAGAACGTGCATCACGTGGATCTGATGTTGTAAAACCAACTTGGTTATTGACAACAATATGAACTGTACCACCTACCGTATAACCACGTGTTTGTGACATTTGGAAGGTTTCTTGGTTCACACCTTGACCAGCAAATGCAGCATCACCATGTACGATTACGGGTAATACGTCATCACCACCAATGTCTTTACGACGAACTTGACGAGCACGTACTGAACCTTCAACTACAGGCCCTACGATTTCTAAGTGTGATGGGTTAAATGCCAATGCCAAATGAACTTCGCCACCTGGAGTCATTACGTTTGACGAGAAACCTTGGTGATACTTAACGTCACCAGAACCTTTCTTGTGAAGTGATTTACCTTCAAATTCACCGAAAAGATCTGCTGGGTTTTTACCCATGATATTGACAAGCAAGTTGAGACGACCACGGTGTGGCATACCGATCACAACTTCTTTACATCCCACAGAACCTGCGCGTTGAATAACAGCATCAACCATCGGAATGAAAGATTCACCGCCTTCCACACCAAAGCGCTTAGCACCAACATACTTATTGCCTAAGTATTTCTCTAAGCCTTCAGCTGCAGTTAAACGTTCAAGAACATGTTTCTTTTGTTCTGCTGAAAAACCAAATTGACCTTTCACACCTTCAAGACGTTGTTGAATCCAACGTTTCTCTTTAGTGTCAACAATGTGCATATATTCAACACCAATAGAAGCGCAATACGTCGCCTCCATCGCATTGACCATTTCACCTAAAGTTGCTTCAGTTTTGCCAATTGCAAGATTACCTGTATTGAATACAGTATCTAAGTCAGATTTGGTTAAACCATGAGCCGCTAGATCAAGATCAGGCACTTCTTCTCGTTTTGCCAAACCTAATGGATCTAATTTTGCTTTTTGATGACCGCGGTTACGGTATGCAGCGATTAATTGTAATACGCCAATCTGACGACGCTCGTGCTCAGAACTAACTGAACTTTGAACGACAGGCTGAATACGGTTTGAGTTACGACCCAATAAAAGGAATTGCTCACGTACATTGCTGTGTGGTTGATCCCCTTTTGGGAACTTACCAAAGTATTCTTGCCAATCAGCACCGACTGATTCTGGAGCAACTAAATACTGCTCATAAAGTTCTTCAATATACGCTGCACTGTCAGCGGAAAGTTCAGTGTCAAGACGCAATGCGTCAGCAACTTCTTGCATTTGTGGACCCATTTCCTATTGCAAAACATTACAGGGAGCTTTCTAAGCTCGCCCATGATTGATAATGCCAAATCGGTAAATTGACATTCACCCATCTGGTACAAAAGACCATGGGGCGTATAGCATTAGAGAGTTTCTAATACCAATGACGAATCATAACGCCCTCATTGGCATCATCACTCATCTTTATACTCGATAAAATTACCGAGCAATTTTTGCAAATTGACTTAGAAAAAATTAAAAATATTAGTCTTTTCTAAAACAACTTTTCAATTTTATTATTCCTGCTTTCAGCTTAACACCAAACCACCAAAATGTTGATTTAATGTACAGATTGAATAATATTCATGCTAAAAATTTTGTTCAAATCCTATCATGAACTTCACTTCAAACTGATTTTATTGACACATACCATTCATAAATTAGCTAAATACAACTATAAACCATTGAGATAATATAAGGTGCATTTAGATAAATTCTATTAAAATTCATAATTATTAGACTAAAGCCTAAAATTATAGATTTAAATACATGCAACTTGGATCATAAAACCGATATCTTAACATTTTAAAAAGATATTTGCAGATGCAAAACGTTTTCATTTATCCCTAAAGTGCATATTTTTTTATGATTGGGGCAAATCTAACCACTTCAACCAAAATATCTCGAAAACTAAATTTAACACCAAGTTTTGATTAAAAAAAAGCACACCAAAGTGTGCTTTTTTTGGAACAGCATTAACCAGCTTGATCTAACAACATGCTACGAATGTGACCAATCGCTTTTGTTGGATTTAGACCTTTAGGGCATACTGATACACAGTTCATGATACCTTTACAACGGAATAAACTGAAAGGATCATCTAAACGAGCCAAACGGTCTTGAGTTGCAGTATCACGCGAATCAATAATGAAACGATATGCATTCAACAATGCTGAAGGCCCCAAGAATTTATCAGGGTTCCACCAGAATGATGGGCAAGACGTTGAACAACATGCACAAAGAATACATTCATACAAACCATCAAGATGCTCACGCTCTTCTGGAGATTGTAAACGCTCTTTAGGTGGTGCAGGTTGATTATTAATCAAGAACGGTTGAATTTTGTCGTACTGATCATAGAACTGATTCATGTCTACAACCAAGTCTTTGATTACTGGAAGACCTGGTAATGGACGAATAGTAATTACTTCTGGCAAATCGTTTAGGTTCCAAAGACACGCTAAACCATTTTTACCATTGATGTTTACACCATCAGAACCACAAATACCTTCACGGCATGAACGACGGAACGTTAAAGTTTCGTCTTGAACTTTCAATGCAAGTAGCGCATCAAGCAACATACGGTGCTTATCAGTCAACTCAAGCTTGAATGTTTGCATGTACGGTGCTTTATCCTTATCAGGATCGTAGCGGTAGATATTAAATGTACGAGTACCTCTACTCATCTTACTTCTCCCAATTAGAATGTACGTGGTTTAGGTGGAATAGCATCAACTGATAAAGGCTTGTAACGTACTGGTTTGTACTCAAGACGGTTATCAGCAGAGAACCATAAAGTATGCTTCATCCACTCATCATCACGACGGCCGTAAGGATATGCTGGATGATCTGGAGATTCTTCAAAATCTACAACAGTATGCGCACCACGACATTCTTTACGTGCAGCTGCAGAGATTAAGGTTGCTTTTGCAACTTCGTATAAGTTTTCCACTTCAAGTGCTTCAATACGTGCAGTATTAAATACTTTTGATTTGTCTTTTAAGTGGATATTACGGATACGAGGCTCAAGTGCAAGAATCTCTTTCACACCTTTTTCAAGAAGTTCAGTTGTACGGAATACACCTGCATGGTCTTGAACGATATCACGAATTGCATCAGCAACTTCTTGCGCATTTTCACCTGAAGTTGACTCATCTAAGCGACGGATACGCTCAACAGTTTGCTGAAGCACAGTTGTTGGAAGCGGCGCATATTCATCACCGTGATGCTTAGTCACATAGTCAATGATATGTTCGCCAGCAGCTTTACCAAATACAACTAAGTCAAGCAATGAGTTTGTACCTAAACGGTTAGCACCGTGTACAGACACACATGAACATTCGCCAATCGCATAGAAACCTTTCACTGGTTTAGTGAAATTGCGATCCGCAGCATTGGTAGAATAAGTATCGCTGTCTTTGTCGTAATGTGCTTCTAGCGGAGTAGTTTCACGCGATTCAGGAACAACAACTTGACCATGAATGTTAGTTGGAATACCACCCATTTGGTAATGGATTGTTGGCACAACAGGAATTGGCTCTTTTGTGATGTCAACGTTCGCGAACTTCTTACCAATCTCAAATACAGATGGAAGACGTTTCATGATCGTATCAGCACCCAAGTGCGTCATATCAAGAAGGATATAATCACCTTTAGGACCACAACCACGGCCTTCTTTGATCTCTTGGTCCATAGAGCGTGATACGAAGTCACGTGGTGCTAAGTCTTTCAAAGTTGGAGCATAACGCTCCATGAACGGTTCACCGTCTTTATTACGAAGGATTGCACCTTCACCACGACAACCTTCAGTTAACAATACACCTGCGCCTGCAACACCTGTTGGGTGGAATTGCCAGAATTCCATATCTTGTAATGGAATACCTGCACGAGCAGCCATACCAAGACCGTCACCAGTGTTGATATATGCGTTTGTAGATGCACGGTAAACACGACCAGCACCACCAGTTGCGAACAATGTTGCTTTCGCTTGGAATACTGCAATTTTACCTGTTTCTTGGTCAATTGCTGTAACACCAAGTACATCCCCTGCTTCGTTACGGATCAAATCAAGCGCGATCCATTCTACGAAGAATTGTGTACCCATTTTCACGTTGCTTTGATAAAGCGTGTGAAGAAGTGCGTGACCTGTACGGTCGGCAGCAGCACAAGCACGAGGAACAGCTTTTTCACCGTAGTTCGCAGAGTGACCACCAAATGGACGTTGGTAGATTGTGCCGTCAGCGTTACGGTCAAATGGCATACCTAGATGTTCAAGTTCATATACAACTTGTGGCGCTTCACGAGTCATAAACTCAATTGCGTCTTGGTCACCTAACCAGTCAGAACCTTTTACTGTGTCATAGAAATGGTAGTGCCAGTTATCTTCTTGCATGTTACCAAGAGAAGCACCAATACCACCCTGTGCAGCTACAGTGTGAGAACGCGTTGGGAATACTTTAGTCAATACCGCAACTTTCAAACCAGCTTGAGCAAGTTGGTAAGAAGCACGCATACCAGAACCACCACCACCAACGATGACAGCATCGAAAGTTTCGTGTGGAATATTTGTATAATCTTCTTTAGGGTTTATAGCGCCCATGATTGTTTCCTATCAATTCGCCCAAAAAATCTGGATTGCCCAGATCGCATATGCAAATACAGCAATAATGACTGCTGAAGTCAGTACTAGGCGTAAACCTGATGCTGATGGACCCATTTGGCGAGTCGTCACATAGTCAGTGAATACTTGCCACATACCAATCCATGCGTGTGCAACAAGAGATAAGACTGCCAATAAAGATAAAATCTTCATTGGTAATGTCATCATAAAGCCGTACCACTGTTCGAAGTTGAAACCACCATTACAAAGGATCCAACCAAACACCACAACAGTATAAACAGCTAAAACTACAGCACTTACACGCTGGATAAACCAATCGCGAGAACCTGAACCCGTTAAACCAGTAGCACTTTTCATTAGAGTACGATCCATACAAATGATGCAACGATACCAATTGCAGATAAAATTAATGCGATTGTTGCTGCTACACGACCACTTTGTAACTCTTCAGCGATACCCATATCAGCAAGCAAATGCTTGATACCTGCGATGAAGTGGTAGATTAAGCCAGCGACAAATACCCATACGATGAAGCGCACGATAAAGCTATCAAAAATAGCTTGAACTTGTGCAAAGCCCTCAGGAGAAGACAATGATTTGTCTAAGATCCATAAGAGAACTGGTACGAGTAAAAATACGATGACACCTGAAAGACGGTGTAAAATAGATGCAATAGCCACAGGGGATTTTAAGTTTACGTCTAAAACTTGACCCATGGACAAATTGACAGGTCTGTTGCTTTTCACAGCGGGCATCCTGTAGTTAAAAACTCCATCCGGAGTTTGTTGGAATTAATTCGAAGGAAAGCTGGCATTTGTTAGACAAATAAATTGTCTAAACCTTTATACGACACGGAATTATAAAACGTGCAATTTCAAATTACAAACCTACGAAGCAGGCGTCAACCATAAAATATTTTTAAATAAGAATCATTTACATCTACTTTCTTACAGTTAAGTCATCTCTCCATTTAAATACAAACACTAAGCCATTAATATTTATATCAATTTATTTTAATTTAGTGTTACTGAACTCAAATGTTCGATTTGTCTTAATTAGACTAAAGCACAACTCACTACAAAAATATATTTTTTTAAGAAATATAATATTTATTTTATTTTTCAAAAACTTAAAGAAAATTAATTCTCAAATAATTTGTACTTTTAAAACTAATTAGAAAAA
Source organism: Acinetobacter sp. 24-47-66 (assembly GCF_056779755.1). Taxonomy (NCBI): domain Bacteria; kingdom Pseudomonadati; phylum Pseudomonadota; class Gammaproteobacteria; order Moraxellales; family Moraxellaceae; genus Acinetobacter; species Acinetobacter sp. 24-47-66. The sequence goes on from NZ_JBWYIL010000002.1 coordinate 82,838, forward strand.
TGAATATTGCTCACATGGTCATTGTTTTTTTATCTAATTGAATTGAGTAATTTCAAATGTAAAAAAGGATAAAAATCATATGCACTTATAAATTAATTACAAAATGAACTTCATTTTCTAATGTTGAGCTCATCACTTAAAATGTAATGAAACATCATAAATTAGACACTTTTTAATCAATTAGTAAATAAAGTGAAAAAAAATATTTCATTGTCATTATTGGTCTATTTATTCAGTCTATCATCTTAAAAAAACAGACAAATTCTATAAACAATCGCTTTTCACAACCTTTAACATATTGATAAAAGGTATTAATAATCAAGCATTACATGGTTTAAATCATCAAAATATGCACGTTTTTGTCTTTTTTTTTATGCCACTACCGTTGAAATTGTCTTATTATACGGCGGCGCTAGTGAAAAGCAGATAAATTCCTACTGATTAACTGAGTTTAGAACCAGTCACTTTAGGTCGTCATTTTTATCCATAAGTATAATTGACAATTTTTGACTACTCACTAAGCTTAGAGCAAATTTTGAAACCGTCTAACTCACGGATTACAACAGATTATTTCGGGTTAGATAAAACATTCACCAGGACAGGAGATCTATTGAATGTCTGAAGCAACTGGCAAAAAAGCCGTATTACAGCTTGATGGCAAAGAAATTGAATTACCAATTTACAGCGGCACATTGGGCCCAGATGTAATCGACGTTAAAGATGTATTGGCCGCAGGTCACTTCACTTTTGATCCTGGTTTTATGGCTACAGCGTCTTGCGAGTCTAAAATCACATTTATCGATGGTAATAAAGGTGTTCTATTACACCGTGGTTATCCAATCGACCAACTAGCTACTAAAGCTGATTATTTAGAAACTTGCTACTTATTATTAAATGGTGAGCTTCCTACAGCTGAGCAAAAAGAAGAGTTTGACGCTAAAGTTCGTAACCACACCATGGTTCACGATCAAGTTAGCCGCTTCTATAACGGTTTCCGCCGTGATGCACACCCTATGGCGATTATGGTTGGTGTTGTTGGTGCGTTATCAGCGTTCTATCACAACAACCTTGATATCGAAAATGTTGATCACCGTGAAATTACTGCGATCCGTTTGATTGCTAAAATTCCTACCCTTGCTGCGTGGAGCTACAAGTATACTGTTGGTCAACCATTCGTTTACCCACGTAATGACTTAAGCTATGCAGAAAACTTCTTGTACATGATGTTTGCTACTCCAGCAGATCGTGATTACAAAGTTAACCCTATTCTTGCAAAAGCAATGGATCGTATCTTCACGCTTCATGCTGACCATGAACAAAATGCTTCTACGTCTACAGTACGTTTAGCTGGTTCTACTGGTGCTAATCCGTATGCATGTATCGCTGCTGGTATCTCTGCACTTTGGGGCCCTGCTCACGGTGGTGCAAACGAAGCTGTTCTTAAGATGCTTGATGAAATCGGCTCTGTAGAAAACGTTGCTGGCTTCATGGAAAAAGTGAAGACTAAAGAAGTTAAACTTATGGGCTTCGGTCACCGTGTTTATAAAAACTTCGATCCACGTGCTAAAGTAATGAAAGAAACTTGTGATGAAGTTCTTGGTGCTTTAGGTATCAATGATCCACAGTTAGCTTTAGCAATGGAATTGGAGCGTATCGCACTTTCTGATGAATACTTCATCAAGCGTAACCTTTATCCAAACGTTGACTTCTATTCAGGTATCATCCTTAAAGCGATTGGTATCCCAACAGAAATGTTCACTGTAATCTTCGCACTTGCACGTACTGTTGGTTGGATCAGCCACTGGTTAGAAATGCACAGCGGCCCATACAAGATTGGACGTCCTCGTCAACTTTACACTGGCGAAGTTCAACGCGATATCGTTCGTTAATTCGAACTGCGTCGACAGTCAAAAAACCACCCTTTGGGTGGTTTTTTATTATCTGATTAACAACAAACTATTGTTTTCAGCCCTGATGAAATAGAAACCTCGTATATCTAGAATATCTACAAACAAAAAAAAAGCCTGATTAAATCAGGCTTTTTTGATCAGTGTTGTGAATAATGATCCAAATTTAATGAGCTTAACTGCTGTTTTAATTTTGCAAGAGACCATGGCCATGCTGCAAAGTTACGACCATTTTCATCCAAATAGTAACTCTTACAGCCACCTGCATTAAATACAGTGGTTTTAAGATGTTTTTGAACCAATTGATTATGTCGCTTAACAACGTCGTCTTTAATCACAAGCTTGTTAATATTTTGCTTTTTGATCTTTAGTAGGCCATCAAGAATATAATCTAATTGAGCTTCAGCAATACCAATAAATGAGTCATAAACCAGAATATTTGGTCCTAACACCAAAAATGCATTTGGTACATTGGTAATACTTGCACCTAAATAAGCTTCCGGTGAACTATTTTTCCAGCGATCTGCTAAGAGCTTCCCATCCATATCGTAAATGCGTTTACCAATTGGCGGATGCGATACCTCAAAACCCGTACCCCAAATGATGACATCTACTTCATGACGCTCACCATTGGCCGCAACGACCGTATTCCCATCAATCTCAACCAACCCCTCATTGATTAATTTCACATTATCTTGTTGCAATGCTGGATAGTAATTGTTGGCAAATAAAAGACGTTTACAGCCAATATCAAAATTTGGTGTGACTTTTTTTCTTAATTCATCATCTTGAATTTGCAACTTCAATAATTGTTTGCTTAAGAAATTCACAGGCTTCAGCACTTTCGGATTACGCAAACCAAAGTTAATGCCATTTAAAATTTGGGCAATACTGCTCCGCCAAGTGGATTGAATAACGGGAAATTTCTGGATCAGTGATTTCGCTTGATCATTCAAATTCATATCAGCTTTTGGCAACACCCAAGGTGCTGTACGCTGAAACACAAAGAGTTCTTTCGCTAATGGCTGAACCTGAGGAATAAATTGAATCGCTGAAGCACCTGTACCAATAACAGCAATACGTTTACCTTTCAGATCGTACTCATGATTCCATCTTGCAGAGTGAAACATTTCCCCCTTGAAACTTTCTATGCCCTTAATTTTTGGAAATGATGGCTCAGTAATCGGTCCCGTTGTAAAGATTACCGTTTTTGCTAGATACTTTCCTTGAGAAGTTTCTAACGACCACTGCGCCTTCTCGTTATCCCAACGTGCTGTTTTTAATTCATGATTAAATTGGATTTTTTCAGTCAATTGATGCTTCTCAACCACTTCCTCAAGATAACTTAAGATTTCTGGCTGCTTGGCAAACAAATGACTCCATTTGTGACTTGGCGAAAAGGAAAAAGAATATAAGGCTGAAGGAACATCACATCCACATCCTGGATAATTATTATCGCGCCATGTACCACCAACTCGGTTCGCTTTTTCCAGCACAATGTAGTCGCGATATCCTGCCTGATTCATTTTATATGCCGCAGCGATACCGGAAATACCTGCACCAACAACAATCGTGTCATACACCTTTTGTGATTGTTCGACTTTAAGTTCTTTATCTGCGTTATTTTTTTTCTTTACTTTTACTTCTGCTTTTTCAGATTGATCAGCAGTTTGAATTTTTAAATCTGCATTGCTCTCTAATTCGTTATCGAGTGTCATTCTTTTATCTCTCTATTATTTTACAAAACGCTTAAACCATGGATAACCTACACCTAACATTTTGGTATATAAGGTCGGTGAAGCACGCTTCATCAACCAAAATAATTTCGCGTCTGGTTGTGGAATCGTATAAAGAATGCCTTTATCTAAATTGTTTAAGGTTTTTTGTGCAACTTGATCGCTTGTGACAAATGCATGATTCTGCAATAAATCATCCGCTAAACCCGAGTAATTGGAAGGTAATCGCCCATTCTTCATAATATTAGTAGGTACTAAAGTTGGGCAAAGCACATTCACACGGATATTATCTTGATGTAGTTCTGCAGATAACGTTTCAGATAATGCAAGTACACTAGATTTCGTCACGTTATAAGCTGTCATTTCAGGTGCAGCTGTAAATCCTGCTGCTGAAGCAACATTAATAATTGCCCCATAACCTTGTTGTTTAAACTTCGGTACAAAAAAGTGGCAACCATGAATCACGCCCCATAAGTTGACATGCATACACCATTGCCAATCTTCTAGTGTCATCTCATCAAACTTACCACCTAACCCCACGCCAGCATTATTAATAACAAGTGTCACAGGATGATTAAAAAGGTTTTCTGCTTGATTCGCCACTCGCTCAACATCTTCCTTTTTTCCCACATCGCAGGATTCAGCAAATGCTTTTTGCCCTGTGGTCTGAGAAATCAGCTGAACAGTTTCTTCAGCTGCAGCTAAATTAATATCAGCACACACCACTTGACCACCACGTTTTGCAATTTCCAATGCAAAACTGCGTCCAATACCACTTCCCGCACCCGTTACCACAGCATAAGCCTGATGGCTCGGTTTAATTTTCTTCTTAAAAAAAAAGCATGAACTATCCTTATTCTTATACCTTTAAAGCAGGCATGAATTCCTTCGTAAAGTATGGTGTTAGAATACCATCCACTGGATTTAATAAACGTTCTTTGTAGTACTCTAAAAACGCTGATGTATCATGATCATTCGGATGGAAGTCTGGTTTGAGATATTCGAGAATATGTTTGATCGAACTGCCATAAACACCATCTTTTAGACCAAAAATCAAACCTACACTTCGGTACATATCTTTGTAGTAACTTAAACTGATTAGATTTGATGGCTTACGATAAAATGGCACAACTAGTGATGCAGCAGAAATCAGCACTAAAATCGTAATAAGCGCTGGGAAAAAGCCTGCTATTCTTAAAGCATAGTTACTCGAAAGAAGTTGGAACACATCATATGCAATATCTTTATGCTCTGATTCCTCAAGCATATGCCACATCCAAATTGCGCGTTGTTTCTCATCTTGAGATTCGAAGAAAATATGCTCATGATTCATCATGTATTCAGCAAGCACTGCGGTAAAATGCTCAATCCCAGCCATAAGCGATAATTTCATTGGCTGAGGCAACCGATTAAAACCATATTCAAAAACGTGATGCGCCAGAAATCTAAACAATTTGACAGGCAAATCTGCCTTTAAAAAAGCGTCATTTAATTCTTCATGAAGTTTAGAATGTAAAGCTTCTTGCCCAATCAGCGCTGTCACTCTTTGCTTCAGTAATGGATCTTGAATAAAGTCACGATGATAACGCGCTGTATCAATAACGAGATCCTCACCATAGGTTAAAAAAATTGAAAGTGAGGCAAAGTAAGCACTTGCTAATTCCGCATTCAAATAAAATTTTGGATCAATCTTTTGATGATCAAAATCAAATTTCATATGACGAATTGGAATAGCTTTTGATTGATTCTCAGGATCAAATTTAGAATCGTTTAGAAATTTAGAAATTTTTTTTAGTGGCTGAGTTAATAACATGGCGAACCTTCTCTTTTATCTCAGTGAATAAATTCAAATAATGTGAATTCTTCGACGTTTCTAAAAAATTAAGATAAAAAGACGAAATAGCCATTTGCATAATAAATCTTTAGAGATGGCATAATTGCTCATTCATCAAGATTGTCTAACAAAATTATTAAGTTTTAATCAGTAAATACCATTTCATTATCATTAAAGGTCAACACGATTTTTAACAAGTAATGATTCCAATTAGTGATATTTTGAGTGTCACATAAACTTTAAGTAGATTAAGAAATAAGTATGATGTTGTGGATGCCACTTATTTTAAAATGGATAAAATTTGACGCTTTTAGATGTAGATCACTCACCCAAGGTGAAATCACGTTGAGCCAAAGTGTCTTTGGTGATCTTATAGATTATGACAGGGTGAAAATCATGAATCATCCGTTTCTACCGTGGCAACCCTCAGCGGTATTTATGGCACCAAAGGGCTATTTGCATATTCGTAACAAACATTTCAAAACTGACTATTCGAAAGAAAATAAAATCTATCAAGGAATTTTCATTCACGAGATGACTCATATTTTACAACACCAACAAGGACAAAATGTTTTGCTCAAAGGCGCTTTTCTGCAAAGTGCGTATTTTATTTCCTTCAAAAAGTATAATCCTTATGCCTATAAATTTGACCCTAAAAAAAATTTCAATGACTACAACATTGAACAACAAGGCGATATAGCTAGAGATATATTTTTGAAAAAGATTCCGAATATTATTTTGAATCAATAAAAATTGTAAAATTAAAAGAATATTTTTTATTCAAGCTATTGATTTGTGAATCAGAAACACCATATCAACTTTGACATCTGATTTACTGTGTCGCAAATCCATTACGATTTAATTTTTTATGTACAAACAATGGCAAAAGCTAGTATCTACTTTTATTTTAGATAGAATACATATGAATCGTAGTTTTTGCTGTGCAAGAAATAAGATCTTTTATCATGTTTTAATGATGTAAATTTGAGCCATTTGGCAGTTATGTAATATCACATACACACAGCTGAATAATTACTCCAATAAAATCAGCACGTGCTGTATATAAACCTATAGGATAGGACTTGGTTTAAATGAATAGTTTTAAAGTTTCTCTTGCTCAATTCTCTCCATTTGTCGGCAATATAGAAGCCAATGTTCAACGAATGATTGAACTCGCTAATGAAGCCAAACAGCAAAATGCCAATATCATTGTGTTTCCTGAACTTTCGACCATTGGTTATCCTGCAGAGGATCTCCTACTTCGTCCAAGCCTAAGCAAACGTACAGCATCAGCTTTCGAAAAACTGGCTGAAGTGAAAGACATTGTGATGGTATTTGGTTTTGTTAATCAAGCTGATTCGGGTGCACGCTATAACTCTGCAGCCGTTATGAAAGATGGGCAAGTATTAGGTATTTATAACAAGCAAAATTTACCAAATTATAGTGTTTTTGATGAAAAGAGATATTTCGCTGAGGGTCATCAACACCTTGTATTTGAGTATTTAGGACATAAATTCGGTGTATTAATTTGCGAAGATGTCTGGACACTTGAGAGTGTTCAACAACTTGCCAAACTGAATGTTGAAACTGTTCTTGTGTTAAATGCCTCACCATACGAAGTTGGAAAGCCTCAACACCGTGTTGTTACGCTTAAAGAGTTAGCTAAACAATTGAATCTCAATCTTGTTTATGTCAACCAAGTGGGGGGTCAAGATGATCTTATTTTCGACGGAACAAGTTTCGTTATAAATTCAAACGGTGAAGTTGTACTTGAAGCACCAAGCTTCAAAGAAGACCTTTTTCATGTTGAATATGAAGCAGAGCTTAAATCTTTTAAAGCCACTATCAAAGCACCTGCATTAGATACGATTGCAGAAATTTACCAAGCTTTGGTTTTAGCAACACGAGATTATGTACAACGCTCAGGTTTCCCTGGCGTCATTCTTGGTCTCTCTGGTGGTATTGACTCAGCGCTTACTCTTGCAATCGCTGTCGATGCTATTGGAGCAGATAAAGTTCAAGCGGTTATGATGCCTTATACATATACTTCTCAAATCAGCGTTGAAGACGCGACTGAGCAGGCAAAACGTATGGGAGTCACTTTTGGTATTGCGGAAATTCACCCAATCGTCAACAGCTTTATGCAGACATTACACCCATTCTTCGGCAATTCTCCTGCTGATGCAACTGAGGAAAATTTACAAGCTCGCGCACGCGGCACCTTATTAATGGGTCTGTCGAATAAATTTGGTAATCTTGTTTTATCTACAGGTAACAAATCTGAATTTTCTGTTGGTTACTGCACACTGTACGGTGATATGGTCGGTGGTTTTGCTGTACTTAAAGATGTTTATAAAACGATTGTATTTGAGTTAGTAAAATACCGTAATAGTTTGGAAGATACGCCTGTAATCCCTGAACGTGTGATTACTCGCCCACCTTCTGCTGAATTACGCCCTGATCAAAAAGATCAAGACTCATTACCACCTTACGATGTTCTTGATGCAATTTTATATGCATATATTGAAGAAGATCAGAGTCTTGAAGATATTATTTCTAAAGGTTTTGATCGAGATATCGTGACTAAAGTCATTGGATTGGTTGATCGCAACGAATATAAGCGCCGTCAGGGTGCAATTGGTCCACGTATATCCTCTCGTGCATTTAGCCGCGAACGCCGCTATCCAATCGTAAATGGATGGAAAGCAGGTGTCTAACTCGACACAACTCAATCAATTTGCTCAAGCACTTATGCTTGAGCAAATTCGGTTTACGCAACAGTATTTATTAAATGCTGAATCTAATGCTGTACTAGACACGTTTGTTTCAGAGGCTTATGCTCAGTTCAATCGAATCAAACTAAAAGACATTGTAAATCTTGAACAACTTCATGCTGTTGTTTCAAAATATGCTTTTGAATTAAATCTTGGACCTGATTTACTAGAGTTTATTGGCGCAGTTGCACAACGTATTTACCTTCATTTAAAGGATTCAAATGCTTTAATCGGAGATTTAATTTCTGACCAAGATTTTGGGCTATGGCTAAATAAAATTCTTGAATTAGATCAAGTACGTTATGGTTTAAAACAACAAATTTTAAGTAATGAGAAGGCGCATGCAGTAAGTCTTCAATTAGCAAATCAAATTTTAGAAAAATATACACCTTGGCTGGATAGGCTTCGAAAAAATAAAGTTCAAAATAATACGGTCAAATCAAAGATTTTTAATTTTCTCCAAGATCAGCAACACACATTAGAGTTAAAACTAGAATCCCAACTTGCAAATGCAATATTGGTTCAATTAGGCGAAATTATCACACTGCCTCAAAATGAACTTTATGAAATCATTCAACATATTTGGTCAGATCTCCAATTTCAAAAAATTTCAGCTCAGCTTGAGCAGATTGAAGCCATTGATGTCGAAGATTTTTTTATTCTGGTCTATGAAACCTGGAGAAATTTACGCCAGTCCTCTGAGATTCAGTCCATCATTTTAGAAGTGGTTGATGAGTTCTATGAATATTTTGGTGATTACAGTTTACAAGCTTTACTCACGGCTGTTGGACTAACTCAAGAAGATTTAGTGATCGAAGCACATCGTTTTGCACCTCAGCTTATCAGCATGTTAAATGATTTTGGCGTTCTAGAACAATTAATTCAAAGTTTGATTCAGCCTTTTTATCAAGCACAATCTACACTTGATATTATCTCAAAACATTTTGAGAAATAAAAAAAAGACCATGCGGTGAGCATGGTCTATAAAAATGGTGGCTATGACGGGACTTGAACCTGTGACCCCCGCATTATGAGTGCGGTGCTCTAACCAACTGAGCTACATAGCCGTAAACTGTGTGCGCATTATCTTAAGTTATCGTTGTATCGTCAAGCATACGAAAGCACTAATGATCACCCTTTATACAAATAAACCTTATTTGAACAAAATTAATCCATAATTATATGATTTTATTGTAATAGTAAGGTTTCAATGACATCAAAATCATGCTCAATCCTCAATATTTCATTCTCATATGCTCTTTAAGCCTTGTGAGCGGATGCCAAACGATTTATCCCATATTTGTGAATTATCACGGTGTACGCATGGATGTCGCTCAATGGATCAATGCTCAAAACTTTATAACCATGCAACAAAAACGAACTCTAGTTCAATTAAGCCGTGCTCAACAAAAGCTCGTGCATATTGATGTCATTCCTGAAGATCGTAAACTTGCCGTGAGTAAAGAGAATGCGGTTGCTCTTCATTGTGCACAGCTTTATTTGTCTGAGCAAAAAATTGAAAGCTTGCAAAATATTGTGTTTTCAAATGTAAATCAGACAGCCGTTTTAGCACAATTTGAACAAGAGTTTCCAAAAATTAAGTTAGATTCTCAGCTTATTCAGTGCCAATGAAAACTCAAGATTTCACACATAAAAAAAGACCACACTAGTGAGTGTGGTCTATAAAAATGGTGGCTATGACGGGACTTGAACCTGTGACCCCCGCATTATGAGTGCGGTGCTCTAACCAACTGAGCTACATAGCCGTAAACTGTGGGCGCATTATCTACTTGATTGATGTATCCGTCAAGTAATATCGGCACTGTTTGATCAAAATTTGTTGAAGTGAGCCGATAAGCCGGGTTCTGTCTAGAACGATCATTCCTCTAGGCATACAATCACTCATATGCTCAAGCGACCTACCCGAATCCAGTATGGGCCATACCTTAAGGATTCCTATTTGGTCTTGCTTCAAGTGGGGTTTACCATGCCATGAACTGTTACCAGTCATGCGGTGCGCTCTTACCGCACCCTTTCACCCTTACCATTCTCTAGGCTAAACCGAAGTTCAGTTGCAAAATGGCGGTCTACTCTCTGCTGCACTTTCCGTAGGCTTACGCCTCCCAGGCGTTACCTGGCACCTTGCCCGATGAAGCCCGGACTTTCCTCCCCTGCTTTAGTCACGAAGACCTCCACAGCAGCGATCGTCTGGCTCACTTCAAGTGGCGCATCTTAACAAACTTTGAGATCAATTGCTCGTGCTTTTTTGAGCAATTAGTTTTTTATACTTTTCCAACAATTCATCCTCAGATTCCACATGATTAGAATCTTTAGGAATACAGTCTACTGGGCAGAATAATGAACACTGGGGTTGGTCATGATGACCAACACATTCAGTACATAGGTTTGGATCAATTTCATAGATCAGTTCACCCATATAAATCGCTTCATTTGGGCATACAGGCTCACAAACGTCACAATTGATGCACTCATCCGTAATAATTAAAGACACTCTACCAACCTTGCTGATGCTTACGTTCAAATGCCTCAACAACTGCTTTTGGCACAAATTTCGTCACATCACCTTTCAAACGTGCAATTTCACGAACTAACGTGGATGAAATAAACGAGTATTGCTCTGACGGCGTTAAAAATACAGCTTCAAAATTTGAATCTAATTGACGATTCATATTTGCAAGTTGAAACTCATATTCAAAGTCAGATACTGCTCTTAAACCTCTGAGTACAGCTGTTGCCTTTTGCTCTTGAAAAAAATTCACCAACAAACCATCAAAACCAACAAATTCTACGTTATCTAAATGGCTTAATGATGATTTTGCAAGCGCAACTCGCTCATCTAAACTAAACACTGGATTTTTGTGATGACCAATTGCAATCGCAACTACAACTTCATCAAACATTTTTGCAGCACGAGAGACAAGATCAATATGACCATTGGTAATAGGATCGAATGTTCCCGGATAGATGACACGAGTTTTAGACATCCATTTATACTCTAAGATTATTATGTAGGCGCATAGTTTAACAAAAACTCAATTCACACGCACACTTGTTGACAGTGAAATGACTTCACCTCAAGCCAAGTTTGAGGCAAAATAGGCCTAATCTTGGAATATTTGTATTATGTCGAAATCGATTGTAGTTAAAAAAAATAATAGTGGCACTATTGCGCTCAACAAACGTGCACGTCACGATTATTTTATTGAGGAAAAATTTGAAGCTGGTTTAGCGTTACAAGGTTGGGAAGTAAAATCTCTTCGCGCTGGACGCATGAGTATCACGGAAAGCTATATTATTTTCAAAAATAATGAAGCTTATTTATTTGGTGCTCAAATTCAACCTCTTCTTTCTGCTTCAACTCATATCGTTCCCGAAGCAACACGTACTCGTAAGCTACTTCTTTCACGTCGTGAACTCGAGAAACTCCAAGGGGCGATCAATCAAAAAGGTTACACATGTGTACCTTTGGCGTGCTATTGGAAAGGTCGTTTAGTCAAACTCGAAATTGCGCTTGTTAAAGGTAAACAGTTACACGACAAACGTGCCACTGAAAAAGACCGCGATTGGCAGCGTGATAAAGCAAGAATTTTTCATAAATAAAAAAACCGCTCATATGAGCGGTTTTTTTATTAACAGAACCTTAAACTTCCATAACAGTTTGGAGCAAAGGTTTGATTTTTAAGTTGTAGATCTTTTAATGGAAAATTTACATTGGTATTCGGCAAATGAACATTTCCAACACCAAGTTTGTCACCAAACAGACAATCAAGTGCATTACAAGATGGAGGATTTCGACTGATATAATCACTGATTGGTCCAACCACTTGTTTTAACACATCATTTGTAATATCAATACGCTTCTCAGGTGTAACATCTCCAATATTGATCGAATCATTAAATGCCATCCACCAACCTTGCTGTGCAGCAACATCAGCATTTGGCCACCAGATCTCACTATTTTGAACAGAGAGTGAGAATGGATTGTTTACAGGGATTTTATGAATTAAACCTAGATTTTGATCTACCGTAATGTTGGCTTTTAAGCCCGTAATGTTACCACTGACCTCTTTTTGCAAATTCAGCAATCCTACCCCTAGCACTTGGATATTAGCCTTGAGATCACCACCAAAATTCAACTGATTAATATTGGCAACACCTGTCAGCTGTGCAGAACTCATTCGAGTACCAGAGACCGTAGTTCCATTAATTTGAATTGGTGCCGTCGTTTCTTGTAATGCTAAATTGTAATTATTCGATTTAAAATCGAGTGTCAAAGTAGGTGCGATAATACAAATTAAACAAATTCTTGCATTCACTTTTCCATCAATAGTTTGACCAGTATCAGCATAAGTCATACTTCGAGCATTAGTATAGCCCATACCCTGAGTGGGATTAATTTTTAAATAACCACTGAGTGAGTTAATACCATTCGGTTTGTCAGAGTTTTCATCACCAAGCGTCAGTAAACCTAATACTTTTTCAGCACTGAGACGCAAACCCACAACTTCTCGAGTTGATGCAGATGTTGGATTTTTTACCGCGAACTCTAAAAATGGATTGGTTAACTTGGCTGAAGAACCCGCACGACCTTCTCTAGTGTCTGACATACCGCTCAAACTCAGATTTTCGATATCAATATCACATCCACCTGCTCCATTAATACCACCACAGCCAAGTTGTAAATGCTTAATATTTGCATTGAGTTCTATATCTGCTTCCATTCCAAGCTTATAAAAGCCAACACCTTTACCTCGCATATTGTTTGCCCCATCATTGGGATCAATATAACTCATACTTAACAAAGCTTGGCCATTTGTCGCTGATAACTCTTCATCACTCATCATTTTTAAATCATTATGAATGTTATTAGCCGTTGCATACAAAGGAATCAACACTAAGCATGATGTTGATAAAATCAATTTGATAGAACCAAGTAAACTCTTCAACATTAGAGTCTCCATATTATTTTTATTCAGGCTTAATCCATAAGCAACATCATTACTATCTATAAATTAATGAAAAAAATAAAGAGGCTTAAAACTTGCTAAATGAATTAAAATATAGAAATTAAAATAAAATTGAATATTTTCTAGAGACTTACATCACATTATTAATTTTTAAAATGTGATGTATATTCCAATTTATCCGATGAAATGCAAACTTAAAACTCAAGTATATCTATTATTTAGCAGAATTTTAAACTTCCATAACAGTTTGGGGCAAAGGATTGATTTTTTAACTGTAAGTTTACCAAATCCATATTCACTCTTGAATTTGTTAATGGAACCTCACCTAATCTAAAATTACCTGCTAAACAACTTGTTGCTAAAAAACCACATTCGATTGGATTAGCCTGTAAATAATTACTAATTAGCGGTACAACTTGTTTAATCACTGCATCTGTCACAATCACTTTTTGACTCGGAGTAACATTACCTATATCAATTGGGTCCTCGATTGAAAGCCACCAACCTGTCTGAGCAGCAACACTCGCTCCAGTCCAATGTATATCTTGTTTTTGCATCGATAGAGAAAATGGATTGCTCAAAGGTAAGCGGTGAATATATCCAAGGTTCTCTGAAACTTTAACATCTACATTTAGGTTTGAAACATTACCCGTAATGTCACCAGATAGTGGTATAGGCACAAGCCCCCAGAGTTTAGCATTTGCAGAAATTTTACCTGACAATGCAATGTTATCTATTCGAGCAACACCTGTTAAATAGACATTTGATATTCTGTTACCACTAATAGTTTGGCCATTAATTTTTAAAGAGCCGCTTCCCTCAGCTAAATTTAAAGCATAATCATTAGACGTAAAGTCTGCACTTACGAAACCTGTTGTACTCTTTGCTTTTCCGTAAACTAATTCTCCAAGATTGTTAAAATTTACACCAGAACGAGCTGCTGTTGTCGCAGTTCCAACAGCGTCCTTAATCTTCAGATAACCACTTAAACTATTGATACCATTTGGTTTTTCAGAGTTCTCACTACCAAGCGTTAATAATCCTAGTACTTTTTCTGCACTTAAACGAACACCAACCATTTCACGTGTTGAAGCTGAATCTGGGTTTTTTATAGCAAACTCTAAAAATGGATTGGTTAGTTGGGCACTTGATTGGACGCGTCCTTCACGAGTTTCTGCAACCCCTGACAAACTTAAGTTATCGATATCAATATCACAACCGTTTGCACCATTTACTCCACCGCATCCAAGTTGCAATCTTTTGATGTTAGCATTTAAATCTAATTGGGCTTCCATTCCCATTTTATAAAATCCAATATTTTGACCAGGATTCTTATTGACGGAATCTGCAGGTGAAATATAGCTTAAGCTCATGAGTGCTTTACCTTCAACATGTGAAAGTTCAGCGTCAGTCAGTTCTTGCATTGGAGCAGCATACGCTAATGTTATTGAAGTCAATCCATAGATGACAGGAATACAAAAATTTCTTGATTTCGCTAATCCTATTAAGATCATCATTGTCTCCACAATTTTTTATTTTTATGTCTTGTCTAATAAAAAGACAATGTAATATTCACTATTATATAAATTTTTTCTATCAAATTGTGATTGATCTAACATTTTTTGTATTTAAATAATTCATATTTCAAAAAAATGGTCTAGTTATGAATCACTTATATCAACTTAGCAACTTGTAAATTAATGTATTTTTATTTAAATCTTTCATTTAAATAAACAACAGATCGAAGTGATTAAATAAAATCTCAAACATAAGTAAAGATGATGAGCTTTAAGAAAGTCATCACTTAAATACCCAGACGATCTGATCGAAACTAAATAAATTCTGTTCACTCCATGAAGACAAATGTCGCCATACGTCCAGTTTTGGAATTACGGCGATGAGAATAATATGTTTGATCCTCCGTGTAGCTACATCGCTCACCTCCAAGAACCTGTTCCACCCCTAAACTTTTCAATATATGGCGAGCAATCGCATACAGATCTGCGTAATACTTACCCTCTAGATCTCCCTTTTGAAATGCTGAGCTCAATTCTGGAATCCTATCGCAGAATGTGTGCATTACTTCCACACCCACTTCAAAGCATGGCTGACTAATTGCCGCACCTAACCACGCCCATGAGGGTTGAGTGCTCATGGCATTGACTGTATTTTCAATAATACCATTTGCCAATCCTCGCCAACCTGCATGCAAATTAGCGACTTCAGTACCATCTTTATTACCGAGAACCACTGGCAAACAATCTGCCGTCATCATCATTAATGCATGATGTTTTTGTTGTGTCACTAAACCATCGCCATTTAGAGCGTGTAAGCTCATGTCATCATTTACAACATGACAGATTGTACTGTGCGTTTGGTTCATCCAAGTCAATCGATTCACCCCATAGACCGAGAAGTCATTTAACAAGTACATTCGATGCTGATGAACACGTTCTGGCTGATCATTTACATGCAACGCCAAGTTAAAACCTTCTAAGTCAGTCTGTGGTGTTTTAAGTGCGTGAGGGTGACTTAATTCTGTTTGTCCTACCACAACACCTTCGGGCAAACCTTGCACAATTTGCATGTCAACTTTCCTTTAATTTAGTAAGCCTTATTTTCCGTACGAAGAGTATCAAGTAATGCTGTGAAATCTTCAGGCCATGGTGCTTCAAACATCATTTCTTCACCTGTACGTGGATGTACTAACCCCAATTTTGATGCATGAAGTGCTTGACGTCTAAACTCTCGTAAATGAGTAGCAAGTTTTTCCGAAGCACCCGCAGGTACTTTGACACGACTGACATAAACTGGATCACCGACCAAAGGGAAACCAATATAAGTGAAATGCACACGAATCTGATGAGTACGTCCAGTTTCTAATTGTGCTTGAACACGTGTGAAATTTTGGAATCTTTCTTTCACATTATAGTGAGTCACGGCATCACGACCACCTGGTAAGATCGCCATTTTTACACGATCTACAGGATGACGTTTAATCGGCTCATCAATTTTACCGCCTGCAATAATATTGCCATAACAAATTAAATCATAAATTCGATAAACTGATTTTTTCGCTAACTGTTTACTTAAGGAAAATTGAGCTTCTAAATTTTTAGCTACAACCAAGAGACCACTAGTATCTTTATCGATACGGTGTACTAGACCAGCTCGAGATAATTCTGCTGATTTAGGAAAATGATATAAAAGTGCATTAACCAAAGTACCATTCGGGTTTCCTGCGCCAGGATGTACAACCATCCCCACTGGCTTGTTAATGACTAAGATGTCATCATCTTCATAAATAATATCTAAAGGGATATTTTCAGGTTGACTGGTGACTTGGGCTTCAAGCTCTACATCAAGCGTGAGTAGCTCATTCCCTTCACTTTTATATTTTGGTTTCACAACTTGACCATTTACCAACAAATGACCATCCTTCAACCATTGTTTCAATTTTTCACGCGAAAATTCGTTCCAAGCGAGTGCTGCAACTTGATCTATTCGCTGACCAAGAGAACTCTCATCCACTTGAAATTGCAACGATAAACGTGTTGCAGTTGGGGCTGAAGTATGGTTATCTGCATCCTCAGAATCTTCAAGTAAATTGATGTCGATTTCTGGGAAATTAGAATTAGAAGTTTGTGCTGAAGTCATTTGCTCATTCGGACAAAAGTGGTTTAATAGTGCAATTGTAGCCTATTGCCCGTATAAACAGAGGAATTTTTATGTCGCTACCACGTTATAAAGTTACAATGCTTGCTTTATCGCTAGGCTTAGCAGCAACATTTGTGGGCTGTAGCAGTAATCCCAAGAAGGATGTTGTGGATACTGGACCTAAATCAACCGAACAATCTTATTTCGATAAAGCACAAAAAGCATTAGATCGTGGTCAATATAGCGATGCAGCACAATCATTAGAAGCAATTGAAACTTATTACCCTACAGGTCAATATACTCAACAAGCTCAACTCGATCTTTTATATGCTCGTTTTCAACAAAAAGACTATGAAGCTGTTATTGCGCTAGCAGACCGTTTTATTCGTTTAAATCCTCAACATCCTAATGTTGATTATGCTTACTATGTTCGTGGTGTGGCGAATATGGAGCAAAACTATGATGGTCTCATCCGCTATACATCACTCCAACAGGCTCATCGTGATGTCAGCTATTTAAAAGTTGCATATCAAAATTTTGTTGATTTCATTCGTCGTTTCCCAAGTAGTCAGTATGCTGTAGATGCTGCTCAGCGCATGAAATTTATTGGTCAAGAACTTGCTGAAAGTGAAATGAATGCGGCTCGCTTTAACTTAAAGCGTAAAGCTTGGCTTGCAGCAGTTGAGCGTGGACAATGGGTTGTGGAACATTTTCCTCAAACACCTCAAGTACCAGAAGCGCTTGCAACGATTGCTTACGGATACGATAAACTCGGTGACAAGGCAACATCTCAACAATACGTTGAAGTGCTAAAGCTAAACTACCCTCATCTTGTGAAGTCTAATGGTGAGGTCGATTTACGCGCAGCACGTAAAGATGGAAGTTGGTTAAATCGTGCAACCTTGGGTATTTTAGGTCGTGAAGCACGCAGCCAAACAACGGCAGAAGTATCAGCAGAGCAATCTGGCAACACCAATACACAACCCGGTTTATTGAATCGCTTAAGCTTTGGCTTGCTTGGTAATAAAGATCACAATGTGGAAAGTGCGCCAGCAAATGAAAGTATGTACGACCCACAGCGTCAATAATCCATTCTTATGAATCAAAAAAGGTGGGATTACCCACCTTTTTTATTGCATGGCTTTATTTATCGTCTTAAGTGTTTAGGATAGACTTAATTCAATCACTTTATTCCTCATTCTTCTGGCTTTTTAATTATGGCAATTCCACAACATACGATTGATCAAATTTTAGATCGAACTGACATCGTCGATCTTATTGGCCAACGTGTGAAATTAAAAAAGTCAGGTCGTACCTATTCAGGCTGTTGTCCTTTTCATCAAGAGAAAACGCCTTCTTTTCACGTCTACCGTGATAAGCAATATTTCCACTGTTTCGGTTGCCAAGCCAATGGAAATGCAATTCGCTTTATGATGGATATTGATAATCGCAATTTCATCGAGGTGATTAAAGACCTGGCAAGCCAAACCGGTATCGAATTACCTAAAGACAATCAAGACAATAAAAAACTCTCATACAAGAGAGAACCTATTAAACCTAACCCAGAAAAGCAACCGCAGGCACCCATTGAAGCAGATGCAGGAGAAATCATTTCTCCGCCTGCTTCAGCTTTTGATGTAGATCCTTTTGAAGCATTTCAAAACTATGAATTCGATGAGTATCAATTTAATTCAGATGACTTGAATTCAGTTGAGGTCGCACCTGAAGGTAATTTATACGATCTTCTTGAAAATGTTGCTTTATTTTATGAAAAACAACTTCCAAATAGCCAAATTGCGCAACAGTATTTTCAGCGACGCGGACTAAGTGATACCACGATTAAGTATTGGCGATTAGGTTATGCGCCAGAAGATTGGCAACATCTTGAAAAAGCATTTCCGCAAGATATTGAAGGATTAAAACTACTCGGTTTGATCAGAACCAGTGATTCTGGTCGTGATTTTGATCTACTACGAGAACGTGTCATTTTTCCTATACGTGATGCAAAAGGTCGCGTTGTCGGATTTGGTGGACGAGCATTGAATGACGAGATCAAACCCAAATATATCAACTCGCCTGACTCTGAAGTTTTCCATAAAAACCAACTACTCTATGGCTTATATGAAGGTCGTAAGCTCAAAGCCAATCATTGGTTAATGGTTGAAGGTTACATGGATGTCATCGCATTACAGCAAGCTGGCATTCCTGGCGCAGTTGCCACCTTGGGGACGGCGAGCAATGCTGATCATTTGAATCTATTATTTAAACAAAACAATCAGTTAACTATTGCTTTTGATGGTGATTCGGCTGGTCAAAAAGCAGCTCGACGCACTTTAGAAATTGCACTTCCCCTCTTAAATGATGGTCGTGAACTGAAATTTTTTATTCTACCTGCGGAGCATGATCCTGACTCATTAGTTCGTAAGGACGGTGTTGAAACTTTCAATCGACTTTGGCAACAATCACCACTCTTATCAGAGTTTGCTTTTTCTCTTCTCAGTCAACAATATCAAATTAATACACCTGAAGGTAAAAGTCAGGTCATGGCTGAGCTAAATCAACTCACCAATCTGATGCCTAAGCAAGGTTCGTATCGCTATTTGATTCGTCAATATTTCAAAGAGAAATTAGGATTCAATAAAAAGTGGCAGCCTCAAGTGAGTCTTGACGCTTCATTATCATTTAATATTCGCACACGAGATGAAGATTTCGCAGTGGCAATGTTATTGTACCATCCTTTTCTTTATATTCATTTTGAAGTATTACGCGCAGTGATTCCTGAAGATGAATTGCTTGCAAAAGTATTAAAAATCTTTAATGTCATTTTTGATGATCTGCCAGATGACCAAGAGTTGGCGAGTTATTATATTTTGGGTGCATGTAGCCCATTTCATCATGAACTCTCTGAGATTTTAAAACGTACCAATATTCAAACACTCACTGAAGCCCCTGAAATGGCTGATAAACTTGCCTCAGAATACTCGCTTTCACTTCAAGAAAAATATCTGAGAATCAAATTTAAAGCAGCAAAATCATTAAATGAGTCTAAAAACTTAAGACAACAACTGAATGAGCTAACCAAAAAAATTGGACTACGCTTACTACATGAATAAATAAAAGCGGTCAGTGACCGCTTTTATTTTTTTAGTTTTCGCTGAGCACTAAAAATATCTTCTAAATGTTCTTTAATCGTTTCATAGACATCAGGATTTTCATCTTTAGCGACTTCTCTGAGTAAGATAGATGTAGGATGTAATAGCTTTTGCGTCAAACGATGCGCCATTTCCTGCATGACAATGGCTGCATCATCGCCAGAGGCTAAACGATCTAATGCATGGTTTAATTCAAATGCTTTAACTTTATCTCCATGAGCACGATACTCACTAATTGTCGCTCCAGCTTGTGAAACTTTCTGCTGAGTCACCAATTGTGTTGCTAGTTGATTGACCATCACTTCAGCTTCAACAGCGGCTTGGCGTCGCTGCGCTAAGTTTTCATCAATAACACCTTGAAGATCGTCCACCCCATAAAGGTAAACACCATCCAAATTTTCAACCTTAGATTCAATATCGCGAGGAACAGCCAAATCCACCATCAACATTTGACGGTAACGACGTTTTTTGAGTGCTGACTTAACATCTTGATAGGAAATGACCTGATGTAAACTTCCTGTACAGCTTGAAATCACATCTGCGCGATGTAAATTTTGAGCTAAGTCAGCAAAAGGAATAATTTCAACCGCAACGCGATGTGATATTTCTTGCGCTAAAATTTCCGCCCGTTCCTGACCACGGTTACAAATTAAAATTTTAGCAACGCCCATTTCGGCTAAATGCTTTGCAACCAAGCTATTCATTTCACCTGCTGCAACCACCATGACAGTTAATTGTTCAGGCTTACTAAAAACTTGTAGTGCTAACTGTGCTACCGCATAACCCATGGATACAGCATGACTACCGACCGCTGTTTCTGAACGCACTTTCTTAGCAGCATAAAATGCATATTCGAAAATACGATTTAAATTTTGTGAAACAACTTCAGACTCTTTTGCTAGATTAAGTGCAGACTTAACTTGCCCCATAATCTGAGGCTCACCAAGCATAAGTGAATCTAATCCTGATGCCACACGCATCAAATGTGTCACAGCATCTGTATTTTCATAACGGTAAATATGATTTTGTAATTGTTTTACATCAATGCCATTTTTTTGAGCGAGCCAATCTAATACCATGTCCGCATTTTCGGCGATGGCGTAGACTTCAGTACGATTACAGGTTGACACCACAACCATATCGTTAAGTTGGTCATGGTGACTTTGTTCAGTCAACAACAGTTTTAACTTTTCAGGGTTAAAAGCAACTTGCTCTCGTAATTCAACTGAGGCTGTTTGATGGTTGACACCCAATGCAAAGAAAGACATATCAGATCATCAATTCGCTAAATTTATGCTATTGTGCAATAACGGTGTCATAAAAAGCAGTACTTGGATAAAAAAATTGCGTCAAACAATGAGCCGCATAACCGGCATGACAATTCGACAGTATTCTACCACACTCTTGTTGGTGAGTAGCATGACTTACAGTGCTCATATTAGAGCATCTGGAGAATTTTACCACGCCAATTTAAATCATAAAGTTTTACAACAGGCGATGGTTGCAGAATTTGCTTTAGCGGCACATGACACACAGACTGCCTTACACAACTATACCGTACTTGCGATCCAAACTAGCTCAACGGCTTTAAAACAACGTGCACTTAACGTCGCACTCGAACAAAACGATTTACAAGCCGCTTTAGATATTGCAACCCATTGGGTCGTGCAAGAACCCAAAGATGTACCAGCAAAATTCTATCTTGCGCATATCGCATTAAAGTCACACGAATATGAACTTGCTGCGGATGTGCTCGATGATATTTTAAATTTAGATCCTGAGTCAGATTTAGAACAAATTCTTGAAGGCATTTCTCCTGAATCACCTGAGGATCGAGCATATTTATTAAATACTTTACATAATAGTAAAACGCGTAACAATCCTTCGATTCTCGTCTTGATTGCGAGTTTACAAGCACAAAATAATGAAATCGAAAATGCCTTAATTACTTTAAATAAAGCATTAAAAAAACGCCCCAAATCAACTGGGTTTATCTTACTTAAAGCCAACTTACTCATGGCTTTAGGCAACGAAGAAGAGACGCTAAAATGGTTTGAAAAAAGTGCTCGTAAAAATCGTAATAATTTAGAGCTCAGTCTGGCTGAAATCCGCTACTTAATTAAACTGGATAAAAATGAACAGGCTTTAAGCAAATTAAAACGCATCATAAAAAAATGGCCAGATTCGGAAGAAGCACTTTTTATCGCAGGTCTAACCTCAATTGATCTCAAAGAGTATGAGCTTGCTGAACAGTATTTGGTCGAACTACGTGCATCTGGACAATATCAAAATGATGCTTATTTTTATTTGGCATTGAATGCTGAACGAAAACAACATTTTGAAACAGCTAAAGCTTATTATCGACTCGTAGATGGTAATTTATATATGGTTTCTAGACGAAATCTAATTTCAATCTATGACAAACAAAATCGCTTAAGTGATGCGCTGCGCTTTCTGACTCAGGAGCGAGTGAATTACCCTCAACATGCGAGTTTCTTATACCAAGCACAAGCTGAAATACTCAAAAAAATGGGCAATAACAAAGCTGCTTTGGGCTTACTCAAAGAAGCTGCTAAAAACTTAACTGATGACCCTGAAATTTTATATTCTCAAGTCTTATTACTTGATCCATTTACGGATCGCGATCAATTAGATGAATTACTTAAAAAATTACTCACGATTGAACCCAATAGTCCAACTTATCTAAATGCGTATGCATATACTCTGGCGTTGCAAAATCGTCGTTTAGATGAGGCGAGACAATATGCCGAACAAGCTTTAGACAATGCCCCAGAGCAAGCATCTATCTTAGATACCTTAGGCTATATCTGCTTTCTTCAAAACGATTTTGACACTTCCACCCGTGTACTTGCGAAAGCATATCAACTCAGCCAAAGTCCAAATATCGGCATTCGATATGCTAAATCGCTTTACATGCTGGGTTCACTGGAAGAATTTAGCCAAGTGTTACATCAACTCCATCAAAATCATCCAAATCATCCTCAATTGGATCAACTCGATAGTTTATTGTTGCCACAAAATATCAAAAAGAGTTAATACTGTATGATCTTAAATTTAAAATCCTTATTGCTGATTGCCACAAGTAGTGCGCTTCTTGGGTTAGCTGGCTGTCAATCAATTCAAACTCAACCATCACTGCCAACAACGCAAAACCTTGAACAATCAAATCAATTTAATCTTCAGGGTAAAATTGGCGTTAAGACCCCCAAGCAATCAGGCAGTGCTTTTTTTACTTGGCAACAGAAAGATGAACAGTTTGATATCGAGTTAAGCGGAATTCTTGGAGTCGGTAAAACTCAAATCTCAGGTCAACCTGGTCAAGTGACACTGAACAGTGCCAAAACTGGTGAAATTACAGCCAACTCACCTGAAGAGTTATTGTTTCGTGCAACAGGTTGGGAAGCACCAATTACTTATTTAGTCGATTGGGTACAAGCTAAGCAAGCAACAGAAGAAGCTGAAATTCAAAAAGACGAATCGATGCGAATCAGTGAAATTAAAGAACAAGGTTGGCATATTCAATTATCTTACAACGGTCAATCTACACAACCAAACCGTTTGATTTTGAAGCAACAACTTGAAGATGGAACTGAAAATCGTATTACAATGGTAATTCAAAATCGTTAAGTTTGATTATTTATGATTCGTGTACCCTCCCCTGCAAAACTGAATTTGTTTTTACACATTACGGGGCGCCGTGAAAATGGTTACCATGAATTGCAAACCATTTTTCAGTTGATAGATCTTTGTGATTGGATGGAATTTACACCAAGCTCTAATCAATCTATCTCCATTGCAGGCTTATCAGAAGTAAGTCTTGAGCAAAATTTGATTTATCGTGCAATTATGATGCTGAAACCTTATGCCAAAAGTGAAAATTTAGGCATCCATGTCAACATCGAAAAAAATATACCGATGGGTGCAGGACTTGGTGGTGGTTCTTCAAATGCGGCTACCGCATTATTAATCATGAATCAAATTTGGCAATGTGGCTTAAATCGTGATCAATTAGCAGAAATTGGTGTACAACTGGGTGCTGATGTTCCCATCTTTATCCATGGTCGTAATGCATGGGCAGAAGGTATTGGTGAACACTTAACATTCATAGACTTAGATCAAAAACAATACATTGTGTTAAAACCTGACTGTTTTATCAGCACTCAACTGCTTTTTTCACAAAAATCGTTGACAAGAGACACGAAGACCTCTAAATTTTGCGCCTATCAGATAAAGCCATCTGATTTCAGAAATAACTTTGAACCTCTGGCAAGAAGTCTATATGCTGAAGTCGATGAAGCAATGCAATATTTAGATCAGTTCGGTGTTGCAAAACTTACAGGTACAGGTGCTTGTGTTTTTACTGAAGTAACGACTGAAATGAACATTGATGACATTCTTGCTCATTCACCTTGTAAAGCTTACTTAGTGAATAGTTTAGAACAATCACCATTGAATCAAATCATCGTTTAAATGATAGGGGCGTCGCCAAGTGGTAAGGCAGCGGGTTTTGATCTCGCCATCCGTTGGTTCGAATCCAGCCGCCCCTGCCAATTTAGTTCAAAAAGACAGAACATTGGTATCATGAGTTGAGTCAAACAACCTTGACAAACCCATATAAAACCATTAAAGTTCTGCCGCATTAGGGGCGTCGCCAAGTGGTAAGGCAGCGGGTTTTGATCTCGCCATCCGTTGGTTCGAATCCAGCCGCCCCTGCCATCTCATTCTATACATTTCAACCGCCAAGGGTGCTTCATGCCCAATCTTGTCGTTTTTAGTGGAACTGCGCATCCACAATTCGCCCAAAAAGTCGTTAGCCACTTGCATATCCCTCTAGGTGCTGCATCTGTAGGTCAATTCTCTGATGGTGAAATCGCTGTCGAAATCACTGAGAATGTCCGTGGTAAAGACGTATTCATCGTTCAGCCTACTTGTGCTCCAACTAATGATAACCTTATGGAAATCTTAGTGATGGCAGATGCATTGCGTCGTGCAAGTGCTGGTCGTATCACTGCTGTGATTCCTTATTTCGGTTATGCTCGCCAAGACCGTCGTCCTCGTTCTTCACGTGTTCCAATTACCGCAAAAGTAGTAGCAGATATGCTAACAACTGTAGGTATTGACCGTGTTGTGATGATCGATCTTCATGCTGACCAAATTCAAGGTTTCTTCGACATCCCTGTAGACAACATTTACGGTACGCCAGCGCTTTTAGCTGACTTACGTCAACAGTCTCATGACAACCTTATGGTTGTTTCGCCAGACGTTGGTGGTGTTGTTCGTGCTCGTGCTGTTGCGAAACAAATGGGCGATATCGATTTAGCTATCATCGACAAACGTCGTCAAAAAGCAAATGAATCACAAGTGATGCATTTGATTGGTGATGTTAAAGATCGCGACTGCGTGATCGTTGATGACATGGTTGATACAGCTGGTACTTTATGTAAAGCCGCTGATGCATTGAAGACTTTTGGTGCGCGTCGTGTCGTAGCATATGCTACTCACCCTGTTTTATCTGGTAAAGCGATCGAGAATTTGAAAAACTCTGTTATCGACGAACTTGTTGTGACAGATACAATTCCGCTTTCAGAAGAAGCTTTAGCTCTTGGTAAGATTCGCCAAGTTTCAGTTGCGAGTATGGTTGCTGAAACAATTCGTCGTATTAACAACGAAGAATCTATTAGCGCAATGTTTGATTCTTATCTATAATAGAGCGCTAAAATTTTAAAGCCCTGCCTTTTGGTAGGGCTTTCTATCACTAGATCGGTCGCAGATCTAGTTCACTTAACTTAAATAGGATGTCTCTCATGGCAAACTTCGTATTAAATGCAGTAGCACGTGAAGAAGCAGTACAAGGGAAAGGTGCGAGCCGCCGCCTTCGTCTTCAATCTAAAGTTCCTGCTATCATCTATGGTGGTGATGCTGCACCTGTAGCAATTACACTTGAGCTTCGTCAGCTTGTTAAATTCTTAGAAGACAACGCTTTCTTTGAAGAAGTAATCGAAATTGATGTTGATGGTAAAGTTGAAAGCGTTAAAATCCAAGCTTTACAACGTCACCCAGCTAAAAACACTCCAATGCACGCTGACTTCAAACGCGCATAAGTGTTGATGGTGTAAATTAGTGTCTCATATTTCACTGATTGTTGGTTTGGGCAACCCTGGTAAAGAGTATGCTCAAACCCGCCATAATGCAGGCTTCTGGTATGTAGAACGTCTTGCAGAACAATATGGCATAACACTTAAAAATGACCCTAAATTTAATGGATTAAGTGGTCGTGGTAATGTGGAAGGACAAGACGTTCGACTTTTATTACCTTCAACCTTTATGAACCGTTCTGGTCAAAGTGTTGTACCCTTTGCAAAATTCTACCAAATCTCTCCAGAAGCAATGCTTATTGCTCACGATGAACTTGATATGGACCCAGGCATTATTCGCCTTAAAACGGGTGGTGGTCATGGTGGTCATAACGGTTTACGTGACATTGTTCCTCATACAGGTCCCAACTTCCATCGTTTACGTATTGGAATTGGACACCCTGGATCAAAAGACCGTGTATCAGGTCATGTTCTAGGTAAAGCACCCTCAAGTGAACAAACGCTCATTGATGATGCAATTCATCATGCACTAAGTCGTACAAAATTATTAGTGAATGGTGAAATTCAGCAGGCAATGAATCAAATAAATGCCTACAAACCGTAGTTGATAAATTTAATTTTTGTTCAACAATTTTTCTTGCCACGATGAAAATTTGAGGGCAAAATGCGCTTTCAAATGCTTCACCCAAATTAAAAAACTGTTGTTTCTAGATAATAAAACAATCTTAGAACAACTCAGGAGACGCTTCCCATGCTATCTCGTTTATTAAAAGCTAAAATCCACCGTGCAGTTGTAACACAAGCTGAACTTCATTATGAAGGTTCATGTGCAATTGATGGTGTATTACTAGATTTAGCTGGTATTCGTGAATATGA
Organism: Acinetobacter sp. 24-47-66; assembly: GCF_056779755.1. Classification (NCBI taxonomy): domain Bacteria; kingdom Pseudomonadati; phylum Pseudomonadota; class Gammaproteobacteria; order Moraxellales; family Moraxellaceae; genus Acinetobacter; species Acinetobacter sp. 24-47-66. Next base: position 109,878 of record NZ_JBWYIL010000002.1, read on the forward strand.
AGAAATTCATATTTGGAATGTAACTAATGGCAAGCGTTTTACAACTTACGCAATCCGTGGTGAAGAAAACTCAGGCATTATTTCTGTAAATGGTGGTGCTGCTCACCAAGCAGATCTAGGTGACATTATTATTATCGCGACTTTCGGTGATTTTACTGTTGCAGAAGCTGATGCACATAAACCACGTTTGGTTTATGCAAATCCAGATAACACTGTGAATCACACAGCAAATTGTATTCCTGTCCAAGTTGCTTAATGATTGACTAAAACTCGCTTACTTGAGCGAGTTTTTTTATAACAAATTATCATAGAATTACTCTTCATCCACCAACTGCAAGCTCTGGCTAATCCCATCTGCTCTTAACCAAGCTAATTCATAACTGGCATTCGCCAAAGCTAGAACCCGACGTTCAAACTCAGTCCAGATCGGTTTAACATGTGGAGCTGAAATACCTAAACCACTCTGCTCTGCTAAATGCTTGTTTTTTTCACAAATTTTAAGCGCATGATATAATTTTCGGCCTTTTGAAGCATTCTCCAATACTCGGATTCTTTTTGATTCAATGAATTTTTCCACCTCAGAAAGTTGAGCATGAGGAAGCATTGGAACCAAAATTTGATCCAGTTGTTGATCTAAACGTTTCCAAATACTCAGTCGTTGTTCCTCATTATAAGTATTCCATTGAATCACTTCATGATTAAAACGTCGACAACCACGACATACCGCATCACCAAACACTGTTGAACAACGTCCCGCACATGGTGTTAATGAAGGGATTCGACGCGCTGTATTCAAAACATTTTCCTCATATAAAACCATAAATTTTCTATGGCTTTCTCGCATATTTTCAAAAATCGCGTTAGAATACGCGCCTGATTTTATCCCTATATTAATACATTTGGAGTACTCCATGAACGCTACTGTAGAACAGCTTGCACCTGTAGAACAGCAAGCGACCACTGGTTGGGTTGTTGCGGCACTTTATCAATTTAAAGAAGTTGTAGATTCTCTAGCACTTCAACAAAAATTACTTGAGTTGGTAAAAACCATCAACCTATGCGGTACTCTTATTGTTGCCCATGAAGGGATTAACGGAACAGTTGCAGGTGACCGCCATGCAATTGATGTCATTCATCAATTCCTTTTAAATGAAGGATTTAATGACATGGAATATAAAGAGTCACACAGTGACGAAAAACCATTCCGTAAAATGAAAATCAAACATAAAAAAGAAATCGTGACTTTAGGTGTTCCAGTGAAGCCACGCGACTTAGTTGGTCACTATCTAGACCCTAAAGAATGGAACGAACTCATTGCACGTGATGACGTGATCTTAGTCGATACAAGAAATGATTACGAATACAAAGCAGGCACATTCAAAGGGGCAATTGATCCGAAAACTGAAACGTTCCGCGAATTCCCTGAATATGTAAAAAACAATCTTGAACAGCATAAAGATAAAAAGATTGCCATGTTTTGTACAGGTGGAATTCGTTGTGAAAAATCAACTTCACTACTTCTTCAAGAAGGCTTTAAAGAGGTATATCACCTCAAAGGTGGTATTCTTAAATATTTAGAAGAAACCCCTCCTGAAGAAAGTTTATGGGAAGGTGAATGCTTTGTTTTTGATGGTCGTACTGCGGTTACACACGGAGTGGAAGAAGGTCAAAATGTGAAGTGCCATGCTTGTGGTTGGCCATTAACCCCTGAAGAAGTAGCATTACCAAGTTACGAACATGGCGTATCATGTGTTTATTGTATCGATAAAACAACAGAAAAGCAGAAAGAAGGTTTCCGTATGCGCCAGTCTCAGATTATTGCTGCAAAACGTAAACGCCTCTAAACAAAAAATATTTTATTTAACTTACAAAAGCGTTGTCTACATTACAGTGTAGATGACGCTTTTTACATTGAACAAACAAAATTTCAATTCTGATATATCACCATTACAAAGTTATTTGAGAACAACACAAAACACATGAAGTCATTCAGATAAATTTAATACGAGGAAATAAATTTAGCTCAAGGATGAAAGTCATGAATCGAGTGCCATTCAAATATCTTCCTGTTCAACGGAATTTTGCTCACCATAATCATTTAGATCGTGTATCAGCTGTACCGACACATTTAAAATTTATATATATCGATTCACATAATTCTGATGTTAAATTGCATATACGTAACCAATCCCATTATTTTATCGTAACGTTAGGTGCTTGTATCGGCGCAATTATTGCTTTAGCAATCGGTTTTCAGATGAGAAATTCAATGAGTCTTATCTTCATCATCAGCATAGCTCCCCTTCTCGTCAGCTATATCCTACGAGAAGTCTATGTTCATACACTTATACAAATTCAACACCCTGAATTAATGCATTAACTTAATTTCACTGTATTTTTTCTTAAAAACCTCTAGCATAGGTTTAACTTTAGAATACAAATCACTTATGAAAGATTGGATCATTTCAGTGATGGAGCAATTGGGCTATTTCGGCATTGCTCTATTGATGTTTCTCGATAATGTTTTTCCACCTATACCCTCAGAGATTATTATGCCTTCAGCTGGCTATACCGCTTCTCAGGGTCAATTACTTTTGATTGGTGTCATTATTTCAGGAAGTATAGGTTCGCTCTTAGCTGCCGCTACGCTGTATTGGTTAGGACGTAAGATCTCTGATCAAAAGCTCTATGCGTTCGTTGAGAAATATGGCAAGTATTTATTTATTAAAGTAGCTGATGTTGATAAATCATTAGAATGGTTTGAAAGATATGGACATCGAATCGTTTTTTTTGGACGTATGGTTCCAGCAGTACGATCCCTGATTAGCATACCTGCAGGCATGAGCAAAATGCCTTTTGCAAAGTTTATGTTTTATAGTGGTTTAGGCACGGTTATATGGACCACCTTTTTAGCATATGTGGGTTATTATTTTGGAAATAATACTGAAATGATGCACAAAATATTTAGCCAAGTAAGCTATCTAATTATTGCTATTGTGATCAGCATAATCATTTGGATTGTGTACCGCAGACAAAAAAGAAAGAACTCAAAATAAAAAAAGCACCTTACGGTGCTTTTTAATTAGTTCGGCGTATGATACATCAAATACAATTCATTCAAGTTATCTGGAATTTCTTCTGCAAGCTCATCCATCAATTGACCGTTACGGCGGAAAGACTCCATTTGAGGATCTTCTTCGTCAACTCCACTAAACACCATAATTGGCAGAGTGAGATCAACCAATTGCTCTTCAAACTCAGGTGTGAACCATGCATCTTCATTTAAGAACATTGCATCGACAAAGCCTACACTCCAATCCCCAAGGCTTGACTCTACATCTGCTTCTTCAATTTCAAAAGGAAATTCAATACCTTCTTCATTGGCAAGTTTTTGACGTAAATCTTCTAACCAAAGTTTAATTTGAGCTACGATCTCTGCAGGCACTTTCTTTTGATTATTGTCAAATAACTCATCCAACCAACGATCAAATTGAGGACCTACAGCTGTCGCACACAAAAAACCATGAGTTGCAGCAAAATCTAGACCATGCTCATTTTGGTCGCCATCTAAGTAGTCACTTAACAAGTCTAAATCTAATGCACTCATTATATTTCCAAAGGTTGTATCTTAATTTCGTAGAATAACACTTTAGATCAGGATACCCAATCTAATTTAGTCTTCATCATCGTCGAAATCATCATCGTCAAAATCATATTCAAGATCTTTCAATTCACGATCTAAACGACGCTGTGCAAGTAAGTCATCAATCAAGCGACGCTTTTCTAATGATTCTTTGGCGCTAATTTTGCTCGTAGTTTCATCAAAACTAACATCATCATCACCGTAGTTATCATCTAGTTCAAAATCTGTAGAAGACACTAAAACTACCTCATGTGTGAAAAAATGAATGGGGCTAGGCGCTATTTATCTTTGTTCAGAATACTTGTCAAGTTTTATTTTATTTTTCGCTGATATTTATACAAATTTTAGTTTTTTTTGGACAAAAAAATATGTCATTATTTAATCAAGGATCAGAGCCTTATTGTTGGTTTAAAATAAAAAGCATGATGTGCTTGAAATGAACAATTTTGACCCAATATTGACTTAAATAGCTTAATTCATTGGTTTTCAAAACCAATTATACTGAGTTAATACGATACTAAAGATAAGTTAATTGTGCTAGAATGCACGGTTTTTCCCCGCCACAGATTCAACGAGAAGAGAGCAAAGATGAGCGATATGCATTCCCCTACTTCACAAGTAGCGGCTCTGATTAGCCGAGGCAAAGAACAAGGTTACTTAACCTACGCTGAGGTTAACGATCATCTCCCAGACTCGATCACTGAAAGCGAACAGATTGAAGATATCATCCAGATGCTTCAAGACGTCGGTATTCCTGTACACGAACGTGCGCCAGAATCTGACGATGCAATGTTTGATGGTAGTAGCGCAGAAACTACTGACGAAGTTGCTGAAGAAGAAGCAGCTGCAGTTTTAGCATCTGTAGAAAATGAGCCTGGTCGTACAACTGACCCTGTTCGTATGTATATGCGAGAAATGGGAACAGTTGAACTGTTGACTCGTGAAGGCGAAATTCAGATTGCAAAACGTATCGAAGAAGGTATTCGTGACGTTTTAAACTCAATTGCTTATTGGCCAAATGCGGTTGAAGTTGTATTACAAGAATATAAAGATTACGAAACTGGCGAGCGTCGTTTAGCCGATATCCTTTCAGGCTATTTAGATCCAGAGTCTGATGAAGAAATTCCAGAAGTTTTAGAAGAAGTTGATGCTGATCTTGAAGAAGAAACAGAGACTAAACCAACTAAAGATGTAAAACTTGATGACGATGATGAAGAAGAGTCTGAAAGTGATGATGATTCTGAGGGTGATTCAGGTCCAGACCCTGAAATCGCAAAAGTGCGTTTTGCAGAGTTAGAAGCTGCGTGGAATGCGACTAAAGATGCGATCGCAAAACATGGTCGTAACAGTAAAGAAGGTAAAGCAGCTCTTGAGTCGCTCGCAACCGTCTTTATGATGTTTAAGTTCACACCACGTTTGTTTGACATCATTTCTGAAATGATTCGTGGCACGCATGAACAAATTCGTACAGCAGAACGTGAAGTAATGCGCTACGCAGTTCGTCGTGGTCGTATGGATCGTACTCAATTCCGTACAACGTTCCCTGGTCAAGAATCAAACCCAGCTTGGTTAGATGAGCAAATTGCTAAAGCCACTGCTGACCAAAAACCATACTTAGAGAAAGTACGCCCTGACGTTCTTGCTTTCCAACAAAAAATCGCTGATATCGAAAAAGATCTCGACCTTACTGTACGCGAAATTAAAGATATTTCTAAACGTATGGCGATTGGTGAAGCAAAAGCACGTCGTGCTAAAAAAGAAATGGTTGAGGCGAACTTACGTTTGGTCATCTCCATTGCGAAAAAATATACCAACCGTGGTTTACAGTTCCTCGATCTGATTCAGGAAGGTAACATTGGCTTAATGAAAGCCGTAGATAAGTTTGAATACCGTCGTGGTTATAAGTTTTCGACTTATGCAACTTGGTGGATTCGTCAGGCGATTACACGTTCAATTGCTGACCAAGCACGTACAATTCGTATCCCTGTCCATATGATTGAAACCATTAACAAGATCAACCGCGTATCTCGTCAATTGCTTCAAGAAATGGGACGTGAACCTACACCTGAAGAGTTAGGTGAACGCCTTGAAATGGACGAAGTCAAAGTTCGTAAAGTGCTTAAGATCGCTAAAGAACCGATTTCAATGGAAACACCGATCGGTGATGATGAAGACTCTCATCTTGGTGACTTCATTGAAGATGGTAACATCACTTCACCAGTTGATGCTGCCACTTCTGAAGGCTTGAAAGAAGCAACACGTGAGGTACTTGAAAACCTGACTGAACGTGAAGCTAAAGTCTTGAAGATGCGTTTTGGTATTGATATGCCGACAGACCACACTTTGGAAGAAGTTGGTAAACAGTTTGATGTAACACGCGAACGTATTCGTCAGATTGAAGCAAAAGCGTTACGCAAATTACGTCATCCGTCGCGTTCTGAACATTTACGTTCGTTCCTTGAGAATGACTAATCTATCCATAGGATAATACAGGCTTGAATATGGGGGACACTCCCCCATAATATAAAGCGTGTAGCAAATAATTCTAAATACCTGCGCATAGCAGGTATTTTTACTAATGAGGTGTCCTATGACTGACATGATCGATCGCAATCCATCACGCGAATTACAAGAGCATCTTTGGATGTTTCCGATGGACTATCCAATTAAATTGATTGGTCTTGCAGGTGAGGATTTACGCAAAGCAGTGAATGACATTTTTGTTAAACACTTCCCTGATTTTGATGGTAATGCAATGACAATTACACCATCGCGTACAGGCAAGTATCATTCAATTACTGCGCAACTTCGTTTTGAAGAGCTTGAGCAAGTACATCAAGTTTATGCAGACTTGGCTGCTTGCCCTTTAATTAAAACTGCACTTTAATAAAAAAACACGCTTCATGCGTGTTTTTTTTATGTTTGTTAATTATTCATCAAGTATGTGCCTAGGTCACACTTAATTCAACAATATTGTCTATAATAAAACTTATTTTTGAATGTGAGCCTCAACCTCCGTGGATGTCAAAACCAAACCTCAATTGATTATTCGTCACTATACCCAAACCACTTCTTATGAAGATCACTTCCATGAAATGAAGCTGATGACAGAACAGCGTGACGAACAAACAGCAGATGAATTTTGGATTTTGCAGCACAATTCTGTGCTTACCCAAGGACAAGCTGGCAAACCAGAACATATATTAGTGCCTAGCCATGTCCCAGTTGTTCAAACTGATCGTGGTGGACAAGTCACTTGGCATGGTCCAGGACAATTAGTTGCATATTTTATGTTTGATTTAAATCGATTAGGCTGGAATGTCCGTACTTTAGTCAGCTATGCAGAAAATGTCATGATCGATTTATTAAAAAAATACGGTATCGAAGCCTATGCTAAACCAGATGCACCTGGTGTTTATGTTGATAGTAGAAAAATTGGATCTCTCGGCTTTAAAATCCGAAAAGGTCGCAGTTATCATGGACTCTCACTTAATATAGATTGTGAACTGGAAGGCTTCCAAACTATTAATCCATGTGGTTATGCAGGTCTTGAAATGGTCAGAATCTCTGATTTGATAAATCCCTACCCAAGTTTTGATATGTTAGTTAAAGACCTCATTGTCTATCTCGAAAAAAGTGACCTGTTCAGTCAAATTATCGTGAAAGATCATTAAAACTCCTTTACTTTGTCATTAGATAATTTTAGAGTATTTACTCTAAATTATAAAACTATGTGATAAGGGACAAGTGAGTGATTTCTATTAACTCTGTAAAGCCCGCGCTAGAACAAGCTTATGTCAAACTCATGCTTGACGTGATTGGCAGAGGCTTAGCGATGGCAAGTCAAGTCGATGAAGAAATAAAACAGGAAATTGCTAAATTTCCTGTCGGCTTCACGATTTCAATGGACGTTTTCAACAGTGATGCGGCTTTTATTGCACAAGTGAATCCACAACATCAACTTGTCTTAGTCGACCATGCATCAAAAAAACCAGATTTAACGATTACCTTTAAACATATGCATCATGCTTTTTTGGTATTTTCTTTCCAAGAAAGTACTGCACAAGCATTTGCAAATGACCGTATGATTGCTGATGGCGATTTAGGTCATGCAATACGTTTAGTGCGTTGTCTGAATAAAATGGAAGCCCTTATTCTTCCAAAATTAGTCGCTGAACTAGCAGTCAAAGAATATCCGGTCAATCTGTCATTAAAAGAAAAATTGACAGGTGCAGCAAATATTTATCTCAAAGTTGCTCAGTCATATATTAAAGGGAGTGCTTAAGCATGGCTAAACCATATTATGAATTTTTCTGTCCAGTTAAAGTGATTGCTGGTAATGCTGCGCTTGAACACATTCCATTTGAGCTAGATTCAATGGGTTCAAAAAAACCGCTCATCATCACAGACAAAGGCGTACGTGCCAATGGTCTACTTGAACCAGTGGAAGCTGCTTTTGCAGCGACAGAAGTAAAAATTGGCTCAATTTTTGATGAAGTTCCACCGGACTCAAGTTTAAAAACAGTAAAAGCCGTGACTGAAATGTATCGTAACAATCAATGCGATGCCATCATTGCAATTGGTGGTGGTTCAGTCATCGACACAGCAAAAGCTGCCAATATTCTCGTCTCCGAAGGAGGCGATGATCTGCTGAAATATTCAGGAGCTCACAACCTACCTCGCCCATTAAAGCCTTTTTTTGTTATCCCAACAACATCAGGTACAGGCTCTGAAGTCACGATGGTTGCTGTGGTTTCAGATACAGCGAATAATCAAAAAATGGCATTTGCTTCAAAATATTTAATGCCTAGTGCTGCAATTTTAGATCCACGTATGACTTTAACATTACCTCCACACCTGACAGCAATGACAGGAATGGATGCAATGACACATGCAGTTGAGGCCTATACGTGTTTGGCAGCGAATCCTATCAGTGATGCTTACGCTACTGCTGCAATTAAAAAAATTAGTGAAAACTTGTTTAAAGTTTTGGAAAATCCAAAAGATGCTGATGCCCGTTTAGAACTTGCTCAAGCATCGACCATGGCTGGTATTGCATTCTCAAACGCAATGGTCGGTATTGTTCACTCCCTTGGACATGCTTTAGGTGCCGTTGCTCACTTACCACATGGTTTGTGCATGAACTTATTCCTCCCTTATGTGCTTGATTACAACAAGGATGTGAATGGCGATAAGATTGCTGATCTGTTATTACCGCTTGCAGATACTGATATCTATGCACAGACACCAGCAAATCAACGTGCAGATAAAGCTATTGCGATTATCAACACAATGCGTGATCGCATTTATGATTTAACTAAACTGCCACGTACATTACGTGAGACAGGCAAAGTTACGCAATCTCAATTAGATGAAGTTGCCGAAAAAGCGTTAAATGACGGATCAATCATTTTCAACCCTAAAGAAGCAACATTAAAAGATTTGAAATCTATCTTAGAAAAAGCTTGGTAAATTTCTCAAAATAAGTAAAGATACGCTTAAAACTAGCCTGATGTTTTTTTAGACATCAGGCTTTTCATTTGTTAGTTGTTTTAACTCATGAGTTCAATACTTTTGGCATAAATCCTGCTAAAAAACTCACACAAACTACTGACAAACTGCACCAATATGGTTTAGATTGGCGCACTTTTGAAAAAACATTAGGGGGGATCGTTCGTCTCAAACGATCCTTAATTGATTTGACTGATCCTTGATCAACGATTAAGAGGATAAAGCCGTTGACTAATATAACTGGGACTCAATCGGCAGCTAAACTGCAAAAAACGCTAGGACTCTGGCATATCATTATTATCGGTTTAGCTTATATTCAGCCAATGACGTTGTTTGATACTTTCGGTTTGGTATCAGAAGAAAGTAATTTCCACGTTCCTACATCATATATTTTTGCACTTGTTGCAATCCTACTGACTTCATTGAGTTATGGTCATATGATCCGTAGATATCCATCTTCAGGTTCAGCGTATACCTATGCTCAAAAATCTATCCACCCTAACGTTGGTTTTATGGTTGGCTGGTCATCATGGTTAGATTACCTGCTCTCCCCCATGGTCAACATCATCCTTGCGGTGATTTATCTTGAGGCTTTATTCCCTGATGTCAATCATTGGGTCTGGGTCATTGTGTTAACAGCATTTATGACAGGTATTAACCTTCGTGGTGCGCGATTTGTTGCAAATTTCAACAGCTTAATTGTATTCGTACAATTAATTGTGATCGCTGTATTTACATGGATGGTCTATACCAAGCTCCAAATGGGATATAACGCGGATGGTCCAATCTCTGCTGAACAACGCTACCAACTTTGGAGTTTAGAACCATTTTGGAATGAGTTAACTTCAGTGGGTGCCTTGATCACAGGTGCAACATTACTCTGCTTCTCATTTACAGGATTTGACTCACTCAGTTCTCTCGCTGAAGAAACTAAAGATACTGAGAAAACGCTACCAAAAGCAATTTTCTTAACTGCTTTAATTGCAGGGATTATCTTTATCGTCAGCACTTACTTCATGCAGATCTATTTCCCTAATAATCCGGGATCATACTTCCAGAATATTGCAGAAACTCAACCTGAAATTTTGTTGTTGGTTGGTGGATCTTTGTTCCAGTCTTATGTGCTTGCATTTGCCATCATTACTGTTATGGCATCAGGTATTTCTGCACATGCAGGTGTATCACGCCTTATGTATGTTATGGGACGCGATGGTGTCATCAATAAGAAAATTTTTGGTCACATCAGCCCTAAAAACTTCACTCCATCATATAACATCATGATTGTAGGTGCAGTCGCATTAACCGCTGGTTTTATGGATTTAGACTTTGTCATTTCATTAATTAGCTTCGGTGCGTTAACAGCATTTAGCTTTGTGAACTTATCTGTTATCTCACGCTATGCGTTACGCGATGGTCGTACTAAAACAGCGAAAGAAATTATTAATTTCGTTATCGTACCATTACTCGGCTTTATTGCAGTATTTGCATTGTGGTTAGAGGTCGATCAAGCATCGCTTAAATATGGTTTGATTTGGGCGATTGGTGGTATTTTGTATTTAGGTTATAAAACCAAAGGCTTTAAATACCCTGCTCCACAACATGATGAGTTTAATGATCGTTAAAAATTGATTTTTTAGAAAAGGCGCTTAGGCGCCTTTTTTTATCATGGAAATTGACCAAAATGATCAAACATCAATCAAAATTTCTTATTTAAAAATAAACTCTACATCATAATATGCAGCTTTATTTCAAAATAATGAGACAAATAACACATTTAAACGCAAATACATGAAATTAAATAAAAAATGATTGGCAAAAAATTACATATTTGTCAGGATACTCATTGACCAAAAATTACACGATGTGTATAAAGAGCAAAATATTTGAGTAAATGCTCTAATAATATTAATTACACAGGGAATGTAATAATGCGTTTGAATACACTTACTGGGGCGATTTTGGTCGCAATGTTTCCAACCGCGGGCGCTTATGCTGCAGCTATGGATCGTTCAGGCCAATCGATGAATGGCTTTTTACAGCCAGGAAACTATGTAGATTTTAGTTACTCAATTTTGGATGCTGATCTTTCAGGAACAATGAGAACTGAACCTTCGGGCCCTGCTTCTGCAGGATTAAGAGACCCGAATGGTTGGAATATGCCTACAGCAGATGATATTAATGCAGGTGGGGAAATTGCGGGCTCAAATTTGAGTGATATTGCTGACACGTTCGGATTTGCAAATATTAATTTAAAATTTCAAGTAACTGACAATATTTCATTAGGTTTAATTTATGACCAACCTTTCGGAGCAAAAGCCTCTTATTCAAACTCTGATAAAAAACATTCCAGAGTCAACAGCTCAGGACGATTGCCATTAGGTGACCTTGAATCTGCGACAAAATATGGTGCATTTCACAGTGAGTATGGCAGTACAGAGGCTGAAGTATCGACAAATAGTTTATCTCTAGTCGTAGGCTTCCAACCTAATGAACACCTTAATTTTTATGCAGGCCCAGTTTATCAAACAGTAAAAGGTGATCTTAGTTTACAAGGAACTGCTTACAGTCTATTAGGTGGTTATTTATGTAATTCACAGACTAGTGGTGTAGCACTGTGTAGTACTTTTAAGGAAAAAGGTACAGGTTCAAGAGATCTTCTTGGTCGTGATACAAGAAAAGATTATCAAGGCTATAAAGCAAGTATGCCTGAAGAAGGTGCTTTTGGTTGGCTAGCGGGTGCTGCATTTCAAATTCCTGAAATTGCATTAAGAGCTTCATTAACCTACAGATCAAAAATTTCTTATTCAGTTCAAGCTGAAGAAAGTATGCCTGAAGTGATTACAGATACATTACCTATTGTACATCCTGGGTGGCATATTGTAGATAAAATTGGGGCACTTGGTACCGACTACCAATATACAGAAGGTAAAACCTCAGCATCAACTCCACAATCAGTTAACCTTGATTTCCAATCAGGTATCATGGCTGATACATTAGCTTATATCAATTTACGTTGGGTAGATTGGTCTGAGTTCAAAATCCGTCCATACAAATTTGGAGTTTTAACTTCTTCTATTACGGAGGGACAAGGTAAAGGACCTCGTGGTTTCGACTTAATCGCTTATGAAAAAGATCAAATATCTGCAACATTCGGTATCGCAAGAAAATTAAATGAAAAACTCGCATTGACCATTATCGGAGGATGGGACTCTGGTGCAGGTGAATATGTTTCTACCTTAGGTCCATCTGAAGGTTTTTGGAGTGCAGGATTAGGTGGTCAGTACAGCTTTAATAAAAATACATTCATTCAAGCGGGTGCACGATATTTTTGGTTAGGTGATGCAAAAGCTCAATCTGCTAGTTGGTTCGGAACCGATCGCTATGATGCAGATTTTAAAGATAATACAGCTATTGGATATAGCTTTAAAATTGGTTACCGTTTCTAGAGTTTAAAAAGCACGGATTTTTCATCCGTGCTTTTTTTTAAATTAATCGACAACTAAAACCTAATTTAGTATCAATTTGATTATCTTTGAATCCCAAATACTCAATAAACCTGTTTCGATCATCCACAATTTTCTGTTCATCTATAGACATACGATGGCGATTTTTTTGCGCTAAAGAATATGTTTCATCTACAGAAGCTTGATATATATGACATAATTCAAGCTGTTTCTTACTTTTTAACACCAAATTTTTTCCTGTCCGCTCGAAATCATTTCGTTTTAACGCCGTACTCCAATTTTCCAAATTTTTGAACATTTTTACTTTCATCTGAGCTAATGCTTGATCGATTTCTTGTTGAGTCAATGGATTAATATTATTTAAATCCGCTTGTTCTTTATTTTCATTTTGTGACATTACTTTAGAGGTCGTCATTCCTGCACAGATGATTACTATAATTCCATAGCTGTATTTTTTAATGTTTTTAATCATACATCCCCGTATCTAATTTATTTCGATAAATTTATGCTCGTATTAGACAACTGATATTTTAAAAAAGCCATTTTAATAATGTAATAGATTGAAATATTAAAGGATTAAGGCATTTTTTTTGCATTATCAATTCACTGATTTAATTATATATTTTTGGTATTGAATTTATGAAAAAAATGTTTCCATTAGGCTGTGCTGGACTAGGCATACAAGCCTCATCATTTGAGCATCCAGTATCTCTTGAAGAACCATCAATAATGGAAAAATTCGACCTACTTGCAGAATCGAGCGTGTGGGATTTTATCGATCACATTCCGACTCATCGTGAAATGATTGATGATTACATTAAAGGGAGTCAAAAATACAATATCTCAGTTTATTCAGGTTACGGATGCTATATTTGGGGAGAACATGAAAAAATATTCAAAGAAAATATCGAGCTTACATGTGCCGTAGGCGCCAAATACCACAACATTATGCTTGCAGCAAAAGACAGTAAATTCAACTATCTTAATGATCAACAAGTTGCTGATGCCTATTTATATTTTTATGAGTATGCCCTAAATAAGGGTATAACCATTACCTTCGAAAATCACGTAGATAATTGGTCTGAAGATTATCGCCGGGTAGAAAGAGTTGCAGCTTTAGTCAATCATCAAGGTATTCCATTTAAAATGGCGATGGACTATAGCCACTGTATTTTCAAAATCGAAAATCCAATCGAATCTTATATCTCATTTCAACATGACCAAGAAGCGATTAGAAAACTTGATCCTTTCAACTGCGATAGTTTTGCAGATGATTGGTTAAATCAAAATTTGGTGCATTGGGGGCAAATACGTCCTGCGGTTCCAAACGGGCCATTAAATACATGGTCCCAAGAATACAGCCCATGGGAAGGTCACGGTCTTAATCGCCCTGGAAGAGGCATTCAATACCCATTTAGGCAGCCACCAAAAAATGCGTGTCCTCATGATGAGTGGCATGCATATAAATTAAGCTGTACCAAAGAGGTCATTCGCAAGATGATTGACCATTATTTAGATCATGAGGATACAAATATTGAAATCATGACCGTGGATAATATTAATTTATGGTCCTATGGTTTGGGTTGGAAATATAATATGTTTGCAGATAGCTGCGAAGTAGCACGCTATATCAGACAAATATATGCGGAAAGAGCATCAATTCATCATGCTAAAAAAGGACTAAGTTCTGAGGACTTTATCAATCAATATCGCTCATAAATCATTAAAATAATTAAAAAAAGCATTATATTGATAATGCTTTTTTTGTATCGCGATATTTAAGCTACCGCATTCTCTTCCGCTTTTTTATACGAACGATTATACATTTCTTCTAAATGCTCCCCTACTGTACATGGTGCATATAAAGGTAATTCACCTTCTTTCAATGTTCCTGGAACTGGCTCAATCACAGCGTGATAGTCTGGTTCATAAAAAAATGGAATTGAGTAACGATAAGCACCATTTGAAAAACTATTTTTTACTCGATGTGGATTGGAGTGATATAGACCATTGGTCCATTTTGGAATCATATCACCTAGATTAACTACAAATGTTCCTTCAATTGGTGGTGCTGCAACCCACTCTCCGTCAGGCATGCACACTTCTAATCCGCCTATTTGATCTTGTGCCAAAATGGTGACTGACCCCCAATCTGTATGCGCGCCAACGCCATATGTTTCATCATCATCTCTAGGTGTAGGTGGATAACGCAACATACGTAATGTTCCCATAGGATCTTTACTAGAAGCATCAAAATAGTTCGATGGCAGATTTAACGTTAATGCCAAAAGTTGCATCAGAAAATTTGCCAGTTTATACATTTCATCGATGTACTCCTGACAAATCAATTCACATTGAGGTAATTCTTCAGGCCACTGATTTGGACCATAGTTTTGATATTTAGCGATTGCAAAAGGATGATCTTGAGGATAATTACGACCACAATAAAACCCTTCTTTATAATCTGGCTTGCCGTAAGGGTCTAATTGCTGACCATTCAGTTTATCAAATCCACGGAATCCAAAAAAATTACGTACATCATATTTTTGCTTAACGTCTTCTGGAAGCGCCAATAATTCTTTTGCTAATGCAAACTGTCGCGTCATCATTTCTAAAGGAACTGTATGATTCTTCACATAGAAAAAACCTGAATGCATCGCAGCTTTTCTCAGTTCAGCAACTACACGTTTAGTCGCCTCACTTTCTGGTTTGTTTATATCTACGCCTGCTAAATCAATTACTGGTATTCCCATTTTTATCCCCTTGTATCAAGTATACATCTTTTACGTTTTCATTATCTTGCTGAAACTTTCGACAATTTAGGATTGACTAAAATTTGTCATAAAAGCTAAGTCTCAAACTTAAGTTTTTTCTGGTACAACGTCTGCTACAATTTGATTCTGCTTTTGCTTAGCTCGATTAAAAATCAGATTTAGAATAATTCCCGCAAATGTCGCCGTTGTAATGCCGCCGAGATCAAGTCCACCAACCATAATCGAATAGTTCCCTGCGCCCATAATCACAGTCACTGATGCCACAATAATGTTGCCGTTTTGAGTAAAATCGACTTTATTTTCGATCCAGATTTTCGCACCAGCGATTACAATTAAGCCGAAAACAATCATTGAAGTCCCTGTCAAAATTGCGACAGGTAATGTGCTAATGAGTGCTCCAAATTTTGGTGATAATCCCAGAATAATGGCGACAATACCCGCAATTACAAAAACCACTGTAGAGTAAATACGCGTTGCCGCCATGACCCCAATATTCTCTGCATATGTAGTTAATCCTGTTCCTCCTACAGCACCAGACATAGAGGTACATACTCCATCTGCCAAAAATGCTCTCCCCATATAAGGCGTAATATTTTTGCCTGTCATTTCACTTACAACTTTGAAATGCGCAAGATTTTCAGCAATAAGAATAAATGCGATAGGTAGGATCAGCAAAATTGCATTCATTTGAAATTCGGGTTGATATAAAGTTGGTAAACCAAACCATGCCGCATTTGAAACCGAGCTAAAATCGATTGGTTTACCCATTCCCATCATGTTAGCTAAAACAAAATATACAAGATACGAAACTATCAAACCCACCAATAGCAATAATCGTCTCAACATTCCTCTTGTAAATACTGCGACACCACCAATACACATTGCGGTCAACAAAGCCATCCATGTATCAAACTCATTACCTGATACAGCTTTAATCGCCCCAGGTGCTAAATTTAATCCAACTATCATAATGATTGCACCAGCAACAACTGGTGGTAAAAGATTCTCCATCCATTGAGAACCCGTTTTCATTACAAGCAAACCCATCAAGGCATAGAAAATACCACATACCACTATTGCACCTAAGGCAATCCCAATATTTGGATTTAACCCTGAACCGGTATAGCCTGTTACAGCAATCACAGCACCAATAAAAGCAAAACTCCCCCCAAGATAGCTTGGCACTCTCCCACCTGTGATAAGGAAAAATAATATCGTGCCAATACCAGATAACAGGATCGTTAGACTAGGATCAAACCCCATGAGCAGCGGTGCCAACACTGTTGCACCAAACATGGCAAATGTATGTTGAAGTCCAAGTACAATACTTTGTCCTGCAGGCAAGTACTCGTTCATGGCAACGGGAGTTTTTTCAATATCTCCTTGAAAAGGAGTAAACTTGGAAAACCAATTCTCTTTCATCACATACCACCCCATTGGTAATGTGAGCCAATGTCGAACATCTTTAGACATTGGCTGTACAATGATAAATTCATTTCGTTTAAGTACAAATCACAGTTCGTCTATCAAATTTATCGGAACCATATATTCACTTTAACTAAGCAACAAATATACCAATTGGTCGAATTTCTAATATCTCATTTGGATGACAGCTAGTTTAAGATCAACAAAAATAAAACCTAACACTCTGTTTTATATAAATATTAAATTCATTAACAAATAAAAAATTTGACCATTTTGTATATTTTTTAAACTTTTACTCAAAAAAATTGGATTCCCGAAATATAAAATCAAATCGTATTTAAAATCATTATTTTAATTTTATTCTTAATGAATATTTCATTATATTAGCCAAGTTTTACTAAACTTTTATGCATTAAAAAAGGTCACCTTTCGATGACCTTACTGACTTAAGTTAAATCTTTAAATCCTTGTTGTCGCCATGCTTCATAAACAATCACTGCCGTAGCATTAGATAAATTTAAGCTTCTAGAATTTGGTGCCATGGGCAAACGAATCCAATGTTGCTTTGGGAACATCATACGGACATGTTCAGGTAGTCCGCGCGTTTCAGGCCCCATGAGTAAAGCAACTGGCCTATTCAGATTCGAGGTATGTGGTGTTTCGGTACCTTTGGTCGTTAAAGGATAAATCGAATCTTGATCCACACCTTGACTCGCTAGATTTTCCAGACATGCTTCAATATTATCCCATATCTGCATGCGAGCCCATTCATGGTAATCTAATCCAGCACGCTTTAACTTCTTATCATCCAGCTCAAAACCTAGCGGTTTGACCAAATGTAATTGTGCTCCTGTATTTGCACATAAACGGATAATGTTTCCTGTATTTGCAGGAATTTCTGGTTCGTATAAAACAACATGAATCACAATAATTTCTCAACTTTATAGCAGACTTTTACAGTTCGTCTTGCCATTTCAACTGTTCTCTTAATTTCACCACCTCACCAATAATGGTCAAAGTTGGCGCCTGAATTTGATTTTCTAACACTTTCGAAGCGATATCTGCCAAAGTCCCCACAACAACTTTTTGTTCTGGTGTCGTACCTTTAGAAATTAAAGCAACAGGCATGTCTGCTCGTTGACCATGTTGAATAAGCTTTTCACAGATTTTTTCTAATCCAACAAGCCCCATGTACAGTACCAATGTTTGGTGTTCATACACGAGTTCATTCCACGGAAGTTCAGGAGAACCTTCCTTCAAATGTCCAGTCAAGAAGCGAACACTTTGTGCGTAATCACGATGAGTTAAAGGGATACCCGCATAGGCTGAACACCCTGATGCTGCGGTAATTCCGGGAACGACCTGAAATGAAATTCCTGCCTCATAGAGTTCTTGAATTTCCTCACCACCTCGCCCAAAAATAAAAGGATCTCCTCCTTTTAAACGGCAGACACGTTTGCCTTCATTCGCATATTTCACGAGTAAAGCATTAATGCCTTCTTGCGGAACAGCATGATTTGACCTTGCTTTACCCACATAAATTTTTTCAGCATCCCGGCGGCATAACTCCATAATAGCACCAGAAACTAAACGGTCATAAATCACAACATCTGCTTGTTGCATCAACCTTAAAGCTTTGAGTGTGAGAAGCTCGGGATCACCTGGACCAGCCCCAACTAAATAAACTTCACCTTTGGGCTTGTTCCATTCTATTAAAGACTGATGAATAATTTTTTCTGCTTCAGCCAGATTATTATTAAATACCCGCTCTTTGAAAGGTCCAGCATACAGCTCTTCCCAAAAGATACGGCGTTCATCAGGATTTTCAATTTTTTGTTTTATACGTTGTCGCCATTCACCCGAGATTTTAGCTAATGCTCCCATTCCATGCGGGATAACAGTCTCAAGTTGAGTTCTAATCTGTCTGGACAAAACTGGGGATGTACCATTACTCGCAATTGAAATAACAAGTGGAGAGCGATCAACAATTGCAGGGACCATAAATCGGCAATGTGGTGGATCATCAACACTATTCACCAATACATTTAAGTTTTCACATTCTTCAAAAACTTGTTGATTCACTAAAGGCTGATCTGTGGCAGCAATCACTAAACGGTAATCGTTTAATTTTAAATCGTGATCTTCAAAATGAGCTTGAATATATTGACCAGAGCTTTTCTCGACAATTTCTAAAAGTTGCGCCTCAATCTCAGGTGAAATAACCGAAATTTTTGCTCCTGATTTTTGCAGTAACAGTGCTTTGCGATATGCAATATGCCCTCCACCGACAATCAAACAAGGTTGCTGCTGCAATTTTAATGAAATTGGAAAAATATCCACTGAATCGATCCTCATATGCCCACTCTATTTTAGCACCTTCTCCACGACTCAAGCTGCTTAAAAGTAAGCAAGTGGTAGCTTTTTTAACAGATGCATATCAATGAAGGGACCTAAAACGGATAAAACTTGAACTCTATTTGGATAGTCAAAAATCCTGCTGATGCCGATGATAAGTTCAACAGTAAAGGAGATTATCGAGATGGCTGGTTCATATATTGATGTACATTCATCAGCAGGTTCGTTTAAAGCATATCTTTCAGTACCTGAAGCAGGTAAAGGTCCTGGTCTTGTGTTATGTCAGGAAATTTTCGGTGTTAATGAAGTTATGCGTCAAAAGGCAGACTTTTTGGCTGAAGAAGGTTATACCGTTATTGTTCCTGATTTATTTTGGCGTATTCAACCTAATGTAGAACTCGGTTATACCGAAGAAGACTTTCAAAAAGCATATGACTTATATACTCAATTTAATCAAGATCTGGGTATTGAGGATATCAAATCTACAATTGAAACACTCAAATCCCTTGAAACAGTTGATCAAGATGCAGGTACTGGATTGGTCGGATACTGCCTAGGCGGTAAATTGGCATATCTCGCAGCTTGCCGCATTCCAGATTTAAAGTGTTCTGTTTCTTACTACGGTGTAGGAATCGAGCAAAACCTAGAAGAAGCAGTCAACATTCAATCCAAACTGGTTCTTCATTTTGCTGAACAAGATCAGTTCTGTGATTCTAACACTCGTGATCAAATCCTACTTGCTCTGCAAAACAACTCAAAAGTCGAAACATATATTTATCCAGATGTTGATCATGCTTTTGCTCGCCCACAGAGTATGCATTATCACAAGCCTAGTGCACTCATGGCACATGAAAGAACCATTACAGCTTTACGCAAAGCAATAGGACCAAATTACGACCTTGCTGCGCTATGGGAAGAGCATGTTCGATTTGAATTTGACACTCGAAATGTTCCAGACACGATGGCAACAATGGTGGCAGAGCCTTATGTCAATCACATTCCAACATTGACAGGTGGCGTCGGCTACAAACAATTAGCTCGCTTCTATCAATACCATTTTGTTCATAACAATCCAAAAGATATGAAACTGACGCCTATTTCACGAACTGTAGGCGCAACTCAAGTCGTTGATGAATTCATTATGAGTTTTACTCATGATGAGGAAATTGATTGGTTAATTCCTGGAATTAAACCGACGGGAAAATATGTAGAGATTCCAATGCTCGGCATTATCAAGTTCCGTGGACCGAAACTATGTCATGAGCATATCTATTGGGATCAGGCAAGTTTACTGGTGCAAATTGGCGTATTAGATCCAACTGGACTACCTGTTGCAGGTGTTGAAACTGCCAAGAAACTTTTAGATGAAACTTTACCCTCAAATGAACTGATGCCAACTTGGCCATCCAGTGAAAATAAACCGATTGGCGAATAAAGGAACTCATTCTGACAATCAGAATTAAGATGAAGGATTATGATCATGTTAAATGAAATGACACCTGTAATACAGTTGGAGCAACGCTCGTTACGCCAACTCTTAGGTCAGTATGCAACTGGGATTACAGTAGTAACTGCATTAGATTCAAATCATAAAAAAATTGGAATGACAGCGAACTCATTTACTTCTGTATCGCTTGATCCACCTTTAATTTTATGGAACATCGCAAAATCTGCGACACATTTCGAAGATTTCAAACAGGCAGAATATTTTGCCATCAATATCTTGAGTGAAGATCAGTATCAAGAGTCTAAGCATTTCTCAAAATCTTCTGATGACAAATTCGAAGGCTTAGATGACGTTGATGAGTATATGGGCATCCCCATTCTAAATAAATCCTTAACCACTTTTGTTTGTCGTCAGTATGAGCTTCATGAAGCTGGGGATCACTACATTATTGTGGGACAAATTGAAGCCTGCCGTAATCAGCTTGGAAATCCATTGGTGTTCCATAACGGGCAATATAAACAAGCAAATCTTCATCAAGCATTTGCTGGTGTATAGCGAATTCACGAAATTTAAGGATTTTTTAAAATGAATCAACATCACTTTTTCAATGATAATCGCTTTCTACTCGGCTCATTTGCTTCTAACTGCTCAGGTGGAATGACCATTTCAACTCTTGAAGATCGATGGAGTGCGAGCTGGGAAAAGAATCTCGAACTAGGAAAAATGCTAGATGAAGCTGGTATCGACTTCATGTTACCGATTGCTCGCTTTACAGGCTATGGCGGTGAAACAGACTTTCAGGGAACAATTTTAGAGACCATGACTTGGGCGGCCGCATTATTGGCTTTAACCAAAGACATTACAGTTTTTGCGACAATTCAGACTGTCCCCAATCATCCAGTTGTAGTTGCCAAGCAGATTGCAACGCTATCTGAGATTAGTCAAGGTCGTATTGGACTCAACATTGTTGCAGGCTGGAATAAACCTGAATATGAAGCACTCGGTCTACATTTACCTGATGATCACGAAACTCGATATGGTTATGCACAAGACTGGTATGACCTGATTAAAAAAGTATGGACCAGTGAAGAAAAATTTGATTTTGAAAGTA
This sequence comes from Acinetobacter sp. 24-47-66, assembly GCF_056779755.1. Taxonomy (NCBI): domain Bacteria; kingdom Pseudomonadati; phylum Pseudomonadota; class Gammaproteobacteria; order Moraxellales; family Moraxellaceae; genus Acinetobacter; species Acinetobacter sp. 24-47-66. The sequence goes on from NZ_JBWYIL010000002.1 coordinate 131,608, forward strand.
AGTTTTTCAAAACCAAAGGAACTTATGGAAAACCAAAACCACTTGTACATCCGCCTATCTTCAATGCTGCTGGTTCAAAAAATGGACGTGAATTTGCCGTTAATAATGCGGACTTTCTTTTTACACCAGCTTCAGATTTGGGCAGAAGCAAGATTGAAATTGATGAGCTTAAACAAGCAGGTCGCGACGTAAACCGAGAAGTCAATGTGATGACCTTCTCCCATGTCATTTGCAGACCTACACAAGAGGAAGCCAAAGCAGAATGGGATCGTCAATTAAACAATGCTGATACTGTTGCCGTTGACAATCTGATGAGCTTAATGTTTGCACATGCTCAAAGTTTCCCAAAAGAGGTTCAACAATCCATTCGTGATGCAATGAGTGTAGGCCATGGTGGCTTTCCATTAGTCGGTACACCTGAACAAGTCGCGCAAGGTATTTTAGATTTACATGAAGCTGGTTTTAGAGGAACGACTCTTTCATTCCTTGATTATAGCCGCGAATTTCCGTATTTCCGTGATCATGTTTTACCAATTTTGGAAAAGCATAATATTCGTTAATCCACCACTTAAGCCGACCGTTTCACTGTCGGCTTATTTATTTTAAGAGGGAATTTAGCTGTGAATTATATTTTAAAGGGGTTATTCACTGGATCAATCTGCTTTGCATTAGGCACTGCAGTTCAAGCGGCAAATTGGAGTGATACTTCACTGGCTGTCAGTTATGGTCAAGATTTCTCAGAACCATTTAAAGACGGTGATTTTGACAAGTATATTTTTAGTCTTGTACACCTAAGCGGCTATAAATATGGCACCAATTTTTTTCAACTCAATATGCATCAATCTTCAGCTGAACCAAATGCAAACAAAGCTTCTGGTCAAGGAGCTCAAGAGGCATATGCAATTTATCGTCATACCTTAGATATCCCAAGTATCACGCAACACAAACTGAATGATTCTAGTTGGTTCAAGACATATGGTTTTACAGTAGGTTTTGACTGGAATACAAAGAATGATGATTATGGTTCAAATCGACAAATGTATGTTGCTGGTCCAAGTGTTACATTAAATACGCCAGGCTATCTTAATCTCAGTTTGCTAGGTTATTACGAGAGCAATGATGCTAATGTACTGAGTAAAAAATATACCTACGATCCTTACTTAGCACTTCAAGTGCTTTGGGATTTTCCTCTTATGCAATCGAATTGGAATTATCAAGGCATAGGTGTTTGGATGAGCACCAAAGGGAAAGATCCTTTTGGTGAGCCTACCGCCAGCGAAATCTTTGTAGACATGTCTTTAATGTATTCTTTACTTAAAGATAAATCTGCCAATCAACCAAAATTGAAAGCTGGGATTGCTTATCAATACTGGAAAAATAAATATGGTAATGATACATCTGGTGTTGCTGGTTCAGGAGCGACCGCGAGTAGCCCTATGTTACGTGTTGCTTACCACTTTTAAATAACATATCAAATTAATCTAATTTAGTACCAAAAGAGTATTTTTATATTCTGCTATTTTAGATTAATTTATTTATTTGAGATAAAACAAAAAAAGCAAAATCATGGATTGATTTTTGCATAAGTAATGATAAGCAAGCTAAGGATAGAGGTATTTATGTATAGCCAGCAACACAGGTCTATTTCTACGATTCAATCACATACGCAGAATATTCATGATGCCAACCATTGTCTTGATTTAATCATTGGCCCACATGATTTAGTCGATTTTAATCAATATGAACCATTGGATTTTAGTTTTAATGGATCGCAAATCGGTCGTATGATTATTGGGGATTTAACATATGGTAAAGATGTAATTTTCAAAACGCATACGCATGAAAATATGAACCACTTTTGTATAACGCGCCCTAAAAATGGGCGACCACTATTTAAAAAAGATGGTCAAACTTTTTACGCCTGTTATGATCAAGCATCCATTGTTTCACCTGAAGATAAATTTGAACTAATTATTGACAAAGACTGTGTGCAAACATTCATTTCTTTTTCAAAGACTTTTGTTGAAAAAATACTTTCAGATTTAATCTCTCAGCCAGTTACCGAACCTTTGGTATTTCAAAATGTGATGGATCAAAACAACCCAAAAATTAAAGCATGGTGGGATTTAATTGACAGTATTAAAAATTTCACAAACAATTTTACCAATACTTCATTTTTTCAAGAAATGCGCTCAGATTTTGAATATATTATTGTGAAGTCATTATTATTATCTCAACCCAATAACTATAGTGATTTAATTTACAAAAATACTTTAGATTATCCTGACTTCTTTACTCGCTTGTTAGAATTCATACAAAAAAATATACATCAAAAAATTGAAATTTCAGATTTAGAATATGCATCTGGATTAAGCAAAAAAAAGCTGAATACAATTTTCAAAAAATATTTAAAATGCAGTCCAAATGCTTATATACGCCATTACCGACTTAAATGTATTTATAATGAAATTTCACAGTCTACGCATAAAATTAATATTACTGAAATTGCTTATAAATGGGGTGTTACACATTTAGGTCGTTTTTCACTTGAGTATAAAGATGCATTTGGGGAAAAACCGAGTGAGACCTTAAAAAAAATTATTGAAAGGCAAACAGGCAGTGCTCAACTCATTCATTAAAACACTCAAAAAAAAAAGCTAACTCAATTGAGTTAGCTTTTTTGTGTTTTATCGATTAATCGATAAAACTTTGTCCACCCATATAAGGACGCAAGACTTCAGGAATCTCAATCGAACCATCTTCTCGTTGATAATTTTCCATTACCGCGAGCAAAGTACGACCAACTGCTAAACCTGAACCATTCAAAGTATGAACAAACTCTGTTTTCTTTTGATCAGCACGGTAACGAGCTTTCATACGACGAGCCTGGAAATCCCCCATGTTTGAACACGATGAAATTTCACGATAGGTATTTTGGCTTGGTACCCAAACTTCTAAGTCATAAGTCTTCGTTGCACCAAAGCCCATATCACCACCGCATAAGATGATTTTACGATATGGCAATCCAAGCGCCTGTAAAATACCCTCAGCATGCCCTGTCAACTCTTCCAATGCTTGCATAGAGTCTTCAGGTTTAACAATTTGAACCATTTCTACTTTGTCAAATTGGTGCTGACGAATCAAACCACGTGTATCACGGCCATAAGAACCAGCTTCACTACGGAAACAAGGTGTATGAGCAGCATATTTCAATGGTAGACGCTCAGGATCAATAATCTCATCACGCACAAAATTGGTCACAGGCACTTCAGCAGTTGGGATCAAGTAATATTCTTTGTCACCTTGAAGCTTGAACAAATCTTCTTCAAATTTAGGCAACTGACCAGTTCCACGTAATGAATCAGCATTCACTAAATACGGTACATAAGCTTCTGTATAGCCATTTTTCAATGTATGTGTATCTAACATGAACTGCGTTAGTGCACGTTGTAAACGTGCAAGCGGACCCTTGAGCACACTGAAACGAGTACCTGTTAACTTAGTCGCTGTTTCGAACTCGAGTCCACCCATCCACTCACCAAGATCAGTGTGATCTTTAATTTCAAAGTTGAATTCACGAGGCGTACCCCATTTTAAAATTTCAACGTTGTCATTCTCATCTTTGCCCTCTGGCACCGACTCATGAGGTAGGTTTGGAATAGAAAGTGATTTTGCTTCAATTTCAGCTTGTAGTTCTGTTAACGCAAGCTCAGCGGCTTTAATTTCATCTCCGATCGCGCTCATACGAGCCATGATTTCAGAGGCATCACCACCTGCTTTTTTGATTTGACCAACTTGTTTAGCACCCGAATTACGTTCTGCTTGTAAAGCTTCAGTCTTAGACTGAATTTCTTTACGACGAGCCTCTAAAGATGCCCATTCTTCTACGTTGAGTTGCACGCCACGTTTAGCTAAGGCTAAATTTACAGCCTCTATATTATTTCTAAGTAATTTCGGGTCGATCATGGTTAATCTTTTCAGGGAAAAAAACTGCCTATAGTGTAAGCGCTTCGTTAAAAAAAATACAGTCGAAGCGCTGACAGCTGAAGCTTATTGAATCAAATTAAAATAGAGTCAATTACTCAGCAGTGAGTTTGGGTAGATTTGGAAGATATTCTGACTGTATCAAACCATTCACACTCACATAAGGTAAAGTGAGTTCAGACATTCCTTCAGCATAGGACGCGAGCTCATACAGCGGATAAACAAAGACGATACCATCAACTCCGTAATAGAAATTGTCGCTTAATTCGAGTTTATCTTGTTCAATATTGTGATCTGTAAGCCACATACTATTAGCACTATAAAGTGTTTCTAATAGCTTTTTATTTTGACCTTTCACAATTAAATCTTGTAGTGCTATTCTTTTTTTAGTTTTTAAATCGAAATGAACATATTCTTTGTGGTACATCCCATGTGCTGCACCAGCAGGATATACATAGCTCAGATATTCAAAACTCGCTATATTCTGATGTTGACTTAAATAACGTACCACAGTCTGACTCTGACTCAACTTCAGCGGATCCACAGTAGTTGTCTCTGTATTCTTAGTAGCCGATTGGAATGGTATAGGGTCTGCTTTTTCAATTCGATTTTTAAAATACGTATTAATCCACGGATGATTAGTTTCAACCGTTTGGAATGAATATTCTGTACACCCTGCCTCATCGCATACTTGCTTCTGTTTAGGCTTTAATTCGACGTTCTTCGATTCGATATACCAAGATTCTGATTGTTTTGCTTGCACAGCAGTCTCATTGCTTTTTTTAGTTTCTGCATCAGATTTAGGCTGACAAGCGCCTAACATGATCATTGATGCACAAATAACACTCAATTTTCCAAACCGATTCATGTGTTTTAGCATATAGCCTCCAATAAAAATGAGTGTTTAACACAGAGACTATAAATTCTAGATGACATGAATTCAGTTGAAATTTGTAGTTAAAAAAAGCAGCGATAAACGCTGCTTTTATATTATTGGTCAATAATGTCTGTGCCTTTAGGCGGTGTAAAGTTAAATGTTGAATCCGGAATACCTGCATTCACTTTCACATTACTAAATTTAACGTGTGTAGTTTGTCCTAATGAATCTTCTAAAATCATTAAGCTTGGCGCTTTATTTGCACCGAAACTAATGGTCAGACTCTGAAAGGCACCATCTTTCTGCTTAGGATATAACGTGTAATAAGTTTTAGCTTTATTTGGCTGTGTTACACGATATGACTGCATAATTTGGTTGGTATTACCAGACAATAATAATGCTGGTGTATTGGCAACTTGCTCATCCATATTTTGACGAATTGCCTGCTGTAGATCTGGGTCATAGATCCAAATCATCTTTCCAGAAGTCACAATTGTTTGTTTTGCTGGTGCTGTAGTTTCCCAATAGAACTTACCTGGACGAGCAACTTTCATCACCCCAGTAAAAGTCTGATTCATATGTTGAGCACTCAAACCTTGTTTTTGTGGTGCTTTACTAGATTTAGTTGCTTTCGTTGTTTGTTCAAAATTTGCCGTTAAACTTTTTATTCCGTTTAATTGACGAACCAAGTTTGCGGTCGCTTGTTGCTCCGAAGCAGCCACTGGCGCTGCGAAAACTTGAGTGCTTGCGACTGGTGCCATCATTGCAGCACTCATTGTAATTGCACCAATCGTTTTACGAAGCATAGTCATGATCCCACCTTTTGTTATTGATCATCATTTGATATGGAGTCATCTTAAACCAAATTTGATCGCTAATAATTGAGAAAATAAGAACTTTTGTATTGTTATTTAGCTAAATTGTTGAAAATACTTCATCATGATGAAGATTCACTTCAGTTCAAAAACTTTCTTTCAGATATAAAAAAACCCACTCAAGAGTGGGTTTTTTGGTTATGCCTGATAAAACTTATACAGTTTCAACAGATACATAACGACGGCCAAATTGACCTTTAACTTCGAATTTGATCACGCCATCAGCGGTAGCAAATAAAGTATGGTCACGACCCATACCAACGTTAGCACCAGCGTGGAACTCTGTACCACGTTGACGAACGATGATGTTACCAGCAGTCACAGCTTGACCACCGAACATTTTAACACCTAACATTTTAGGATTTGAGTCACGACCGTTACGTGTCGAACCACCGGCTTTTTTAGTTGCCATGTCTATTTACTCCTCGTAATTAGCCTGAAATAGCTGTAATTTTCAACTCAGTGAACCATTGACGGTGACCTTGTTGTTTACGATAGTGTTTACGACGACGCATTTTGATGATGCGGATTTTGTCGTGACGACCATGGCTAACTACTTCAGCAGTTACTTTAGCACCAGCAACAACTGGAGCACCAATTTGAATGCTATCACCGTTCACTAACATTAATACGTCATCAAACGTAATAGTAGAACCAGTTTCAGCTTTCAATAATTCAACTTTAAGGGTTTCACCCTCAACAACACGGTGTTGTTTACCACCGCTTTGGATTACTGCGTACATAATGTACTCCAACAGGCCCGTGTCGTCGTGCCGATAAAGGAATATATCGATCTTAAAACGAACGCCACTGGGGGTTATTCAAGGGCAAGGATTTTAAGTGATAATGAAATAAACAACAAGGTCTTTTGTCTAAAAGTTAAATTTCAACCCGAAATATCTATTTCTTACATGAAAATAACAATTTGCTGATTGATTAAACTATATTTATTCACAAAATGAACTACTTCGAATATCAAATAACATATCAAGTTTTATTGGTATTATGAAGATTAAATCACAAACATGAATAGAAACTGAACAACATTAAGAAAATCATGCATATTCATGTGGTAAAGCGACCAAAACTTTCACTTAAATTGTTACACTAGCTGAGTAACATCTACTGTTTGTATAAGGACTTCATTGTTATGGCCATCGATTTTAAGCAAGACATTCTCGCACCTGTTGCTACAGACTTTGCTGCGATGGACCAACTTATTAATGAAGGAATCAGCTCTAAAGTTGCTTTGGTGATGTCAGTCAGCAAACATGTGGTTGAGGCAGGTGGTAAACGCATGCGTCCTATTATGTGTTTATTGGCTGCTCGCGCTTGCGGTGAAACCAACCTAGAGCATGCCCAAAAGTTAGCTGCAATTATTGAAATGCTGCATACCGCTACACTGGTACATGATGATGTCGTAGATGAGTCTGGGTTACGCCGTGGTCGTCCTACAGCGAATGCAACATGGAATAACCAAACCGCTGTCCTCGTTGGAGACTTCCTGATTTCTAGAGCTTTCGATTTGCTCGTAGATTTGAACAATATGGTGTTATTAAAAGACTTCTCAACAGGAACATGTGAAATTGCTGAAGGAGAAGTACTTCAACTGCAATCTCAACATCAACCTGAAACCACTGAAGCGACTTATTTAGATATTATTCACGGCAAAACATCTCGTTTGTTTGAATTGGCGACTGAAGGCGCTGCGATTCTTGCCAATCAACATCAATATCGTGAAGCACTCAGAAAATACGCAGGTCATTTCGGGAATGCATTTCAAATCATAGATGACATACTCGATTACACCTCTGACGCAGAAACACTTGGTAAAAATATTGGCGATGACTTAATGGAAGGTAAGCCAACACTGCCACTGATTGCTGCTCTACAAAAAACTTCTGGTGCAGAGCACGATATTATCCGTCGTAGCATCACTACAGGTGGTACTGAACATTTGGATCAAGTGATTCAGATTGTTCAAAACTCTGGTGCACTAGATTACTGTCGCGAACGTGCTGTTGAAGAAACTACAGCAGCTCGTGAGGCATTGTTACAACTGCCTGAAAGTATTTATCGTCAAGCGCTTGATAATTTGGCGCAATTAGCATTAGATCGAATCCAATAAACTTCAACTAAAAAAATTTGCGTATGCATATAAACTTTAATGATCTTTTTAAACAAATGCAGGAGCAACTTGACCATCATCAAGCTGCTCCAGACGAAAACATACTCATTGAACTCGTTAATCGCATCCGTCCATCAGACAGTTATAACCTAGAAGAAATTAATCAAAAATTTCAGGCGTTGATTCAAGCGTTATTAATTACGCCGACTGCAGCCACCACTTTTCAAGCCTATATCGTTCATCTGATCAATCGCTATAAACAAACCACTATTTATGCGGACAGTGGGATTCTTTCTCTAGATGGTTTTTGGAATCAGTTGGGTCAACGAATGGGAGCGCATGTTCTTCCCCTTTTGACCGATGAAACTGATTTAAAAGATTTAGTCTTCCGTGTCTTTCATTTACGTAGCGATAAATATTGGCTAGAAAATATTGAAGATCAGCAATGGATTCAGTTTTTTCAGATTGTCAATCAAAGTAATGGCAGCTTAGATGCAAAATTTGGCATCAAACGCGACATGATTAAAGCCATTACTGTTTTATCTTACCGTATCAGCGGTATTGGACTTTATCCTGAGTTTATTAATGCACAACCAGAACTGACTGAATATGAGTCACCTTTTTTGGTGCAGAATCGTGAAATCATTGAATTTATTGAGCTATACAAAAAACATTATAGTGAAGCTGATGATCTTACTGAAATGGTCGTACCCGATGCCAACCAAGCTTTGGTGATGATCGAGCAGTGTCGCGATGTCGTTTTGAAGATTCGTCGTGCTACGAAAAGAATTGGGGTGAGTTTAAGTCTCACTTATTTATTGTCTTTGCTTGAGCAATGTTTAGATCGTATTGAACTATTACTGAACTTATTGACTGAAACTGGAAAAGTTCAATACTTAGCACTAGCTGAGTTATGTCAAGATTTAGTTGCGGCTCACTATGAGGAGCGAAGTGTTCGAGAGCTTTTAAAAACAAACAGTGAATTAATCGCATTACAAGTCACTGAAAATGCCAGTAAAACAGGCGAACATTATGTAAGTACCAATAAAGCTGGTTTCTTCAGTATGTACAAATCAGCCGCAGGTGCAGGCGTCATTATCGCTATCATGGCGACCTTGAAGATTCTCACTGCGCGCATCGCCATGGCACCTATCATGCAAGCCTTCGCGTATAGCATGAACTATGCATTAGGTTTCATGTTGATCCATGTACTGCATTTTACCGTTGCAACCAAACAACCTGCTATGACTGCAGCTGCCCTAGCCGCGACAGTTCAACAAAAGAAAGGGTCTCGAACTGCACAAATTGCAGAACTTGCTGCACTGATTATCAATATTATCCGTACGCAGTTTGTCGCTATTCTCGGCAATATTTCCATTGCAATTCCGGTTGCAGCATTGATCACCATGATGTGGCCGTTGATTCTGGGTGAACAATTACTCAATCACAGTAAAGCAACATATTTACTTCATAGTTTGAATCCTTTTACATCCCTAGCAGTCCCACATGCAGCTATTGCAGGTGTATGTCTATTTTTATCTGGTTTGATCGCAGGTTACTTCGACAACATGGCAGTGTATCGTAAAGTCGGACCTCGCTTAAAAGCACATCATCGTCTAAAAAACTGGCTAGGTGCTGACAGACTGGAAAAGTTTGCAAACTATATTGAACGTAATTTAGGCGCACTAGCCGGGAATTTCCTGTTCGGAATCATGCTAGGCAGCATGGGGACAATTGGCTTTATTCTTGGTCTGCCTTTAGATATTCGTCATATTGCCTTTGCTTCAGCAAACTTTATGCAGGGCCTATTGAGTATCAATGGCACGCCTGAAATAGGGCTCATTATTGTTTCATTCCTTGGTGTATTATTAATTGGTTTGACCAACTTATTTGTCAGCTTTAGTCTCACTATTATTGTGGCATTACGCGCAAGACGTGTTCGTTTTGAACAATGGAAACCTCTGGCAAAATTAGTATTTACTCACTTTGTTACACGACCAATGGACTTTTTCTGGCCCCCAAAACAACCTTTAGAGGTCGAAGATCCAATTTCACCAAAGAAATCTTCTCATTAGATATTAGTGTTATTTTTTGTGCTAAAAATAAGATGCACATTGTAATGAAATTACTATAAATTATGCTTTTACACTGACTTGAAAAAAAGTGTACTGGCGAGTACACTTTGACGCATTCATGCAATAAATGTATGCGACTATAATATAACTCAGGTTATTTTATATGCATTACTTACTGATTTTAATAGGTTGTTTAGGAATAACGATAAGTAGTATAGGAATCTATATTCCAACGATACAACAGCTCGATCTCACTGCTGTTTCATGGATGAGTCAACACCGCAATCCCCTCATAGATGGAATTGCGGTTTTATTGTCTCATGTTGGCGGTTTACCGATCATGCTGATGTGCGTGGCGATTTGGACCTTACAGCAATGGCGATTAAAACAATATGCTAACTGTCTATTTATCTCACTTGGTCTCGTTGGTGGTGCCTGTCTTGGCTGGTTACTCAAATATGCTTTCGACCGACCTCGTCCAAATGCAATTTATCAAATCGTTGAAACTTATGGAGCCGCATTTCCAAGCGCACATAGTCTCTATGCAGCAGTGATTGCTGGTTTGATGATCATGATCTTTCGAAACCATCATCAAAGTAGAATCATTTTTGTCGCTGCCTGTATATGGTTTGTTGGCATGGGTTTTTCACGGGTTTATCTCGGTGCTCATTACCCGACAGATGTTGTTGCAGGTTGGAGTATTGCGTTGATATGGCTGACTATACTGTGGTTAGTCCTATCACAACGGATAGCAAAGCAAACAATTATTTTTAGAGAAAAATCTAACGAGGTGGAATAATGATGTCGGCAAAGCTTTGGGCCCCTGCCCTCACTGCTTGTGCTCTTGCAACAAGTATTGCACTTGTGGGTTGTAGCAAAGATCCAAAAGATGCAGAGCAAGCCGCTGCACAACAGCAAATGCCACCAACTGAAGTTGGTGTCATCGTTGCTCAACCACAAAGTGTTGAACAAACTGTCGAGCTTTCGGGTCGAACTTCAGCCTATCAAATTTCTGAAGTACGTCCGCAAGCAAGCGGTGTGATTTTAAAGCGTCTGTTTGCTGAAGGTAGTTTTGTGCGTGAAGGACAACCTCTGTACGAAATTGACGCAAATACCAACCGTGCGAACTTAGACAGTGCAAAAGCAGCCTTAGTTCGTCAAAAAGCCAATCTCAATGCGCTTCAAGTTAAAGCTGACCGTTATCGCCAACTTGTCGGTATCAATGCTGTATCTAAGCAAGAATTTGATGATCTACAAGCACAAGTAAAATTGGCACAAGCAGATGTTGCAGCTTCAGAAGCAGCGGTGAAAAATGCGCAGATTAACTTAGGTTATTCTACTGTTCGTTCACCCATTTCAGGGCAATCAGGCCGCTCTAGTGTGACTGCAGGTGCATTAGTAACGGCTAATCAACCTGAAGCATTGGTGACAATCCAACAGCTTGATCCAATCTATGTTGATATCAACCAATCAAGTGCAGAGCTTCTTCGCTTACGTCAACAGTTGAGTCAAGGCAGCATCGACCGCAGCAATAATACTAAAGTTCGTTTAAAACTTGAAGATGGCAGCATTTACCCTATTGAAGGTAATCTTGCATTCTCTGATGCAAGTGTAAATCCAGAAACAGGGACAGTTACCCTTCGTGCTGTGTTCTCAAATCCGAACCAATTATTATTGCCAGGAATGTTCACTAATGCTCAAATTGTGCAAGGTGTAATTCCTAATGCGATTTTAGTGCCTCAAGCGGCTGTGACCCGTACACCAACAGGTCAAGCGACTGCGATGATCGTGAATGCGAAAGGTGCAGTTGAAGTACGTCCAATTGAGACTGCAGGTGTTCAAGGTAAAGATTGGATTGTGACCAAAGGTCTAAATACGGGTGACAAGGTCATTGTAGATGGTGTGGCGAAAGTTAAACCTGAACAACAAGTTGTAGCTAAACCTTACCAACCTCAAGCTGCAGCACCTCAAGCCGGCAAAGATGGTCAACAAGCAAAGCCTGCAGCTCAATCTGAACAAAAAGCTACTTCAAATGCATAAGGAGTAGACTGAATGGCTCACTTTTTTATCCATCGCCCAATTTTCGCTTGGGTGATTGCATTGGTCATCATGTTGGCGGGTATTTTATCCCTCACCAAGATGCCAATTGCCCAATACCCAACGATTGCACCACCAACGGTATCGATTTCTGCAACATATCCGGGTGCATCTGCTGAAACTGTTGAAAACACAGTAACGCAAATTATTGAACAACAAATGAATGGCTTGGATGGGTTGCGTTACATCTCATCTAATAGTGCGGGTAATGGACAAGCTTCCATTACTCTAAACTTTGAACAAGGTATCGATCCTGATATTGCACAGGTACAAGTTCAAAATAAACTTCAATCAGCGACTGCACTTTTGCCTGAAGACGTACAACGTCAAGGTTTAAAAGTTACCAAGTCTGGTGCAAGCTTCTTACAAGTTATTGCGTTTTATTCTGAGTCAGATGCATTAGATGCAAATGACATTAAAGACTATGTAAACTCAAATATCTCTGAACCACTTAGCCGTGTGACTGGTGTTGGTGAAGTGCAAGTATTTGGTGGTTCATATGCTATGCGAATTTGGATGGACCCATCCAAAATGGCCAACTTGCAAGTTACACCGAGTGATATTGCAAATGCATTAAGAACTCAGAATGCGCAAGTGGCTGTAGGTCAGTTAGGTGGTGCACCTTCTGTACAAGGTCAAGTTTTAAATGCGACTGTAACTGCTCAAAGTCTTTTACAAACACCTGAACAATTTTCAAATATTTTCCTTAAGAACTCACCAAATGGTGCGCAAGTTCGTTTAGGTGATGTCGCTAAAATTGAATTAGGTGCAGACAACTATGCGTTTGACTCTAAATTTAATGGTCAACCTGCAGGTGGTGTAGCGATTCGTTTGGCAACGGGTGCAAACGCATTAGATACAGCCCAAGCGATTGAAGATCGTTTAAAAGAATTACGTCCAAACTACCCAACAGGTATGGTGGACAAACTTGCATTTGATACAACACCATTTATTGAGCTCTCAATTAAAAGTGTTGTGAAAACCTTAATTGAAGCAATTATCCTCGTATTCTTGGTCATGTTCTTGTTCCTACAAAACTGGCGTGCAACCATTATTCCAACAATGGCTGTTCCAGTGGTTGTATTGGGTACATTTGCCGTGATCAACATGTTCGGATTCTCGATCAACACATTAACCATGTTCGCTATGGTTCTCGCCATTGGTCTTCTGGTGGATGATGCGATTGTCGTCGTAGAAAACGTTGAACGTGTGATGGCAGAAGAGCATCTTGAGCCTGTGGAAGCAACTGAAAAGTCGATGGGACAGATCTCTGGTGCATTAATTGGTATTACCTCTGTCTTAACTGCAGTATTCGTACCTATGGCATTCATGGGGGGTACGACAGGTGTAATTTATCGTCAGTTCTCTATCACGCTCGTTACAGCAATGATTCTTTCATTGATTGTTGCATTAACCTTTACCCCTGCATTGTGTGCGACCATGTTGAAAAAACATGATACCAACAAACCTCAAAGCAATAACATTTTTGCCCGTTTCTTCCGTTGGTTTAACAATGGTTTTGACAAAATTTCGGTGAAATATCAAAACGGCGTAAACCGTTTAACACATGCCAAGCTATTTGCAGGATTGGTTTATGGTGTTGTGATTGCTGTGATGGGTTGGTTGTTTGTCAACCTTCCTTCTTCATTCTTACCAGATGAAGACCAGGGTGTGGTGATGACTCTCGTTCAGCTACCACCAAATGCAACGCTTGAACGCACTGGTAAAACAATTGATCAAATGACAGGCTTCTTCCTCAATAACGAGAAAGAACATGTTGAATCTGTATTCAGTGTTGCTGGTTTCTCGTTCACGGGTATTGGTCAAAATGCGGGTCTTGCCTTCATTAAGTTGAAAGACTGGAAAGACCGTACCTCTCCTGAATCTCAGGTCGGTGCAATTATCCAACGTGGTATGGCACTGAATATGATTGTGAAAGATGCCAGCTATATCATGCCTCTTCAACTCCCAGCAATGCCGGAGTTAGGCGTGAGTGCAGGCTTTAACCTACAGTTAAAAGCAGCTGCAGGTCAAAGTCACGAGCAATTATTAGCAGCACGTAATGCTGTACTCGGCTTAGCTTCTCAAGATCAGCGCTTAACAGGTGTTCGTCCTAACGGACAAGAAGATACGCCTCAATATCGTGTCATCGTCGATCATGCTCAAGCAGGTGCTATGGGAGTCAGCATTGCTGAAATCAATAGTACGATGGGTATGGCATGGGGTGGTACATACATTAATGACTTCATCGATCGTGGTCGTGTGAAAAAAGTGTATGTCCAAGGTGAAGCGAGCTCTCGTATGATGCCTGAAGACTTAGACAAGTGGTATGTCCGCAATAACCAAGGTACGATGGTTCCATTCTCAGCGTTCGCAACAGGCGAATGGACTTATGGTTCACCACGTTTAGAGCGTTATAACGGCGTTTCTTCCATGAACATCACAGGTACTCCAGCTCCAGGTGTGAGTTCGGGTGATGCAATGGCCGCGGTTGAAGAAATCATTGCGAAGCTTCCTTCAATGGGCTTACAAGGCTTCGATTACGAATGGACTGGTTTATCTCTCGAAGAACGTGAGTCTGGCGCACAAGCACCATTCCTTTATGCTCTTTCGTTATTGATTGTCTTCCTTTGCTTGGCAGCCTTATATGAAAGTTGGTCTATCCCATTCTCTGTACTCATGGTTGTGCCATTGGGTATTGTTGGTGCACTTGCCTTAACATTCTTGGGAATGATTATTTTGAAAGATCCAAACCTTTCAAATAACATCTACTTCCAAGTGGCGATTATTGCCGTGATTGGTTTGTCCGCGAAGAATGCGATCTTGATTGTAGAATTTGCGAAAGAGCTTCAAGATCAAGGTGAAGAACTCTTCGAAGCAACCTTACATGCCGCGAAAATGCGTTTACGTCCAATCATTATGACCACATTGGCTTTCGGTTTTGGTGTTCTTCCACTAGCTCTCGCTTCTGGCGCAGGTGCAGGAAGTCAACATTCCGTGGGTTATGGTGTACTTGGTGGTGTAATCAGCTCAACACTTTTAGGGATCTTCTTTATTCCAGTGTTCTATGTATGGATCCGAAGTATCTTTAAAACAAAACCAAAACAAAATAAACAGGAGCAAATTTCGTGATGCAAAACGTATGGTCTATTACAGGTCGTAGCATTGCGGTATCTGCAATTGCGCTTGCTTTGACAGCATGTCAAAGCATGCGTGGTCCAGAACCGGTCACTCAAGCCAATATTCCAGGAAGTTATCTTGGCAA
Organism: Acinetobacter sp. 24-47-66; assembly: GCF_056779755.1. Lineage (NCBI taxonomy): Bacteria > Pseudomonadati > Pseudomonadota > Gammaproteobacteria > Moraxellales > Moraxellaceae > Acinetobacter > Acinetobacter sp. 24-47-66. The sequence continues at coordinate 146,909 of NZ_JBWYIL010000002.1, forward strand.
TGCTTCTGGTCCATCTATTGCGGAGCAAGGTTATAAGGATTTTTTTGTAGATCAACGCTTAATCCAAGTTTTGGATTTAGCCTTGGCAAATAACCGTGATCTTCGTAAAGCGACGCTAAATATCGAATTAGCACGTCAACAATTTCAAATCAGCCAAAACAATCAATTGCCTACGATTGGTGCAAGTGGTGGTGTTTTACGACAAGACACGGTCAATTCGCCAAGCCCAGTAACAACTTATAATGTAAGTTTAGGTTTAACGGCTTATGAAATTGATTTTTGGGGTCGTGTTAGAAGCTTGAAAGACAATGCCCTAGACACTTATCTTTCAACTGCAAGCGCACGTGATGCCACTCAAATTGCCTTGATTAGCCAAACAGCTCAAGCTTGGTTGGCTTACTCATATGCGCAAGCGAATCTTAAGCTCGCTGAACAGACGCTAAAAGCTCAACTTGAATCTTACAATCTCAACAAAAAACGTTTTGATGTGGGAATCGACAGTGAAGTTCCGCTTCGTCAGGCTCAAGTTTCTGTTGAGACGGCACGTGGCGATGTTGCTGAATACAAGACTCAAATTACACAAGCGGTTAATGCGTTAAACCTCCTTGTAGGTCAACCACTACCTGACAATTTATTGCCTAAAGAGAGAATCACACGTGTGACATCAACCACTGCTTTTGCGGCTGGTTTGCCAAGTGATCTACTCAACAACCGTCCAGATGTTAAAGCGGCTGAATATCAGCTAAGTGCGGCTGGTGCGAATATCGGTGCTGCAAAAGCGCGTTTATTCCCAACCATTAGCCTCACAGGATCAGCAGGTTATGCATCAACAGACTTAAGTGATTTATTCAAGTCTGGTGCTTTTGTTTGGTCTGTTGGTCCTAGTCTAGATATACCAATCTTTGACTGGGGTACACGTCGTGCCAATATTAAAGTCTCTGAAACACAGCAACAGATCGCATTGTCTGATTATGAAAAATCAATTCAATCTGCGTTCCGTGAAGTGAATGATGCTTTGGCAGTGCGTCAAAATATCGGTGAACGTTTAACTGCACAACGCCGTTTAGTTGATGCGACCAATACAACCTACAAACTCTCAAATGCCCGCTTCCGCGCTGGTATTGACAGTTTCTTAACTGTATTAGATGCACAACGTACATCGTATAGTGCTGAGCAAGGTTTATTGCTGCTTGAACAAGCGAACCTTAACAACCAAATCGAGCTCTATAAATCACTCGGTGGTGGCTTAAAAACCAATACTACGGATCAAGTGATTTATCAGCCTTCAAGCTCAGACTTAAAATACGACAAGAAGTAATTTTTTGTTTGAACAAAGCTCACCTCGGTGGGCTTTTTTATTGTCCCAAATACTGATATTTTGTCATTAATTATCCTTTTTATAACGACTTCAATCAAATGCTGTTAAGTAATTTAGAATCTGTACCTGGTCATCAAATTCAACAACAATTTGACGTGGTATATGGCAGTACCGTCAGAAGTAAACACGTTGGACGTGATTTACTCGCAGGACTTAAGAATATCGTCGGTGGAGAACTCACCGCATACACGGAATTACTTGAAGAGTCTCGTCAAGAAGCAATGAACCGTATGATTGATAAAGCGCGTGCCTTAGGGGCGAATGCGATTGTCGGAATTCGTTTCTCAACTTCCAATATTACCCAAGGTGCTTCCGAATTATTTGTTTATGGCACAGCTGTGTATGTCACACCGAATGCACCTAAAATTCCTGATCCATTCACCTCTTAAGGATTCGTTATGGATGGTATCATTTTTCAGGTGGTCATCTTTCTCATCCTATTTTGTATTGGATTTGGATTTGGTCGCTATAATGAACAAAAGCATCTTAAGCAACTTGATGAACAAGAAGCGCGCTTAGCTTATATCAAGTTAGATAGTCAGCGTTTTAAAACTTCTGAAAACCACGGACAAATGATCAGCAGTAATGTGGTGATTTCGCATGATTATTTTAAGTTTGTACTTGCGCAAATCCAAAATTTCTTTGGTGGACGCTTACGCAGTTATGAAAGTATTGTTGAACGTGCAAGACGTGAAGCTATCGTTAGACTTAAACTTCAAGCAGAAAAAATGGGCGCAACTGAAATCTTAGGGTTAAGACTCAGCACCACAGATTTAGGTCTTCAAGGTGGAATGGTTGAAGTATTCGCTTACGGAACTGCTATACAAAAGAGAGACTAAAAGTCTCTCTTTTTCTTTACAGGTATGTAGTAGTCACTCAAGCCGTACACTTTGCTTGAGGAGTCTTCAAACCCCTTATCGCTCGCATGATCATTGAGATAGAAATGCAAACATATTTGATTAAATTTTTCTCATCGATATGGGATCATGATCATTAAAATTTACTTCACTTTCATTTTTCGGATCATTCGATACAGTATTGCTGGTGATAACCGTGAAATAAAGACGCCTAATTTTTCTTTTGCTCCACCCACGACAATATACTCATCCCCTTTCAATAATGCCTGTACGGTTTGTTTAGCAAATTCCTCTGCTTCTAAACCATTTTCAATAGCCTCATCTTGATAACCTTGGGGCTTTCCTTCACCGTTTAAAGCATTAAAGGATACATTAGTTTTCACAAATCCTGGGAAAATTACCGAGACACCCACACCATCTTGCGCAACTTCAGCACGTAAGCTATTCGCCCACATATGAATCGCACCTTTTGCTGCCGAATAAGTCGCACGATATTGTGTGCCCAATAACCCAGCGACACTTGAGATAAAGGCAATTCGTCCTGACTTCTGTTGCTGAAAAGTCGGCAAAACCGTTTTAGTTAAAAAGACTTGAGAAAAATAATCAACTTCCATGATCGCACGTTCAGTTTGCATGGTCGTATCTTTAATTAATGCACGTTGTGATAGACCTGCATTATTGATTAACCAATCAATACGTCCCTTTTGTTGGAGAACTTGTTCATAAGCATGACGAACTTGTGATTCATCTGTGATATCCGCTTTAATGGAAATATGTCGTTCTGGGTGTGCCAAAGACTGCCTTACCGTTTCCAGCTCTTCAAAACGACGAGCCGTCAAAATAACCTGTGCCCCTAAACTGGCACATTCAGCAGCCAACGCTTTACCAAGACCCGATGATGCACCTGTAATCCACACCACTTTCTGATCAAGCTGTTCCAACTTTGCCATTCCCTTTATCCTTATGGTTTAAGCATTTAATTTTGCTTTTTGCTGTCCTTCATTATCAAGAAAAACCAGAAAATGGTCAAAGTACTTCACGATACTTTGTGCATCATGAATTTTGCTTAAATTTTCAAATCGCTTGTACCCTAATCCTGTGGTCAGACTGATCACACCATTTAAGGTTTTATCCACCACCATATTAAATTTCAGCATTTTTTTAGGCTCACGAATTAAGCTCGTAACGCCTTGATCAACCACTTTAGTGAAGGCTTTTAATCCGGGAGCAACATATTGATTTTGACCTTCACGCATACGTTCTGCACAGCCCAGTAACTCATTCACAATAACTTTTTCAACTGGGTATGAAATATAGTATTTTCCATCTTGTTCATACATCAAACTTTGTACATGATTCACCATAGGCGTTAAGCGATCATTACCAAAAAAAGATACCGACCAAGGCATGTATTTCAAGATTGCATCTTGCACTTGTTTCAATACTTTTGCTGAGTCTTGATCCTTTGCATTAGAATCTTTGACCAGTGTGCCAAAGGCTTGATCAATAATCTCACAAGCAATTTGGGACAGATTATCTCCAAGAATTTTAGCTTGCGCTTCACGATCTCCTGCATTGAGTTTTTGGTGAATGGTTTGATATTGCTGATAAGTTTCAGGTTGTAAGCGCAAAGAAATAGTATAGGTCATGCTATTGTTATCCTTTATTGTCAGGCCGATTCCGCGAGTTGACGCTGGCTTTAGTGTTATTCAAAATCAATTACTGTTCGATTGTGTGTGATTTGAAACGAGAATGCATTTGCTTAACGTGCCTCTCCATGCATTTTTTTTGCTACAATAGATGCAATTTTTTATCTACTTTTGATCTGTTCGAACTATGACTGATTCAGCGCAAAATATTGCTACAACCTACGATCCGACCGAGATCGAGAAAAAATGGTACCAAACTTGGGAAGAACGCGGTTACTTTAAGCCGTCTGAAAAAGGCGAGTCTTTCTGTATCATGATTCCGCCACCAAACGTCACTGGTAGCTTGCACATGGGTCATGGTTTTAACAATGCCATCATGGATGCTTTGACACGTCATAAACGTATGTCTGGCTTCAACACGCTTTGGCAACCGGGTACTGACCACGCAGGTATTGCAACGCAAATGGTTGTAGAGCGTCAGTTAGGTGCACAAGGCGTAAGCCGTCATGACTTGGGGCGTGATAAATTCATCGAAAAAGTATGGGAATGGAAAGAACAATCTGGCGGTAATATTACCCGTCAAATTCGTCGTTTAGGTTCGTCTGTTGATTGGTCACGTGAACGCTTTACCATGGATGAAGGTTTATCAAATGCTGTGAAAGAAGTGTTTGTAAAACTTCACGAAGATGGTTTGATCTACCGTGGTAAACGCCTTGTTAACTGGGATCCTAAATTACAAACTGCCCTTTCTGACCTTGAAGTTGAGTCTGATAAAGAAGAACAAGGTTCATTGTGGCACTTCAAATACTTCTTTGAAGATAAGTCACTTCGCACGCACGATGGTAAAGATCATATCGTTGTGGCAACGACTCGTCCTGAAACATTATTAGGTGATACAGCGGTTGCTGTTGCGCTTGATGATGAACGCTATGCAGCTTTAGTTGGTAAGAACATTATCCTACCGATTACAGGTCGTGCTGTTCCAATCGTTAAAGATGAATATGTTGACAAAGAATTCGGTACAGGCTGTGTAAAAATCACCCCTGCACATGACTTCAATGACTATGAAGTAGGTAAACGTTGCGAATTGCCAATCATCAACATCTTCAACAAAAATGCTGAAGTGTTGGCTGAGTTTGAATACATTGCGAAAGCCGGCGAGCAAATTTCTAAAACCATTCCTGCACCAGCAGACTATGTTGGTTTAGAGCGTTTTGAAGCGCGTAAAAAGTTAGTAGAGCAAGCGGAAGCTGAAGGCTGGTTAGACCAAATTCAACCGTACACATTGAAGCCACCTCGCGGTGACCGTTCAGGTGTAATCGTTGAGCCGTTATTAACAGACCAATGGTACGTGAAGATTGCACCGCTTGCTGAACCTGCAATCAAAGCCGTAAAAGATGGCGACATCAAATTTGTACCTGAGCAGTACAGCAACATGTACATGGCATGGATGAACAATATCCAAGACTGGTGTATCTCTCGTCAATTGTGGTGGGGTCACCGTATTCCTGCTTGGTACGATGCGGAAGGTAATGTTTACGTTGGTCGCAATGAAGCTGAAGTTCGTGAGAAAAACAACATTCCTGCCGATGTTCAATTAGATCAAGATGAAGATGTACTTGATACATGGTTCTCATCGGGTCTTTGGACATTCTCAACTTTAGGTTGGACGGGTAATGAAGCGAAAGATAAAGAAAACTATTTCTTAAATACTTTCCACCCGACTGATGTTCTTGTAACAGGTTTCGACATCATCTTCTTCTGGGTTGCTCGTATGATTATGCTTACGATGCACTTCATGAAAAATGAAGATGGTACGCCACAAGTACCGTTCAAAACTGTGTATGTTCACGGTTTGGTACGTGATGGCGAAGGTCAGAAGATGTCTAAATCTAAGGGTAACGTACTTGACCCATTAGATTTGATTGACGGTGTTGATCTTGAAACTTTAGTACAAAAACGTACGACAGGTTTGATGAACCCGAAACAAGCGGCGAAGATTGAAAAGTCGACTCGTAAAGAATTCCCTGAAGGTATTCAATCTTACGGTACAGATGCAGTTCGTTTCACATTCTGTGCGCTTGCAAATACGGGTCGTGACATTAAGTTCGACATGAAACGTGTTGAAGGTTACCGCAACTTTGCCAACAAAATCTGGAACGCAACTCGTTTCGTGATGATGAACTGCGAAGAGCAAGTGATTGGTCAAGACGTTCGCCAAGACCTTTGGGAATTGCCTGAACAATGGATCGTCAGCCGTCTACAAAAAGCGGAACAAGCGGTGCAAACCGCATTTGCAACGTATCGTTTGGACTTGGCTGCACAAGCGATTTACGAGTTCATTTGGAATGAATACTGTGACTGGTATGTAGAGCTGACTAAGCCTGTTCTGAATGATGAAAACGTATCGGTTGAGCGTAAAGCTGAAGTACGTCGTGTGCTTCTGTCTGTGATGGAAGCGTCTTTACGTTTGGCTCATCCATTGATGCCGTACCTAACAGAAGAAATCTGGCAAACACTCGCGCCAAAACTGAACATCGTTGGCGAAACAATTATGCTTGCACAGTACCCTGTTGCTGACCAAGCGTTAGTTAATGAACAAGCTGAAGCAGATATGCAATGGCTTCAAGGTTTGATTGGTGCGGTACGTAATATCCGTGGTGAAATGGGCTTAGGTAATGCTCGCTTATTGCCTGTTCTACTTCAAAACACGACTGATGCTGAAAAAGCACAAATCGCACGTATTGAACCATTGTTTAAAGCATTGGCAAAAGTTGAAAGCATTACATTCTTGGCTGATGCTGAACAACCGCCATTATCTTCTTCATCTGTAGTCGGTCATGTGTCTGTATTCGTTCCAATGAAGGGCTTAATTGACCCTAAAGCGGAGTTGGGTCGTCTACAAAAAGACTTAGACAAGGTTCAAAAACAGCATGACCAAATTGCAACTAAACTTGCGAATGAAGGTTTTGTGGCTAAAGCACCTGCGGCTGTGGTTGAAGGCGAGAAAGTAAAACTTGCTGAGTTTGCTGATCAGTTAGCGAAGATTAAAGCGAATATGGAGCAGATTGCAGCGCTTTAATTTGTTGTTAGTTTGATCTAATTTGTGTATAAAGGGCTGATTATTCAGCCCTTTATAATTTTAAATATGAAGTATTTAGTAAACATTAGTGGAGAGATTCCACATGCAAACCTTTATGACATCAATATTCCATTAAATGGGAGAAATTTGATTCTCACTGGACGAAATAGTAGCGGAAAAACAAGTTTCCTTAATAAGCTTTTTGAAACTTTAAATAATGATTTAGATTCATTAAATGATAATCAACAACAATATAAAAATAATATTTCTCATTGGCAGTCAGAGATTCACCGGTTAGGGCCTTCAAATCCAGATTCCCAAGGATTAAAGAATCTAGTCAAAGAATATCAAGGAAAATTAAAACTACTTGAAACTGGTTTTAATATTGAAACAATAAACTTTGAAGAGTTCAAAAATAAATATAAAGAATATAAAGCAATCTTTAGAAATTTTGATGCTATGCGTGAGATTCATATTGATGAGTCTACACAAACTACTCTGTCTAATACTGAAATTGAAAGAGCAAGAAACGCATTTAGGCAAAATATAGGTAGCCGTCTAGAACAACATCTTGTCAACTTAAAAACATCTGAAGCTTTTGCTAAAGGTATTGAACAAAATGAAATCAAAGGGAAAAAATTTGAGAACTGGTTTAGCGATTTTGAAATTTCTTTAAAAAAATTATTTGAAAACGAAAAAACACTGTTAGTTTTCAAAAATGAAGAAAGAAAATTTGAAATTTATAATGGAAAAAACTACACAACTTTCCAAAATTTATCTTCTGGATATAAAGCAATTTTTGATATTTTTGCTGATCTTTTATTAAGAACGGAATTTTTTGATATAACACCTTCTGATTTAGAGGGAATTGTATTAATTGATGAAATAGATGCTCATTTACATATATCACTTCAAAAGTTAATTCTCCCATTCTTTAAAGATTCATTTCCAAATATTCAATTTATTGTAAGCACTCATTCTCCTTTTGTTATTACATCAACAGACAATGATACTGTAGTTTATGACATTTCTAGTGGTGAATTTTTTGAAGAAGATTTAAGTCGCTATTCATACGAATCGGTTATTAAAGGTTTATTCCATGTAGAAATAAAATCGGCACAATTAGAATCAGAAATTAAAGCTATCGCTGAAATTTTAAATAAAGATCCTAATAATTATGAGAAACTTAGAGATCTTTTAAAAAATATTTCACCATTCGCAAAACAACTTGATGTTGAATCTAAATCTTTTTACTTCAAGGCATTAAATCATTTATTAGACAATCAAGAACTAGGTGATCTTGATGTTTAAAGTTATACGATCAGAAAGACCCGAAGATTGGACTAATTCGGATTACACAGATCCAGTTGTAGTTAAACAATTGAAAAAAGATTTCTTATCTAAATGTTATTTGTGTGAACAAGCAGATTTCGGTTATATCAATGTAGAACACTTTGTGCCACACCTTAACAAAAGTGAAAAGTTAAGAACCGATTGGAATAATCTTTATTATGCTTGCTCTCACTGCAATAGTATTAAAGGCTCAAGACATAAGGAATTACTAGATTGTTGTGAAGAAAGCCATAATGTAGATACGGCTATTTCTTTAGAAGCACCAAGCGTTCCAAATGGTAAAATTATCTTAATCAATGCATTAAATAATGATTCTGATTTGTTTGAACTCACAAATAAAACCATAGCATTATTAGAGCAGTGCTATAACAATGCAAATAGTGGTAATCAGCAAGTGAGCCATCAATATTTGAAAGAAAAGATATTGGAAGAACATGCTTATTTGCAAAATTTACGTTTCCAACTAAAAAATGGTTTAAATCGTTTATTGCAAAGAGAAAAAGATGATCTAGTCGAAAGAATAAGTAATATGCTCAAACCTAATTATCCCTTTTCAGCGTTTTGGAAAACATATGTCAGAAATGATCCATTTTTATCAGAGATTTTAAATCAGTAACCCTCACCCCGACCCTCTCCCAAAGGGAGAGGGAGAAAAGCATTAAAGCACCCCATGCTCCAACAACATCTCCAACCCAGTCTTTTTCCCCATATACATCAACCTTTGCTTTTCCGCTTTAAGCTGTTGCTTCACCGCAGACACATCCGCATCAATCTGCTTATATAAGTCCGTAATATTCAATTGCCCTTTCGACTTCCTCACCGCAATTTTGGCTTTATTTGACCACACAAGCGAGTCAATCAATTCCTGAATTTGCTTTTTTAATGCTTGGCTTTGTGCTTCTAAAGCCTGCTGATAAAACTTAACTTGCTCCGCTGTTAAACCTTTATTTGAACCATTTTTACTTTGCTCAACTTCAAGCTGAAGTTTCAATAAATAGAACAAATCTTCCTGTTCATAGGCTTCATTAGCACGCTGTAACAGCTCGGTCTTTTCCGCTTTTTTCGACTCATCAGGCTCACGGTCAGGGTGAATAATCGAGGCAATCTTTAAATATACGGTTTTTAGCGATTGATTCACTAACTTTTCTGCTTCGGCTTGTTTATCTTGCTGCCGTTTAAGTTTGGCTTGCTGCCTTGCTTGTTGATACTGCGCTTTGTCCCATAACGAATCGTCATCAATCGTTGAATCATTTTGTTCACCATGAGCATCTGGTGTTTGACTAGATTCGAAGTTGTTCTTTTTATCTTGCTTATTTCGTGGTTGAGCAAACACCTGTTCGAAATAAATATGGAATTTTTCAACTGTCTCAAGTTGAGTTTCATTGAGCATATTTGATTTGCTCAACATTTGGGTCAAGTTAAAACACTTCTCTTCCACAACCTTTTGAGACGACTTATTTAAATCTATTTGACTTAGGCTATTCCATAGACTTTGTAATTGCTGAAACATCACTTTATAAACATCACGATAGACAGGAATAAGTTTCTTCTGCGTGTAGGTACGAATTTCTTCTTGGGCGTGTTGCCATGCGGATAATTGTAATTTTTGCTGCTCAATCTGATTAATCAAAACCCGTAGCTTATGATCTTGAACAAGTTGTGCAGAAGAACTGGATTGAATTTCGAATGAAGTCACGTCAGGTGTTTAGTCCAATGAGAGAATACTGAGTTTAACAAAATGTGGATGCTTTATTTAAGCATCGATCACAGTTTGATTTCGACCATTGGCTTTTGCTTGATAAAGATGTCGATCTGCTCGTTTAAGAATGGCATAAGCATCAGCATCGTTGAGATCAGTCACACTGACACCAATACTGACGGTCAAAGTTTTCTCTGCCAAAATAACAGCTTGTTCCACCAATGTACGAATTTTCTCTGCCAAAACTTGCGCACCCATCAGATGTGTTGCAGGCAATAAAATTACAAATTCTTCACCACCATAACGTGCCACAAAATCGGTTTCACGTGTTGCTTGATCAAGGATTTTTGCTACTTGTTGTAACACTTGATCCCCTTGATCATGACCATATTGATCGTTGACTTGCTTAAAATAATCGACATCCAATATAAGTGCTGCATAGCCAATTTGATTTCTTTTATGTTGAGCAAACAAGTATTCAAGTTGCTCATTTAAAGCACGGCGATTGTGTAAACCTGTTAATGCGTCATGTCGTGACAATCGAATCAACACAAGATTAGCCAATTCAAGTGCTCGAGTGCGCTCTTGAACCTTACGCTCTAGAGATTGGTTTGCATCAAGTAATTGTTGTTTTTGTTCCAATAAGGTTTGCGTCATGCTTTGTAGAGAATGTGATAATCCTTGGATTTCACGGATGCTGCTTTGACTATGAAATGCCGTATGCACGTCTCCCTGTTCGACCGCATAAGCCGATTTGGCTAAAGCCTCAATGGGTCTGCTCAATTTATTGGCAAGTTGATAAATCACATAAAAGATAAACAGCGAGACGAATAAACCAATCAGAAAGATTTTGAACTGCAAATCACGCATATCAGCCAAAGCAATCGCCAAAGGTTGACGAATAACCACATGCCAACCAATATCACTTTTAGTCTCGGACTCCACCGCAATATTTGCGGTTAAGAAATCCTGTCCTTCATTCCAATCATCAATATAATAAAGTGCATCGTTGACTTGAAATTGAGGTGGCTGGACTCGTCCAATACTTTTAAATGGATACAGCAGTTCACCCTGTTTATTTAAGATAAAGACTTCTATGCCACGCTGAGATGCTGTTTGAGATAAAGCTCTATTGAGAATATGACGTGCCCACTCCCAATCTGCATGTGCAGCTAACACTCCTTTTAATTTTTGAGTATTTGGATCATAGATTGGTGTTGCGAAATCAATAAAACGCATCGGCTCATGAGGATTTAAAGCTTGAATTTTTTTTGCCAATAACACAGCTTCATGCACATCACCTAAGTATGTACCCTGTAAACCTGCCTTAAACCATGGCCGTGAAGAAACATTTTCACCTTCAAGAATACCATCCGCAGCGATTTGAACATCACCGTTTAAATCCGTTACCCCCATCCAAGCATAATAGACATACGCATTTTTGACTTGTTCCAAGCGTGTACGGACACGTGGATCATCTAGATTTGCTTCTGAAAAGAAAGGAGATTGGCTGAGCAGCACCATTTCGCGCTCGCGTTCGGCAAGAGAAGTTGCCAAGGCATTACTGATATTTTTTGCTGCGACATGTAGGGTCTGTCCACTGGCTTTAGCCAAGTGCTGAGATGCGATATTTCCAATATACAGCGATACGCATATCCCAAGGATAATGGTTAACCCAGCAAATATGAACAGAACGCGATTACGGAATGAATCCAAAATACACCTTAACTCTTGGTTAAACACCGAAACATGCAACCATAAGAATATAACAGAATATTACAAATACATAACAAACATTTCAGCTCATTGTAATGAATAAAAAATGCCAACCTTATCTCATATATTCAAAATCCTGATTAACATTAACAACTGTAATTCCACTCCCTATCTTTTAAACAACATGATTTAATATTCAAGTCACGCACCACATCTACATAAAGTCATAATAATTCGACAATAATTCTGTATTTCTTTTTTTTGGCGCTTGATAGCTTAAGTAGAATCACCTAGAAAATTGAGAAACAAATGGATTTTGCTTCTATCTTTTTTTACGACACCACATGGGTATTTGTTTTCGAGATTTTAATCCGATGTGTGGTGATGTATTTACTGATCATTCTGTTTCTTCGTTTGACAGGCAAGCGAGGGGTTAGACAACTCTCCATCTTTGAAGTTGCCATTATTCTTTGTCTTGGATCAATTGCTGGAGATCCAATGTTTACGGAGGATTTACCCTTAATTCAAGCCGTAGTCGTCATGAGTGTGATCATCTTACTTTACCGCACCACAACGTGGTTAATGATGAAATATCAGCCTTTCGAAGACTTAGTCGAAGGTAAATCCTGCTACATCGTTAAAGATGGCATGCTCGTCCTTGAAGCATTCAAGCGAGGTAATATGTCGCATGATGAGTTCTTTTCGGAAATGCGTCGTCAATCTGTTGAGCATTTAGGTCAAATTCGAGTCGGTCTATTAGAGTCCGATGGGAATTTCAGTATTTTGTTTTATCCCGATGAGCAAGTTAAATATGGCTTACCAATTTTTCCAGATCAAGCTCAATCAATATACAAGGTAAAACCTAGCGTAATATATGCGTGTACACATTGTGGATTCTGTACTGAACTTCAGCAACCACTTCAAGATTGTCCGCGCTGTTCTTGCCAAGATTGGACGCAAGCAATGAACAGTCTAAGAATTGGTTAGCAGATGAATAATCTACAGTCTGTTGGGACGAAGCAGATTATTCATCCTCAGCGCTGACTCAATCGAACATAGGTGGTTGAGATTAATCCAAGACTTTCACCACAATTTTACCAATGTGATCACCTGCATCCATTGCCAAATGAGCCGCTTGAATCTCATCAAAATTAAAAGTTTTATAAATCATCGGTAGACATTCACCTTTTGCCCATAACGGCGCAACATGTGTCTTTAAATCTTGAGCGATTTTGGCTTTTTCTGCTGTGGTACGTGCACGCATGGTTGAGCCAGTAATGGTTAAACGCTTCATCATGATTTGACCTAATTTTACGCCATCGGCTTTAGCTCCTCCAAGAAATGCGATATAAACCAAACGTCCATCACGACGTAGTATATTCAGGTTTTGAGCTAAATAAGGCGCTCCAACCATATCTAAAACAATATCTACACCATTTTCTTCCGTCGCTTGCTGAATGACCTGTTCAAAGTCTTCCGTTTTATAATTAATTGCATGCGTCAAATCTTGAATTGCTTTTAGTTTCTCATCTGAACCAACAGTCGCAAAAGTTTTTAAGCCAAATGCGTTACACAACATCAATGCCGTTGTTCCAATCCCACTGGTTCCGCCATGGATTAAAGCCGTTTCCCCTGCTTTAGCTTTGCCCATTTGAAAAATATTCGCCCAAACGGTAAAAAATGTTTCTGGAATTGCAGCAGCTTGAATATGACTCACCCCTGCAGGAATATTAATCAGCTGAGATTCAGGCACCACACAGTATTCCGCATAACCACCACCATTGGTAAGTCCACACACTTGATCCCCCACCTGATAGGCGTTTACCTCAGCCCCTACTGCAACGACTTCCCCTGATACCTCTAACCCAGGTACAGGTGTGACCCCTTTAGGCATTGGATATAAACCTTGGCGCTGTAAAATATCAGGACGGTTAATGCCGAAAGCATGTACTTTCACCAAGACTTCATTGTCTTTAGGTTGCGGAATATCAACCGTTTCATAAGCCAACTTCTCAACGCCGCCTGGTTCAGTAATGATCACATGTTGCATGCTTTGTGCCATAATCAAATCCTTTATTTACAATACTTTTCATTCATTTCAATCAATTTCATCATAGTTGATCACATTGATAAAGTCCTGTATTACTTATGTATAAGGATGAAAACGAATCATTATTTTTTGGGGAAAATAATATGCGTTACTTGCTGCAATTTATTTTGCCATGCAGTTTTGCTGCCTTGGTCATCATCTGTTGGACTTTTTTGTTAAGTTTTCCATGGGATTCAGCAGTAATTGCGATGATCTACTTCCAAATTGGGCTGGTGTTGTTATTGCTATACATTGAATACGATGCGAGCAAAGTGGATGGTGCAGCAGGTTGGACTTTTTTATTTTTCTGTTTTTTTGAAATGATATTGTTCGTCGCTTTGGGGATCATTCGTGTCATTATTGGTGGATGGCAAGTTTTAAATCTTTTATTTTGAACCTTGCCTCAGACACGAATATTAAAATAACTCAATAATATAAACAAAGCTTCGTATTTTTCTGATTTACAAAGGAATTGTAACCTTAATATCTTAGATTTTAAGGTCGTCATGGATCGTACACTCGAGAATTTTAAAATGAAAAAGCAGACTCTAGTTGTCACACTATCGCTCATGCTCGGTTTAGCAGGATGCTCTGGGGAAGATCAACCTAAATCAACCTTACCAAATACCCCTGAGCCACCCATACCAATTCAACCTGAAGATCCAAAACCATCCCTACCACCAGATCTCGAACCTGAAACACCGATCAATGTTCCACAACCAAAAACGTATTTAAATCTGGATTTTACTGAAATTTATTCAATACCTTCTGATTGGAATATCCTGACTTCAAATTCAGGTAGCATTCAATTTAAAGAAGGTGCCTTACTGATTGATGGTCGCAAAGATTTAACCAAACCCACCACCATCATGTTAAGTTCGGATTTTCAAAAGCTTCGCAACTATAAAATTGAGTTAGAATTTGAATACCTTGAGCGTAATAACGGTACTCGTTGGGGAAGTATTATTTATAGAGCTTCAGATGTGTTTGCGCAACCTGAATATACACCATACTACCAATTTGCTATTCGTGCAGATGCATCTGCTTATAATGGTCTAGAACTCGCACTTAGACGCTCAAATAACACATGGAATGTCATCAATACATCCAAATTCGAATCAAACATCGCTTTAAATACACCTTATAAGGCTACAGTTGTTGTTCATAATCAACGTGTTCGTCATTACTTGAATGATCAATTGGTTTTTGATGGTGAATTACCCATCAACCTAAACCAAGGTGCCATTGGACTTTCAGCAGCAGGATTGCTGATGAAGGTCAACACAATACGGGTGATTGAACAACTTGATGCTTTCCCTACTCAAGATCGGATTACAGATGTCATTGATCACAAATATCCAGTTGCAATGGCGCCTGCTTTAGCACAACCAGCCGACTCATTAACAAATGATAACGCTCATACCGCCACTTATATTGCTTACCAACTTGATGAACAATTATTTTTAAAAGATTTCGACAATAAGACCTCGATGCACCTTAGAAGTCTTCTTTCTGATCAAACCAAAAGAACACTTCCTCTTCTGCATATCAACTCTGAAAAGACACTGGCTGAATTAAGATCTTTATCTTCAGATTATGATTTTAGTGATGTCACGCTAGTCTCTGATGATCCATATCTATTAAGAAAAGCGCGTGTGGAGATTCCAGAAATCCGTACAGCATTGGATTGGTCTGAAAAGTTCAATTTGATTTCAGATCAAAATAGTGTTGTGAAAATTGCACAGGCAACCAATACATCACTTTCTAAAATTGTGATTTTACCAGCCCATTTGGTTCAATCTCATCTGGTTGCACACTTGCAACGTTTATTGATCACACCTTGGGCAGGTTTTACCCACAATACTTCTGGACAGACCAGTCCTAAACTTGATGCCTATCAAGCTGCTGAGATATTAACGACAGGAGTGAATGGCATTTATACGCTTCAGCCTGAATTATTTCATTCCATCATGCGCTCAATGGCGCCCAACACCCTACTTCGTAAACCGCTCATTACAGGTCATCGTGGAATTCCATCTCAAGTTGATGAAAATACCCTTGAAGGTATTCTTAAGGCGATAGAAGTTGGCGCTGATGCCGTGGAATATGATGTCTATCTGACGAAAGATGACCATGTCATTTTAATGCATGATAAATCGGTTTTACGCACAACGGGTATCGCAAAAAATATTGAGAACATGACGCTCGAAGAGGTTCGTAAACTTAAAACGACCGGGCAGCGACTTGCCATACCGACGATGGATGAAGTATTGGCTGCAGTAGTTGAAAAATACCCACATGTCACCAATTTTATCGAGATTAAGAGTGCAAAACCCGAAATAATTTCAAAAATTAAAGATTTACTTGATAAATATGATGCATATGGTCAAGTGATTGTCATAAGTTTTGATGGGCAACAAATTCTTCAAATGAAGAACACTCTAAAAGGTGTATCAACGGGTTTATTGGTATATCCACCAAAGGAACAAACTACTTTTCTAAACGTTCGAAGAATTTTGGAAACAACACGACAATTTTCTTCAACATTTAATCCGAATTATAGTGGTTTGAATCAGGACGTCATGTATCTAGCAAGTTTACGTGGTGTAACCTTCTGGCCTTGGACGTTCCGTTTAATAAAAAATGATTTCTATCGTATGTACATTCAAGGTACACATGGGTTGACCACAGATTATGCACAAGATGCATCAAATTTTGTGGTCAAAATTGAAACTCCACGACAAATATCAGCAACTGTTGGTCAACCTTTACAAATCACTGGGCAAAAATTAACGCAACTGGGTCAATCTAGTTACCAAAGCTTCAATACGATGCTCGTACTACCAGGCTCTGCAAAATATAGTCTAAATGGTCAATCTGTGAGTTTCAGTGAACGTGGTACTGCCTATGTCATGCCAAGCTACCAATACACCATAGCACCCAATTTCACCTATACCATCTATGCAAAACCCGTGACTGTGACCATTCAATAAGCACATCACATTGATATTTGGAGACCAATTCAGTTCGCTGAGTTGGTTTTTTTCGAAAATCGCATTTTCCCTTATCTTTTCATAAGATTTCAACTGGACTTTTAATGATGTTCACCGCTTAAACACGACAGTATTTAAAACTGATGAATTTCATAAATATTTAATATGTAATATTTTTTTTACTTTATGACAAATCCATAGAATTGTCATTTTACGTACTTAGATTGTGTCTCGCTTAGGGACATACTTTTCGAGTACTTTTTAATGATGAAATTTACAACACTGACGTCAGCAATATTATTAACATTAAGCTTAACAGCTTGCTCCGATGATGATCAAAAAAACGCTGTATCAAATCCAGATCAAACGGAAAATCCTAATCCATCTCCAGAACCTGAAACACCAGAAATTGAAGTTCCTGTACCCAAAATACTTTTTGAAGAAAATTTCAATGCTTTAACTGCTATTCCAAACAATTGGACTCAACTTCGTAGCAATCCTGGGAATATTGAGGTTAAAGATGGAGCACTAATCATCAATGGTACGGCGCACAATACACAAATGACGACCATTATGTTGCCAAATGAACTACAACAACATCGTAATTATCGTATTGATATGGATTTTGCATTCTTAGAAAAAAACAATGGTGGTCGTTGGGGTAGCGTGATTTATCGTGCCGCTGATCAATATGCTGATCCAGCTTTTACGCCGTATTACCAATTTGCATTTCGTGCTGATGCATCAGGTGAAAGTGGCCTTGAACTGTCTATCCGTCAACCTAGCAACACATGGAATGTTTTACAGAAATCTGCACATAAAGAGAATTTTGAGTTAAATAAAACCTACAAAGCAACAGTCATCGTACATGGCCAACGCGTACGCCATTATATTAATGATGAACTCGTACTCGATAGCACGCTACCTTACAATTTAAATCAGGGTGGCATTGGCATTTCTACAGCTGGCGCTTTGATGCGTGTAGATTCAATTAAAGTGACTGAGCAACTTGAAGCCCTACCAGAGTCTAATCGAGTTACAGATCTAATCGATCAGCAATTGCCAGTCTCTATGGCACCAGCACTCGCTCAGCCTGCTGGCGCAACTACACTGAACTCAGCTCCATTAGCAACTCATGTTGCCTACCAACTGGATGAGCAACTCAATCTTCTTAACCAAGATCAAAAGAAAATTACTCATTTAAAAGATTATTTAAATGATTCAACACGACGTCATATTCCGCTATTAACGATCAATTCAGAAAAAACAATTCGTAATCTGAAAACGTTGACAGAAAACTATGATCTCGCTGATATCACCTTGGTGTCGGATCAGCCTGAACTCTTACGTAAAGCTCGTGTTGAAATCCCTGTATTGCGTACAGCACTCGACTATTCAAAACAATCTGGTTTAACCAATAGTAAATCAGATATTGTAAAAATTGCTCATAATACCAATTCTTCTTTATCAAAAATTGTCATTTTACCGCCGCACTTAGTGCAATCAGAAGTCGTATCTCATCTACAACGCTTATTAATTACACCTTGGGCAAGCACACTTCATCCAGATCAAAAAGATGGCATTGATGCATTCAAAGCAGCTGATATTTTAAGCACTGGGATTAATGGGATCTATACACAACAGCCAGATGTTTTCCAAAACATTATGAAGCAGATGGCACCGAATACCCTGTTAAGAAAACCCCTCATCACAGGCCATCGTGGCATTCCAGCTTTAGAGGATGAAAATACTTTAGAAGGAACAATTAAAGCTATTGAGGTGGGTGCTGACGCAGTTGAATATGATGTTTATCTATCGAAAGATGGTCATGTTTTCCTGATGCATGATGGAACATTAACTCGTACCACAGGTGATAATAGAAATACTGAAGATCTGACCTTAGCTGAAATTCGTCAGTTACGTACGATTCCCAATGGTCGCCCAGTTCCAACCATGGATGAGGTTTTGGCTGCAGTCAAAAAATACCCCCATGTGACCAATTTCATCGAAATTAAAAGTGCTAAGCCTGAAATTGTAGCGAAGATTAAAGAACTTTTAGATAAGCACAATGCCTATGATCAATCGATTGTCATCAGTTTTAATGGTGATCAAATCTTACAGATGAAAAATACCTTACCGGGTGTTTCTACAGGCTTCTTAACGAGTACGCCGAACGCACAAAGCAATATTGTAAACACACGTCGAATATTAGACGCGACTCAAAAATATTCTTCTACATTTAACCCGTCTTTTGCAGGATTAAGCAAAGAGTTAATGTCAATGGCGAGCTTACGTGGCGTAACTTTCTGGCCTTGGACATTCCGTACCAATAAAGATGATTTTAATCGTATGTATGTACAAGGAACACATGGCTTAACCACCGATTATGCTCATGAATCTTCTGATTTAGTCGTCAAGATCAATACTCCAGGTCAAATTACTGCGAAAGTGGGACAGCCTGTTGTTTTTAGTGGAGAAAAAGTTACTCAGATAGGTAAAGCTTCAGCACAAAACTTTAATTCAATGATTGTTCTGCCTGGTTCTGCCAAATATAGTAAAAATGGTCAGTCGATTACGTTTAGTGAAAAAGGCAAAGCCTATGTCATGCCGAGCTATCAATACACGATTGCTCCGAATTATAGCTACACCCTGTACGGTAAACCCGTGACAGTCACGATTCAGTAAGAAACTTTAAATTTACATGCCCAATTGTTAAGTTTAAAGCTTCAATTGGGCATTTCTTATTTTTTTAAATTTTGAATCACTTCGGGTAAAAAAGAACGGTGAAATCCATCATAGGCTTGATTATTCTCAGCCGGACTTAATGGAAATATACGTGTGCCTTGAGAAGCTGCGCCATCAATCCTTATCGTGACACCCGATATAAATTTAGACGCTTCAGACAATAAATAGACGATCGCTGACGACACCTCAGCTTCTGTTCCCATGCGTTGCAAAGGAACTTTCTCCGCCATACTTGGAATCACTTTTTCAGCCATTTCACCAGTATATGTATCCATACCTGATGACAAAATCCATCCAGGTGCTACGGCATTCACACGAACTCCAGATTTGCCCCACTCGACAGCAGCTGTCTTGGTCAGATTATCAACCCCTGCACGGGCTGCGCCTGAATGTCCCATATTCGGCATACCTCCCCACATATCAGCAGTCATGTTGACAATACTTCCACCATGCTTATTCATCCATTGATTGTAAGCTTCGCGCATAAGATAGAATGTAGCGTGTAGATTGTTTCGAATGACAGCATCAAATCCATTGGCTGAGATTTTTTCTAAATGCGCTGGAAATTGTCCGCCTGCATTATTCACCAAGCCATCAATTCGTCCGAATTTTTCAATTACTTCGCTAATCATGGCTTTCACTTGTGCTTCATCACGATTATCACAAGCGATGCCATAGGCTCTGCCACCATCCTCCATGATTTCAGCAACAACTTTATCGAGTTTTTCTTGGGTACGCCCTGTAATAATCACTTGTGCATCCAATGATGCAAGCTCATGAGCTGTACAACGTCCAATACCAGAACCACCTCCTGTCACAATGATGACCTGATTCTGAAATAAGTTTTCCTTAAATACTGAGTTATATGTCATGCCAATCCTTAGGTTGTAATTTTTATCAACTTGCAAAATTATCCCGATTTTTTAACAGTTGCAAGATCATAGAATTTTATAATTGTTGTTTTAAATGCTAATCAAACCTTTCATTCAAGGGCTATGGTATCGTTTTTACAAAACGCATTAAGATTTTTCTTACCACAGGTAAAAATATTAAGATCAATGGAAATGCGATTAACCAAGACATTGCCCACGTCTTTATCCAGACCACCCAGATCCCATCAAAAAATCCACGATTCATTACAATATTAATTAAAGAAATTGAACCACTCATCAAACATGACAAAATTAACGGCATCAGCCAATTGAGATGTTTGGGGTGAAATTTTGGGAATGCTTTATTCATTGTAGCGCCTAATCATTTCATCTCATTTAATTTAGCACCAATGCAATCACTATTCCTATATTTTTCAAGTTTCAAGCACACAAAACTAATCCAATATCGTTAAAATTTTGAACCTTGAGGCATGGTTTAATAATTTTTCTTAGTAAATGAATATTAAATAGAATGGATTAGTTTCCTTCTTAATCAAGACTCATGAGCAATAAAAAAATATTTAACTTTAAACGATGATTTTATTTTTTAGCTTTTCTACTCTACGAAAATGTTTTAAGTTTTTAGTTCAATTTTACCGTTAATCTCTATTCTTTAGATTCGAAGCATTTTTTTTGCAGTTTTTGCATAGCTTCTCTAGGCATAGGCGCTGTCATCATCTGTTGGTATTCTAAACAGGCTTTACTGGGTTGTTTTTGTTGTATCGGAGCATTAACACACGCCGTTAAGAGCATCAAAAGCAAATAAGCTACTATTTTCATAATATCTCGAATTTATCGTTAATGTTTACCCTATCTTAGCTCACTAAGACTAGTGTGGTCGTTATTAAATTTTAAATAAAAAAGCCCGCCATCAGGCGGGTTTTTTTAAATCAGTCAATCTTAAAGACGAACCAATTCCACAATCTTCTCAGCCAATTCTTCAGCAGCTTCTACTTCAAAACTTGCATCCGTACCTGTTGCAGTATCAGTAATGACCACCACTCCAGTTTCACGTAATAATGCAACTTGCTCAGCAGTTAAACCAGCTTTAGCAATCGCGACAACACCTTGTTGGATCAATAAGCTTTCTAATACTTGTGCATTCACAATTGCAGCATTTGATACAGTTACCGCAGCAGGTTTTTGACCCAAACGCGCCGCACGTGCTTCTGATGTTACAGGCTCATTATGTGCAGTCCATTCAACTGCCTCTTCAACCATACCTGCACCAACAGTTACGTTGCTTAGGCGGTCAATAAAGATAAATGAACCTGTGTAACGGCTGTCTTGGTAACGGTCAAATACGACTGGTGCATCAAATTCAATCGTTACATTCGCAATCGCATTCAGCTCTAAGTTTTCAACTTGAACTTTTTCAAGCGTATTTACGTTTGTACGGAAGTTAATTGCTGTTACCTTAGCAGGAACAGTTTGCGTACCAATCTTCACGTTATATAACTTACCAATCGCAAGCGGTTGATCTGCCATCCATACAGCAGTCGCTTGGACAGAACGAGAAATTGAAGGTACTTCTTGATCCGCACGTACAAGTACGTTACCACGAGAAATATCAATCTCGTCGTTTAACGTTAATGTCACTGCTTGACCAGCAACTGCACGTTCTAAGTTACCATCAAAAGTAACGATTTCTTTAACTGTAGATGATTTACCTGATGGCAACGCAGTAATCGTATCTCCAACGTTGATATCACCTAATGCGATCGTACCGCAGAAACCACGGAAATCGAGGTTAGGACGGTTCACATACTGTACAGGGAAACGGAAGTCAGCTTTAGCTGAAGTACGATTAATCTCTACAGATTCAAGCGTACCCATCAAAGTTTCGCCTGTGTACCAAGGTGTATTTGGTGATTTGTTTACAACGTTATCACCATTTAACGCAGAAATCGGCGTAAAGATGATGTTAGATGGTTTACGATCGCCAAGTTGTGCAACAAAGCCTGCGTATTCTGTTTGAATCTCATTAAAGCGTGCTTCAGAGAACTCAACCAAGTCCATTTTGTTGATCGCAACAATAATGTTCTTAATACCAAGTAAGCTTGCAATATACGTATGACGACGTGTTTGCGTTTGAACACCGTAACGCGCATCAATTAAAATGATCGCAAGGTCACACGTAGACGCACCTGTAGCCATGTTACGTGTGTATTGTTCATGCCCCGGAGTGTCGGCAATAATGAACTTACGTTTTTCTGTAGAGAAATAACGGTAAGCTACATCAATAGTAATACCTTGTTCACGCTCTGCTTGTAAACCATCTACAAGTAACGCTAAGTCAGGTGCATCACCTGTTGTACCGACTTTTTTAGAATCACGTGTCACTGCTTGCAATTGATCTTCATAAATCAATTTTGAATCGTAAAGTAAACGACCAATTAAAGTTGATTTACCATCATCTACGTTACCGCAAGTCAAAAAGCGTAATAAGTCTTTATTTTCGTGTTGTTTTAAATAACCCAAGATATCTTGGCTAATCAAATCTGATTGATGAGACATGGCTCATAGCTCCACAAATATGTTGAAATCGGTGTATTTGAATCCCCCTCGTTCCCCCTTTGAAAAAGGGGGATGACTCCTCTCTTTTACAAAGAGATGAGCAGCGCTGCTGCGGAAGAGAGATTCTAGAAGTAACCTTCTTGCTTTTTCTTTTCCATCGAGCCCGCTTCATCATGGTCAATCATTCGACCTTGGCGCTCAGAACTCGTTGCAAGCAACATTTCTTGGATAATTTCTGGCAAGGTGTTAGCAGTCGACTCCACCGCACCTGTCAATGGGTAACACCCCAAAGTACGGAAACGAACCGATTTCATTTGTGGAACTTCACCTTCTTTTAAAGGCATACGCTCATCATCCACCATAATTAATGTACCACTACGCTCAACAACAGGTCGTTCTGCCGCCAAGTACAATGGAACAAGTGGAATACTTTCTAAGTAAATATATTGCCAAATATCAAGCTCAGTCCAGTTCGACAATGGGAACACACGGATACTTTCGCCTTTATTCACTTTACCATTGTAAAGATTCCAAAGTTCTGGACGTTGGTTTTTAGGATCCCAACGATGTTTATCATCACGGAATGAATACACACGTTCTTTGGCACGTGATTTTTCTTCATCACGGCGAGCACCACCAAATGCAGCATCGAACTTGTATTTATCTAATGCCTGTTTTAAACCCTGAGTTTTCATGATATCAGTATATTTCGAACTACCATGATCAAATGGGTTAATCCCAGCATCCTTACCTTCTTTATTTTGGTGGACGATAAGATCGAAACCGTGTTGCTTAGCCATATTGTCGCGGAAAGCAATCATGTCCTTAAATTTCCAACCTGTATCTACATGTAACAGTGGAAAAGGGAGTTTTGCAGGATAGAATGCTTTAAGCGCTAAATGCAGCATAACTGCCGAGTCCTTACCAATCGAATAAAGCATGACTGGATTTTCGAATTCTGCAGCAACTTCGCGAATGATATGAATACTCTCAGCTTCAAGCTGTTTAAGATGAGTAAGTCTTTCCTCATTTAATGACATGGACAACACCAGCTAGAATATGTGTACTTATGACACTTTTGAAAATTTATATTCATTATAGTGATTTAGACAACAGAGCTTTATCTCGTTTTTTTATATTAATATACTCAAATAGAATATAAGCAAAGAGACAATCTAATTATGATAACAATTACAGGCCTTTCAAATATAAAATACCAAGAATGGTTACCCCTTTGGTCAGCTTACCTTGAATTCTACAAGACCGAATTGAATCCTCAACAAGCGGCTCTGACTTTCAAACGATTATCTGATGCGTCGCAAACCGATATGTTTGGCTATGCCATTATAAAAAATCAAAACGTCGTCGGAATTGTACATCTCATTTCTCACGCAAGCACTTGGACTAAACTCCCTTATTGTTATCTCCAAGATTTGTTTATTGATGCAAATTATAGAAATCAGGGCTTAGCCAGGAAATTAATAGAATTTAGCTATGACGAATGTAAAAATAATTATGATAGAGTGTATTGGTTAACCCATAAAAGCAATGATAATGCTAGACTTTTGTATAATCGTGTTGCAACCGAAACGGGATTCATTCAATATAAAAAATCTCTAAATTAGTTATTTTTATCTCCCATGCTTAGCCTTGAATCTCTTAAACAACATTTAGAGCGAGCTCAAATTGCTGGTCATATTTATCAGCATCATCAAATTCTAGTGTTACAAGAACCGTTTACTGAAAATGGTTCTGCTTTAAATATTTTTGTTCAGCACGAGTTAACTGCTGATCAAATTGGCTTACAGTTTGCTGTTGAACATACTGATCAAAAACTAAAGTTCTTGATTGGCGTTACACATAGCAATCAAGATCATAGAAGTGAAATTAGTATTGGTCATTTAAAAGGCAATCAAAAAGCTTTTAATTTGTGCTATGCCTTTTACAATTATCCAAAACATTTTTTTGTAGTTGAAACAGATTTATATGCGAACGCTGAGCAATTTAAAGACTGCTTAGAAAAGCAATTATTCAGTCAGCCTGAGCTTAGTTTTTTAGACACAGCCACTAAAGTAAATCCAATGGGACAGAATTACCCATGGATGAAGGATTATATCGCGCAACTTAGCTTAGAAATGAAAGTTCGGATACAAACAAGTCTCATGTAAAAAAAGCCACCTTTTTAGGTGGCTTTTTCAAATGCTAATCTAAGAATATTAACGTCCCAGTTTTTTGACATCTAAAGGTATTTCAATACCAACAGAAGCACCTGCATCATTACCATGACGATCTGAATCTGCAATCCAACCATTAATCTTTAATGGCAAATTCGGCTTCACAAAATGCGTCCAAGTTAAATCTAATGCTTGGATATCATCTTCCTCAGAAAATGCAGCATTGGTATCTCGATTTGATTGATTTACTTTTGCAAATAATACGCGACCTGAAAGTCTATTCATGGCATCAAAACGAATATTTCCACCCAAAGAAATCATCTCACCATCTCCTCCAATCGCATGTGCAAGAGGATAGCCATGTTGATAATATCCATCTGTATAAACACTGTGATTATAAGATATTCCTTGGGCCTTCCCATTTGTAGTGGTGTCTACCCACTCAGCATAAACCTGATAAGGCATTTTTTTTAAAGATGAAGAATAATCCACCCCAGCCTGATACATTTTCTTAGCAGGTAAGCCACCTGCTTCATCTTCCCCCACGTATTGAGCATAGACGCCGATTGGCTGGTTCAATAAATAGCTTAGATTCAAACGCGCATCAAATCCAGCAATCTGGTTAGATGGATTAACAGTATCCCCGTAAACATTATCTTTACCAATCCAAGCATCCCAGAGAGTTCCTAAATCCTCAGGGCGACCTTCACCACCCCATTGAATAATGCGTGATGCACCGAACTCTAAATAAGGTAGTGGTTGTGCGGTCAAACGTAAACCAATAATTTTCGCATCAGGAACTGCTTTATAATCATCTAACTGGCCGCCAAAAGCTTGGTATTGCCAAGGCCCGATCCATGAGAGCCATTTATGATCAAAAGCAGCCTGTTCAGCACGCTGTAGAGTGAAACCATATACTGGTCGACTTGCATCTCCACGTATCAAACTACCATCGTGTGCAGGCCCCCAGTAGGTTGGAATCTGACCAGCAATGAGCCATTGATTCCAAAGTTTACCCGCAAGATATGAGCCTTCTAGGTTAACGTCTTGCCCATTGTCTATCTGAGGGTCTTTTTCACCTCTAACTTTGAGCTTCGCATCCCAATTTTGCCCCCCAAGATTTAACTCTGCACCAAGCGCATATTGTGCTTTTTGATGATCGGCAAAAGATTGTGGGATTTTCTTTTGATCACTCTCCGCGAAAGCATCAACTTTTAATGTTTCATTTTGCTGCTTAATCGCTCTTTCGACTTCCTGAATAACCTTTTGTTGTTCGATGGAGTTAATTTTAGCGTTGGTGAGGGCACGTTGGACCTCATCACCACTTAGCGGCCATGTCGAGGTGCTTATTTGAATCACACCTTGTTGATTCAGCCAATTTAAATCATCTCTCAGGTTTTCATCGTTGAGGAGAATACCATTGGCAAACACCAGTGGACTAGAAAATAGTAAGCTCGATGATAGGATTTTTATAAGTCTATTCGGGTTCATCACAAATCAATTTAGGATTATATCTTATTGATTATTTGAATTTTTAATTTATAAATCCATTAACTTTACATTAAGTATTTAATTAGATACATTTAATAACATTGTATAAATATTTTGATAAACATACAGCTGGTTAAACAGATTAGCCTTAATGATAATTTTCTATATTTTTTTATCACCTTAATTAAATATTTTGTGATTAAAACCTCAAAATACACTCACACTAAAAAACATTTAAATTTAATTTTATGTTAAGAAAAATTAAAAAAGCCCTTCAAAGAAGGGCTTTTTTAATTTCACTATTACGCATTTTTGTGACGCATATGTGGGAATAAGATCACATCGCGAATACTTGGCGCATTGGCAAATAGCATTACCAGACGATCAATACCAATCCCTTCACCTGCTGTAGGAGGTAATCCATATTCAAGCGCCTCAACGAAGTCGGCATCATAGTGCATTGCTTCATCATCACCCGCATCTTTTTCAGCTACCTGTGCTTGGAAACGCTCAGCCTGGTCAATTGGGTCATTTAACTCTGAGAAGCCATTTGCAAGCTCACGACCACCAATGAAGAATTCAAAACGGTCAGTAATGTGCGGGTTGTCATCGTTACGACGTGCCAATGGAGAGGTTTCCGCAGGATATTCAGTAATGAAGGTCGGTTGACGAAGTTTCGTTTCAACAGTTTCCTCAAATACAATCGTTTGAAGCTTACCTAGACCAAAACCTGGCTTCACTTGCTCTTTAAGTTCATTCTTAACAAACTCAGCTAAGAACTCGCGATCATTTACATTTTCAGGTGTAAATTGTGGGTTATGTTCAAGAATTGCATCAAACATTGAGATTTTCTTGAATGGACCTTTGAAGCTATACACTTCTTCGCCATAAGGTACATCTGTCGAACCTAAGATATCAATTGCTAGTTTTTCTAGCATTTGCTCTGTCAGTTCCATCAAGTCTTTGTAGTCTGCATAAGCTTGGTAGAATTCGATCATGGTGAATTCTGGGTTGTGACGTGTAGACACACCTTCATTACGGAAGTTACGGTTAATCTCAAACACACGTTCAAAACCACCTACAACCAAACGCTTTAAGTAAAGTTCTGGTGCAATACGTAAGAATAATGGCATGTCTAAGGCATTGTGATGCGTTTCAAATGGACGCGCAGAAGCACCACCTGGAATCACATGCATCATTGGTGTTTCAACTTCCATATAACGTTTTTCAGTCAAGAAGTTACGAATACCAGCAACTACTTTTGCTCGAATTTCAAAAGTCTTACGCGTTTCTTCGTTCACGATCAAATCAAGATAACGTTTACGATATTTTACTTCTGTATCTGTTAAACCGTGGAACTTGTCTGGAAGAGGACGGAGTGATTTAGTGAGGAGTTCAAAATGTTCAATATGCACATAAAGATCACCTTTGCCTGAACGTCCAATGTAACCTTCAACGGCAATAATATCACCTAGGTCTAAACCTTTAATGGTGTCAAGTGTTTCAGCAGAAAGTTCTTTACGCGCCACATAAAGCTGAATACGGCCGGTCATGTCTTGGATCACCATGAACGAACCGCGGTTCAACATCACCCGACCCGCAACTTTGACATAAACTTTTTCACTGCCTTCAATTTCTTCTTTTGATTTATCAGCAAACTGATCCTGAAGGTCTTGTGCATAATGTTCACGCTTAAACGTGTTTGGCCAAGGGCTCGTACCCTGCTCTTGAGCCTTATCTTGAATCTGTTTTAACTTGGCATGACGCTGTGCGATTAAATCGTTTTCGGAAATGGTTTGTTCAGAAGTCGATTGAGCGTTTTGTTGCGTCATCTCTGCCTCGTAATTTTATTTAAAAAAGAAGTTGCATAGCATAGCAGAATTCAAAGTACTTGAGCATTAGAAAAAATAATCAGCCATTTGAAAAACGCTTAATTTCATCCACTAAAGTCTAGGTCTGAACATTTCTTAGACCAAAAGCTAAGTTGTACTTTGAATACAGCACTCTACAATCATCCTATAAATTGTGGAAAAGTATACTTTCAACAATCATAAAAAATAGAACGGATTTAATGATGACTTATGAACACTCAAGAGCCTAAAGTATTGTTTATGCATGGATTAGATTCTTCAAGAGAATCTACCAAGTTTCAGGCAATTCTTTCTAAAAATAAATATTGCATTAATGTTGATTATCGAAATTTAAAATACGCTGCTGTTGAACGTTTTTATATCGATATGATCGAGAAAATTAAACCAGACATTTTAGTAGGACATAGTCTAGGTGGTTACTGGGCATTAAAGATGTCAAATCGATTTCAACTTCCTGCTGTGATTGCAAATCCGAGCCTAATGCCATCTTTTGATCCTGATTATCCAGCGATTACAATTGAGGAGCTTCAATCCAAAACCTCATCTCAAATCGCTTATATCGAACTTGGTGATGAACTGATTGATATGCATAGTACCTCTGACTTATTAGAGCCATACATGTACGTTGAAAGTATTATTGGTGGTCGTCATCAACTAGAAAACCCTGATCGCCTGAATTACCTGATCGGATTAGTCAGTCACTCAAATCATCAATCACATTAAAAAAGCCTTGTGAATCACAAGGCTTTTCGACTTAAATTTGAGGTTTTGATTTATCGTCCAAAACAGACCAAATATTCATTCCTAAATCCGCGTGTAAATCTGGTAAATCAAGGAAAATACTCGCCCCTAAAACAGTGTGCTGACATTTATCCATCAATTGCTTAACTGCTTTTAATGTACCACCTGTGGCCAATACATCATCAACAATAATCACTTTTTGAGCCTGTACATCCGCAGACATTTCTAAACGGTCCATGCCATACTCAAGGCTATAACCCACACCAATCACTGGTGGTGGTAATTTTCCAGCTTTACGAACCAACAACAAACCCTTGCCAGTACGTTGCGCCAACAAACTCGCCAAAACAAACCCACGTGCTTCAACAGCAACGAAACTCTCTACTTCTGCCAATTGTTCCGCAGGAATACTTTCGATTAAGGCATCAGTTAAAGGTGCAATGCTCTGCATGAACAAAGGAGTTAAATCAAAGAAACAAATTCCTGGTTTGGGAAAATCTTGGACCGTACGAATGTGTGACCACAATGATGTAGACAAAGAATTAGACATAGGAGATAAAAATTAGACAAAAGAATGCGTAAATTTTAACGAATTATTGACAAAAAATATAGCAAACATGAGCTAAGAAAAAATACCAACCAATATAACTTATTGATTTTTAATAAACCATTTTTTAATTAAATGACAAGTATAAAACACAAACAGTATAAATTTTATATGAATAGCTGGTAAATCAATACGCGACAAAAGTCTGACAATTTTTTTTAAATCATAATACATATAATTTTGTCAAATATTTCAAAGATTTAATGCTCAGTCCTATCATGCATTAGCATAATTAGCATGCGTTTTGTCCTAATCTGCCATTCAGCTTCGCTTTTAGTCAGCTAAACTCCGTTATTTACTTTACTTTCCACCTCGAACTGCGTAAAAATTTGCTTGAATATGAACGATAAAAATTCATATCACTTGAGTCTAGGTGTGAGAAAGATTTTGGCTGACACCAATAAATGGAATTGTCAGTATTTTTGGAGAATCAAATGAAAAAATATCAATGCATCGTTTGTGGATGGATTTATGACGAAGCAGAAGGCTGGCCACAAGATGGCATTGCTGCAGGCACTAAATGGGAAGATATTCCAGATGATTGGACTTGCCCAGATTGCGGCGTATCAAAAGCAGATTTTGAAATGATTGAAATCTAATTCAGATTTCCTTTAAAGACCATTTTGATATGGTCTTTTTTCTTATTACTAAAAAAATTATCAGTATTGGAGAGTACTATGCAACCGATCATCATTGTTGGCTCTGGCATGGCAGGTTACACATTAGCGCGAGAGTTTCGCAAACTGAATGCTGAACAAGCACTTGTTATGATTTGCTCAGATGATGCGGTGAACTATGCAAAACCAACTTTATCTAATGCACTTGTCGGTAAAAAAGCGCCAGAGCAAATTGCCTTAGGTGACGCTGAGAAAATGTCTGCGCAATTGAATATGCAAATTATTCACCATGCGACTGTAACTTCAATTTCTGCAGATCATCATCAATTGACCTACACAAAAAATGGACAAGTTGAAAACCTTATATACAGCAAATTAATATTAGCTGTAGGTGCTAACCCTATTCGATTAGCCATTTCAGGTGATGGCGCTGATGATATTCATGTAGTTAACTCACTGATTGATTATCGTGAATTTCGCTCTAAGCTCGACCTTAAACAAGACAAGCGTGTTGTCATTTTAGGTGCAGGCCTCATTGGGTGTGAGTTTGCCAACGATTTACAGAACACTGGTCATCAAGCGACTGTGATTGATCTTGCCCCACAACCTTTGGGTCGCCTTCTACCAGAACACGTTGCACATGATTTCCAGCAAAATCTTGAAGAAACAGGTATTCAGTTTGCATTAAGCACCACTGTAGATCGTGTAAGTAAAAATTCAGACGAAAGCTATATCGTAACGCTTGCAAATGGACAGAGCTTTACAGCTGACGTTGTTCTTTCCGCTGTTGGCCTGCAACCC
This sequence comes from Acinetobacter sp. 24-47-66, assembly GCF_056779755.1. Taxonomy (NCBI): domain Bacteria; kingdom Pseudomonadati; phylum Pseudomonadota; class Gammaproteobacteria; order Moraxellales; family Moraxellaceae; genus Acinetobacter; species Acinetobacter sp. 24-47-66. Next base: position 178,221 of record NZ_JBWYIL010000002.1, read on the forward strand.
AATACATCAGTTGCACAAGAAGCAGGAATCCATACCAGCCGTGGAATTGTGACTAACACTTTAATGGAAACCAATAAGACCGATATTTATGCATTAGGTGATTGTGCAGAAGTAAATGGTTTACTGCTTCCGTATGTCATGCCAATTATGCAACAAGCACGTGCTTTAGCTAAAACATTGTCTGGTGAGAATACACAAGTTCATTATCCAGCGATGCCAGTCGCAGTGAAAACCCCTGCTGCACCACTGACTGTATTACCTGTACCTCAAGGTGTAGAGGCAACTTGGGAAACTGAAGAACTCGATGACGGAATGATTGCTAAAGCACTTGACCAAGAATCAACGCTTCGTGGATTTGTGCTACTTGGACCAACAGCAGCGAAGCAACGTTTAACATTGACCAAACTGGTTCCAGATTTAATTCCAGCTGCCGTTTAATTATTCGAAGATTTAGGGTATTTTCAAATGAAAGTACCCTTTTAGTTTGGACACAATAACAATGAATAACGCACTAGAATATCAAGTTTCACCTTATGCTCCATTCATGCAAGAAAGTAAAGTGAGTCTAGGCAATGGGATCGACCTTCATATTGAAGTTGGGGGCAAGGCTGAACATCCTACGATTATTCTCATCATGGGACTGGGTGCGCAGATGCTTTTTTGGCCAGATTTTTTTTGCAAATCTTTAATAGACCAAGGTTTCAGAGTCATTCGTTTCGATAACCGAGATATTGGCCTCTCAACAAAAATTAAGCACAAGGGACCTCGCCTCAATACATTTAAACTTATGGGTAGATTTGCTTTTGGTCTAGGAAATCAAGGCTCTCCTTACAATTTATATGATATGGCTGAAGATGTAGCATTACTCATTGAGCGATTAGGTCTTGAAAAAGCGCATATTATTGGTGCATCAATGGGGGGAATGATCGCTCAGATATTGGCAGCAAAATATCCAGAAAAAGTAGATAAACTAGGATTATTATTTACCAGTAATAATCAGCCATTTCTTCCGCCACCATTTCCAAAACAATTATTTAGTCTTATTGGTCGCCCTGCATCGAATGATGAAGATGGCATTGTGAATCATAGTATTAAAGTCATTCAGACGATTGGTTCACCTGGTTACGTCAATCAATTGGAAGTTATTCAAAACGCGCGTAAATTATATAAGCGTAGTTATCATCCAGCGGGTGTACTTCAACAGTTTTTAGCAATATTATGTACAGGCTCATTAGTTTCTATCGATAAGCAAATTCAAAAGCCAACACTGGTTGTACATGGCTCAAAGGATCGTCTACTCCCTTTTAGCCACGGCAAGGCAGTATCAAAAGCAATATCAGGTGCAAAGTTTGAATTAATCGAAGGAATGGGGCATGATATTCCTGCGCATTTCATCCCACAACTGAGTGGTTTGTTTGCAAAACATTTTAAATGATAAACACTAGGACACTATGGCTGCATTACCATCCCTAAGACAGCTGTCATATCTCGTGACTCTGTCTGAGACGTTGCATTTTACAGAAGCAGCACGTCGCTCATTCGTTACTCAGTCTACGCTTTCTGGCGGGATTATGGAGCTCGAGCGTTTATTGGGTGGCGTTCTCGTTGAACGTGATCGCCAAAATGTACGTTTAACCCCTCTCGGTGAGCAAGTGGTTGCACGAGCACGTGTCCTTCTTGCTGATGCTCAAGATCTCATGCGACTGAGCCGTGAGATGAGCGAACCACTTACTGGTGATCTTCATTTAGGAATTATTCCAACGATTGCACCATTTATTTTGTCGCAATTGTTAGAAGAAGTTCATAAAGAGCTGCCTAAAATTCAACTACATCTTCATGAAGCACAGAGTGAGCATTTGGTTGAAAAGCTAGAACATGGCAATTTAGACATGATCATGTTAGCGCTCCCATTCGACACACGTGGCTTAAAAGTCGCTGAAGTTGCGAAAGAGAGTTTGTACTTAGTTGCAAATAAAGCTGACCACAAAACGTCGCAAGCTAAATCTCTAGAAGATCTTGATTTGACACACCTCATGTTACTTGAAGAAGGTCATTGCTTAAGAGACCATACTTTAAGTGTATGCCCTATCGGTGAACGCAAAAATGATCATCGTCTTAAAGCGAGCTCATTACCAACCTTGGTTGAAATGGTGAGTTCTAATCTGGGCTTTACATTACTACCTCAGATTGCGGTAAATACACATATGCTGAAAAATAATGATCAATTGGTGATCCGACCAATTGAGAATGCCCCTTCACGCATTCTGTCATTAGTGACACGTAAAAGTACGCCATTGCAAAGCGAATTTGATGTCCTTTTACAAATTCTACAGCGCATTACTGCTGATATTTGCTAATAAGTCATCTCAAAAAAGGAGCCATTTGGCTCCTTTTTTTATAAAAATCATTTAAGATTTAAAGAGTTCAAGCAATTTATGTTGCGCATTATGAGGAGTCTCACCTTCATCGCATTGCGCACGTGACCAAGTTCCATCACCATTTAACAACCAAGCTTGTTGATTATCTTTCATATAATTCAATAAACCATGTTGATAAATGTGCTTTCTCAAAGTTGGATCCTCAACAGGGAAACAAACTTCAACACGATTAAATAAATTACGATCCATCCAGTCTGCGCTTGAACAATACAGTCGTGGTTGCCCTGCATTTCCAAAATAATACACACGTGTGTGCTCTAAGAATCGTCCAACAATAGAGCGCACACGGATATTCTCAGAAAGACCTGGTAAACCCGGTCTTAAGCAACAAATTGAACGTATGATTAAATCAATCTGCACACCAGCTTGTGATGCTTCATAAAGTTTATTAATCAGTTGCACTTCAGTCAGCGCATTCACTTTCACAATAATCTGAGCTGGCTTACCCGCTTTGGCGTGAGCAATCTCTTCATCAATATAACTAATTAACTGTGTATGCAACGTAAATGGCGCATGAAGTAATTTCTTCAATTTTGCCATTTTGCCCATTCCAGTCAACTCTTGGAATATACGATGCACATCTTCACAAAGCTCTTTGTCCGTTGTCATCAATCCGTAATCGGTATAGATCCGGGCATTGGTTGCATGATAATTCCCTGTACCTAAGTGCACATAACGAACCAATTTATTATTTTCACGGCGCACAACGAGAATCATTTTTGCATGTGTTTTATAGCCTACGATGCCATAAACCACCACAGCACCAGCCTCTTGCAAAACATTTGCTACCGCAATATTTGACTCTTCATCGAATCGCGCTCGAAGCTCAATGACAGCTGTGACTTCTTTACCATTGCGTGCAGCTTCAGCCAAAACTTGAACAATCTCAGAATCAGGCCCACTTCGATATAATGTTTGCTTAATCGCTAAAACTTGTGGATCTCGTGCTGCCTCACGTAATAAATTAATAACTGGGGCAAATGATTCGAATGGATGATGTAAAAGGATGTCTTGTTTCTTCATTGCAGAAAAAACATTTTCAGACTTCTTTAATACTTTAGGAATGACCGGCGTATGGGAGTCATATCTCAAATGCGGACGTTTAAAATTAGACACTAAACGTGCCAAGTTCACAGGTCCATCGACTTTATATAATTGTTCTTCATGTAAGTCGAATTCGTTGAGAAGATAATCATAAATATGTTTTGGACAATTTTCTGTCACTTCTAAACGGACAGCACGTCCGAATCGACGAGAGTTTAACTCCCCTTTTAATGCTTTTGCCAAATCTTCGACATCTTCATTAAGGGCTAAATCCGCATTTCGCGTCACACGGAATTGATAACATCCTGTCGCAGTCATTCCTGGGAATAAATCAGAGACATGCTCATGAATAATCGCTGACAGCATCACGTGGTGTTCTTTACCATCGGTTAACTCGTCAGGTAAACGAACCACACGTGGTAAAGAACGTGGCGCAGGGACAACGGCTAAATCAATCTGTCGTCCAAAAGCATCTTTACCTTCTAGCGTGACGATAAAGTTGAGTGATTTGTTGACTAAACGCGGGAATGGATGTGCTGGATCTAAACTAATTGGAGTAAGTACTGGCGCAACTTGTTCCTGAAAATATTTTTTAATCCATTGGGATTGAGCAGGTGTCAACTCTCCACGACGTAAGAAGCAGATATCTTCTTCACGTAATTTTGGAAAAATTTCATCATTCAAAATACGATATTGACGCTCTATTGCAGCATGCGCAGTCTGAGAAATTTTCTCAAGAACTTGCTTTGGTGTTAACCCATCTGGACTACGGCTTTCATTACCGAGCTCCAATTGCTCCATGACACCCGCAACACGAATTTCAAAGAATTCGTCCATATTTCTTGAAAAAATCAATAAGAAATTCATTCGCTCAAGCAATGGATGCAATGGATCAACCGCTTGTTCTAAAACACGAAGATGAAAATCTAAAATCGAAAGTTCACGATTGATATATCGTTCATTATAAGTATATTCAGTTGGAGTATTTGTCATCGCGGTATTCATACCACAAAACCTGCATGCTAAAGATCTGTCTTAAGTATGCTTCAAATTTATGACATTTTCATAAAAAATGCACATGATCACTGTGCATTTTTGATCTCACGAAAGTTTTTTAGACAATTACATCTCACGGAATTCTTGAAGCATTCATGTAACGCAAAATAATTCGCTGTTTATTTTTGAGTTTACGATCTTGACGGTGGTGTTGATAATAACGCGGATTCGGCAAGATCGCTGCCAAAAATGCGGCTTGCTCACGTGTTAGACTGCTTGCCGATTTTCCAAAATAATGACGTGCTGCAGCTTCCACACCAAAAATATGATCTCCAAATTCAATGGAGTTCATGTATATCTCAAGAATGCGTTGTTTTGACCACATACGCTCCATCATGACAGTAGCGACAGCCTCTTGTCCTTTACGTAAAAAAGAACGCTTATTAAATAAAAATAGATTTTTGGATAATTGTTGGGAAATGGTAGATCCACCCGCAACCACTTGTTCTTTTTCTTTATTTCTTTCCAAAGCATGTTTTATGCCGTCAAAATCAAAACCATGATGTTGCATAAATTTAGCATCTTCAGCTGCAATAATCGCACGTTTCAGATGATCACTGATATTCTCATAATCACGCCATTGATGCTGAATAGGCTTCGAACTGTCGGTCCAATATGTCCAACGCATGAGCATCGTTGTATCAACAGCATTGGTTCTCCACCATGCAAGACTTGAAAAAATCCATAGTTGAATTACAAGGATGATACTGACAATGACCAATAAAGTTCGAACAATAAATGCTTTCATGTCAGTGTGTTGCTCCTTTTGTTAGCTTAGTGCATGCTTGACCTTAATCCATATCATTATCACAGAATACAATGACATGACTGAAATGCAACCACCCCAATTTCAAAGCCAATCACGTCTACCCTTAAGTCAGATTACGTTTTTACTCATTACACTGAATGTTGGACTTTTTATCTGGCAAATCTTTAGCGGAGTGGATGTATCAAACCCAGCAACAATAGATGCTTTACGCTGGGGTGCTGATTATGCACCGCTGACTTATTTAGAGGAACCCCTTCGGATCTTCAGCAGTACATTTTTTCATTTTGGTCTTATTCATTTAATGCTCAATATGTGGGCATTGTATATCTTTGGCAATGTCGCTGAGAAAACATTTGGGCATGTTTATTTTCTAGGTTTGTATCTATTAGCAGGCATTATGGGAAGCTTGGTCAGTGGACTGATTGATATTCGGAATAGTTACGAGCTATTGGAGCATGTCAACCATGATTTATTTCCACGTGTATCCGCAGGTGCATCAGGTGCCGTTATGGGTTTAGGTGGTGCTTTAACGCTCTTATCTCTTTTTCCCCCTTTACCACAACAACAATTTCTCTTTGATCGTAAATCGCTGCTGATCATCTTGGCATTAAATATTGGTATGGGATTCATGATCCCTGGAATAAATAATGCAGCGCATATTGGTGGAATGTTGATGGGTGCAGTCATGGCTTTATGTTGGTACATCGGTCAACGATTTAGACTAGGCTTCACCACCACCATCGTGGTACTTCCTCTAGGCATCTTCTTATGTTGGCTCATGTATCAATATAACTTAGGCTTAGTGAGCGGAATACAACCCATTTGGGCTAAAATGTTGCAGCAAATGAAAATGCAATTGGCATATTAATTCCAATTGCATTTTTTAGACCTCATAAATTTTATGATTGATTGAGTTCGCGCAAGCTTTTTAATGGAGGAATCTCAGTTAAGTAGCTTAAACGATAACGACCAATCAGCGCACATAAGATCATCATGCTCATAGGTAGAATCACCCAGATTTCCCAATGCGGTTGTATTGCGAGATCCATTTTATAACTGGCGATCGCACTGATGACCTCAGCAAAAAAACACGATACTAAGCCAGCCATAAAGCCGATAAATCCAATTTCTAAACTCAGCATATTTTTCAAATTGGATTTTGAGCTGCCAAATGATCTTAAAATCGCGACTTCTCGCTTTCGCTCATCCATCAATAAATTAATGCAAGCAATCAACACCAAAAAACCTGAAACACTGACGAGAAGCGCAAGAATGGTAATAATCTGAACCAGAACAGATACTAAGTTTTTAATTTCCTCTAAAATTAAGGAAACATCGATAAATACAGTATTTGAGAACTGCTGAATCAGATTGACCAACTTGGATTTTTCATCTTGAGGTACAAAAAAACTTCCTAAATAACTTCCAGCATTTTCATCCATCGTATTCGGTGCAAAAATGAAGAAAAAATTTGGACTGAAGCTTTCCCACTCGACTGTTCTTAAATTTACAACATTGGCTTGAAGTTCGCCTTCTGGCAAGCTAAAACTGAGTTGATCACCCACTTTTATTCCTAACTCTTCAGCAAGATTTGCCTCAACAGAAACATCTCCCACCTGCTGCAATTGCGGCTGTCCACTGACAATGACATTATCTTCTGGATAGCCTTGAACTTGAGTCAAATTCAACTCTCGTCTGAGTGAGTTATTTTGCGCTCTTAATGATTCCGAAAATGGCTGACCATTATGTTTAATTAGGCGTCCGCGGATATTCGGATACAAGGGTGTACTTGGCCAACCTTCTTTTTCGATCTGAGCTTTAAATTGCTCAACTTCAAATGGAGGAAGACCATAAATAAATTGATTTGGCGTACCTTCAGGTAACTGTTGCTGCCAACGCTCTAATAGATCCGTCCTTAATACTACAAGAACTGTAATCAGGCTCAGACCTAATGCAAGTGCAGTAATTTGAAGTGCTGTTTGATTAGGTACACGTACATAGGCTGACCAACTATTTTTCAAAGATTTGATCATCTTTAATAGCAACCAAACTATGCTGAACATACTTGCACACAATGCGAGGATCGTACCGATAACGAGCAATGAGAGCTGTATATTTTGAGTGAGCAAAATACAAAATAAAATAAGACTTACAGCTCCCGCTCCCAATAAGGTCAAGAGAGAACGCGTAGATTTAACATCCTCACGGATAACACGAATTGGAGGCGTATTTAAGAGCTGCATCAAACTTGGGACAATAAATCCAAACATCACAATGACACTGGTGAATATTGCAATCGGCAAAGGACCCAAAACCAAATCAAACAAGCTAAATTGGATGTCTAAATGCGGAATTAGTTGCAACATAAACTGCAATAAAATATAGCCTAGACCAATCCCCAATCCAGTACCGATGAACATCGAAATTGCGACGACAATCATAAGCAATGCAATATAGTTCTTAAGAATTTGGAACTTTGCAGCCCCCATACATCTCATTAAAGCAACATGATCTTGATTTTGTTGAACGTACCGTTGACTGGTCAATGCAATTGCAATACCGCACAGTAAAATTGTAAGAATGTTTGCAAGCTGTAAAAAAGTATCTAGATTTTCAATTGGACGCATCAACCGGGTATTCGCCTCATCCGCAGTTCTCAAGCGAATTGAGCTTTGGGTTTCCATTGCTTGCTGATCATCTGCATTTGGTTCAATCATTTTTTTAGGATAGAGCTGATCAAAATAAGCCGTAAACTCATTAAGTCTATTCGGCTCACCAGACATAAGCAGACGATATTCGATACGACTTCCAGGCTGAATCGCATTGGTTGCCGCAACATCAGATTGTGAAATGATCACTGTAGGTGAAAAGGCTGAAAATCCGAGTTCTTGGTTAGAATCCTTTTCAGTGACTCCTGTGACTGTAAAACTCGCATCTGCGATTTGAACCCTCTCCCCTATTTTGACATTTAATAAATCTAAAGCACGTTGACTCAGCCATACCTCTTCTGACCGAATAGCAGTTTGATCAGGTTGAATAATGAGTTCACCACGTAGCGGAAAATTGGACTCAATCGCTTTGACATTCACCATGACAAATTGTTCATCAGTATGTGCCATTGAACCAAAAACCGTCACTTGGGACTGTTGTAGATTGAGTTGGTTCGCCTTCTGTTTAAATTTTTCATTGAGCGGATATTGATCACTCAACACTAGATCTGCAGCTTGAAGCTTAGCAGCCTGCAATGAAACAGCTTGTTGAATCTGATCATTACTGAACTTTAAAGCGGTTGTCGCACTAATCGCGAGACTCAATGCAAAAATGAGCAAATAAATCCCTGTGCTAGCAAAACTTTGCTTCAACAAAGGTTTGAATAGCGCACTCATACACGCTCTCCAGAAGCTGAAGCGCCTTGCACTTTTTCTAATTGACCATCGATCAATTCATAATGCGTCTCACATTTTTGTGCTAGCTTTTGATCATGGGTGACTAAAACCAATGTAGTGCCCAGCTCCCGATTCAAATCAAATAAAAGCTGTTCAATCTCCTGGGCTGTCGTCCCATCTAAATTTCCCGTTGGTTCATCCGCAAATACAATTTTGGGCTCAGCAATTAAAGCGCGTGCAATTGCTACGCGTTGTTGTTCTCCCCCAGACAGTACTTTAGGTGTTTGAGTACTTTGACGATCTAAACCCACTTTGTTCAACCAATAAAGGGCTTGTTGTTCTGCTTTGGCATAATCAAAATTCTTTTGAATTCTCAGCGGTAACATGACATTTTCAAGCGCAGATAAAGAAGGTAAAAGCTGAAAGGATTGAAATACAAAACCAATATTTTCAAGTCTAATTTGAGCGCGTTGCTCTTCGCTTAATTGCTCAACTGCTATACCATTAATCGACAATGTTCCTGAACTTGGCTGATCTAATGTCGCCAGAATTCCCAAGAGTGTAGATTTTCCAGAACCCGATCTGCCTGTGATTGCGACTTGCTCGCCAGGATAAATTTGTAGATTTAGATTCTCAAAAATCGTCAACTTTTTTTGTTGGATCTGTATCGTTTGTGTCAATTGCTGTGCAGAAATTAACGCTTGTGGCATGATTGAAGAAGTTGAGTCATTACGAACCATAGAAAGCCTTTATGCAAATCAGTCAAAGTTTAAATATTGTTACGTTGAGAAAAACTGCCTTTTTATTTATCTGCAGTTGTCTGTTTCTTTTACCGATCAATAGCTTTGCAAAAACTATCCTTATTCTTGGTGATAGTTTAAGTGCTGGTTACGGCGTACCCACCGAGAAAGGTTGGGTCAATCTTTTGCAAAAACGTCTTGATCAACAGTATCCGAAACAACATCGAGTGGTCAATGCAAGTGTCAGTGGTGAAACAAGCAGTGGTGCATTAGCACGTTTGCCTAAATTGCTACAAACACACAAACCAGATATTGTCGTAATTGAATTGGGAGGTAATGACGGTTTACGAGGTCAACCTCCAAAAATGATTCAACAAAACCTAACTCGATTAGTTCAATTGAGCCAAAAATCTAATGCCAAAGTACTCATATTTGGCATGAAGATTCCTCCAAACTATGGCTCAGCGTATAGCAAAGCCTTTGAAAATAATTATAAAGTTGTGAGCCAGCAATTTAATGTGAAGTTGCTCCCTTTTTTTCTAGAAGGTGTTGCTGGAAATAATAAACTCATGCAAAAAGATCTGATTCATCCTAATGAACAAGCTCAACCTAAACTCTTAAATAATGCATATCCTTATATTAAAGGCGCTCTATAAAGTTATAGACATATAGATCCATAAATCCCAATCAATAAAAAAGCCAGCTTAAGCTGGCTTTTTTAAAATGCTGATATTAGAAGTCAAAGAATGTCACTTCACCTGTTTCAAGTGAGTATTCTGCACCTACAACTTTTAATTTACCTTGTGCAATCAAGTTTTCCAACACCGCAGAACCATGGCGCAACTGGTTAACTGAAGCAAAAACATTTGAGCGAACCGCGTGTACTGAAAGCTTTTTCAAATCATCTTTTAACTCAGTTTGCATTAAAATTTCGACTGATGGACGTACGCGATTGACAATAGACATCAAATTAACAGATGGCGGTTGTTGAGGATTACGTAATGCTTCAATCGTTGAGTCGATTGCGCCGCAATGTGTATGACCTAATACAATCACTAAAGGACAATTAAAACTTTCGGCTGCAAACTCCACACTTCCAACTTGAGATGGAGCTACGATATTGCCTGCTACACGAATAACAAATAAATCACCTAAGCCCTGATCAAAAACCATTTCAGCTGGAACACGTGAATCAGAACATCCTAATACAATCGCAAATGGCTCTTGAGTTTCAGCCATCTGAGCACGCTCATGATGCGTCAATAATCGTTGATGCTTGGTTTGACCTTCAACAAAACGTTGATTACCAATTTTTAAACGTTCTAAAGCTTCTTGTGCAGTTAGCATCTTGTATCCATGGTTTATCAAGGTTTGAGGTAATTTTAATACTGTGCTTTTTGATTGTCACTGACAAAATTTAAACTCTGTTACAATTTTTGTTAATTGCTAAAAATATCTTCAATTTCTTCAAATCTGATGATTATGATCATTCCTTACTGAAACACTTATGCACCTAACTCAATGCTCAAATTTATGTTTATGAAGCAAAACTTATTTAAATCGAGAACCAATTATCACAAAAATAGGATTTATTTTTTTACTTTTAACTACTACTTTATAAAAGTCACTTGATTATAATGTCGCCCTGTTTTAAGGGATTTCACCTGCATGTTTGTTCATTTTCCTTTACCCATATTAAAGCATCAACATTTATTTTGCATTTTACTCGCGTTAATGCTCAGCCTCGGTATCTCATCTACCCAAGCAAATACTGTTGAATTTATCGACTATCAAAAAGTTTTAAATGAAGAACGTGCTTGGGCAGGACTATCCAATAAAACGATTCGCGTCGGAGATGTTGTGTGGTCTTATAGCGAAGGTGGTCCTGCTGATCGACCTGCCTTGTTGCTCATTCATGGTATAGGCATGAATCGAGACAGTTGGAATCATGTCGCTCGGAATCTCACACAGCAATATCGTGTCATTATTGTTGACTTGCCTGGAAGTGGACAAACGCTAACACCAAAAGGATTTGACTTATCACTTCCTCATCTGACTGAACAGTTACGTCGTTTTGCAGAAGCATTACGCATTGAAAACCAGCTTAATCTCGCGGGTCACTCTGTCGGTGGATCAATCGGACTGATGTATGCTGCTAAATATCCTCAAGAAATGAAAAGTTTATTTCTGATCAGTGCCGGTGGATTATTCAGAAGCAACAAAACATTCTTCCTCAATAACCCAATTTATTTAAAGCAGCTTTTAATCTCACAACCTGGTGACTTGAATTATGTTTCTAGGAGAGTCATGCATAAAGCTCCCTTCGTACCCAGTTTAATCAAGAAACAACAAGAGCAAGCACTTATTCAACGCGCGGCGGATACATCTGAGTTGATTCATCAGCTTGTTAAACTCAATCAACAGTACACCGTTGAATCATTTGCTCAATTGTTAAAAAATATTGAGGTTGAAACATTGATTTTGTGGGGAAAACAAGATCAGATAGTAAATGTTGAAGTTGCACATGAATTAGGGACCGCCTTAAAAAAAGCACATCCCCCTATTCTATTAGATCAAATTGGTCATACACCTATCGTAGAAAGACCTGATCTTGTGGCGCAACATTACTTAAGTTTTTTAAATAAGATGAATACCGTTAAAACGTCATCATCAAATTAAGGATATTGAGAATTTTCATGGAAAAAAATCCTAAAATCGAACAGTTGATTGAGGCACATTTGGCATTTCTTGATCATGAATTTTCTCAAGATGACACCATTGAAAATGAATTTTTATATTTTTATCAATGGTTTAGAAAACAACCTTTAAAGCAAATTTGGTCTTTCGAGGCAATTAATGCACTGCTTCAAAAACAAATTCTAAATACACCTGCAACTGATTCTCTCATTCAACAGATTGCGGAGCATATTCGATTTGCGTTGGTTCACCCGCTTAATGAAACGACTCAAATCGAAGATATTATCTCGGTTCACACCATTGATCGAATTGCACTTTATATTTCATCTAAAAGTGCTCACCGCCAAGCTCTAATTAAACGTATTGTGAACAATCCCGCATTTTCGAGTATGCTCACCGAGTTAATCCATCATTCTATTCAGGATTATATTGATAATTCAGTGATGAATAAAAAAGTACCTGGTGTCGGTCGCTTTATGAAAATGGGGAAATCAGTTCTTGAAAGTGTCACTGATTCAAATCTTGATGATACGGTCAAACATTATCTTCAAAAAAATATTATCAAGATCAGTCAAATTAGCGAACAAGTGATTAACCAACACTTTGATGATAATAAGCTATACCACTTTCAAGCCAATCTTTGGCACAAAATAAAGCAAGTCCCACTCTCTGCTGTTAAAAACTATGTTGAGATCAATGATCTACCAAATACTGTGGCAATGGGACATGATATTTGGGACAACCTCCGTCAAACTGAATATCTAAAGCAACAAGTACACGATGGTATTTACACGTGGTATTGCCATAATCAAGACCGCTCTTTTGATCTGATCATGCAAGATATCAATATCAACGAAAGCCTTGTTCAAAATGAATTAAGTGCTCTACTCTGCCCCGTAATTAAGCATATGATTTCTAGTGAACACCTTAAACAACGTGCACGTGTATATCTTGAAAAATTCTACTATTCTGAATCTGCACTAAGTATTCTCACATCTTAATTATAAAACCGCTCCTTAGAGCGGTTTATTAGAAATATGTCGTCGGTATTTGAATCTGAATTTGATGCTCACTCAGCCATGAATTGAGACGTTCTATTTTACGTAGGTCCTTTGATTTTCTATGCTCGCTTATAGGGTAGATATAATGGCAATTCATCAATAAAAATATACTCTCAACAAGTAGTTTTAAATTTTGCTGAAAACAAGGAAGGTGATGTAACTGTTGAAAAGTTTTAGAACCTGTTCTTAAACTTTCAATAATTGCACTGATCACCTCCTTCGGAGCTTGAATTGGGCCAATTGATGTTTTTAAATTAATATTATCCAATCGCTCATTGTTAAGAATAAGATCTAATCTAATCTTATGTAAAATTCCTAAATGGTCTTCAAAACGGTAATTCACTGATTTTTTTTGAAACAAATCCATACGCTGCTTTGAATCCCGAGCAATATCTTTTAGATACTCTTTTGTATTCGAAATATTCACATCTGATATCAACTGTTGCAAGTCGACTGGAATGCTAAGAGAATCTAAGTTTTCAGTTGGAACTGCACTCCCAATATATGATAGATCAGCTTCGATCTTTAAAATCTCATGTACATCTACACTATAAAGGGGTTGCCAATAATTAGTTAAAAGTTCGTGAGCGAGATAATTGGTATCATTTTTTAATGTATTCACAATTCCTTGTATTTTGTCATATCCAATAAAAGCGCCTCTCCGATTTAATTCACTCACTAGTGCTGTAGACAATTCAATACTTTGAGCAGATTGCTGAGACGTATTTTTATCAACCAAGTTAAAGATTTTTTGAATAGGCTGTAAAGTAGCGGATCCAGGAAAGCACATATAGTGTAAATAGAATAGCCCTTGGTCCTTTAAAGATTTATCTAGAATCTGCCTAATAAAATATTGATTGTGTTCAGAAACCCAAGAATACACTCCATGACAGACAATGAAATCAAACACTTCATTATTATTTTTGTTAAATTTTTCAAAGTCTATATTTAAGAATCTTATATTGCTTAACTGTAAGGATTGAGCAAGCTCTGTAGCTCGTTGTATGTGTTTGTCATTAAAATCCACTCCGACAAACTCAGCGTGCGGATTTGCAATTGCTGCCACAATCAAGTTAAGACCACAACCACAACCTAACTCTAAATATCGAAAATTTTGAGATATATCTGGCGCTATATAACCTTGAAATTGGCTGATTGTACTCAGCCAAATTGGCTGCATCTCTGGATAAAAAAACATAGGATAGATGGTGTCAACCACATAGCCATCGACGCGCTTCATTATTTTCCTTCTAAACTCGACTATTCAAAGCTTGGAGTGAGATTCTCTCTCACTCCAAGCACAAGACATTAAAACTTATAATTCAAGGCAAAGCTGTAACGTCGACCATCAAGCACCCAATCATTTCCATCTTTCAGTACATTTTTGTTTGCAACATTATATACACCAGTAGATAGCTGGAATTGGTCACTATACTTATATACAGCTCCAACATCTACAAATGTATAAGCTGGTGTTTTATCTCCATCGGTATCACCCACTGTTTTGCCACGATAATTCAATTGAGTCCATAAATACAATTGATCATTAAAGTCCCAATCCAAGCCTGCATTAAACATATGTTTAGGCAAATTATTCAATGGTTTACCTTCATACTGTCCAGATTTTTGCTCACTATCTGTGAATGTATAAGAGTGTCTATATTTTAAGTAATCTGTGATGTTGTAATCTGTGGTCAGTTCAAGCCCTCTAATTTCGGCCTTATCAATGTTATAGTTGAGTGTATAACCATTTGCGTTATATGGCAGATTAGGGTTGGACTGATAAAAAGCACTACTATCAACGAAATCATTAATTTCAGATTGAGTGTAAGGCGGCTCACCGTCATTTTTTGGGGGAAGTCGACTACCATCTAAACGACCAGATCGAGTAATTTTATCGTTAAAGTCAGTTTGATAGACCATAAGACTTGCAGATAAACCCAATTCAGGATGAGTGAATGCAAAACCTGTTTCATACGTTAAACTGGTTTCTGGCTTTAAATTTGGGTTTGGCATAATTGCCCCGCCCATTGAGTTCAGCATGTAATCTGGAGAAGAATTACGTAAGCTCGGCGCTTTATAACCTGAGATTACCCCTCCTTTTAAAGTCACGTTGTCTGTAGCTTTATAAACTGCATATGCCTTTGGACTGAAATTATCACCAAAAAACTCATTTTCATCGAAACGACCGCTTAAGGTTAGTGCTAACTTATCACTGACATTCCAAGTATCTTCTGCAAAAATAGACCATTGATATCGATCCATTTTAGTGACTTTACCAGCCATCGCTGCATTTTGGTTACTTGTACCATCTTCAAGATTTTCTTTTAAATATCGCCCGCCAATGGTCAGGCTATGATCTTCGAAAAAGTACGTTCCTTGTGTATTGGCTGTGATAGTCTCAAATAAAATCCCCCCTGGATTTTGAACTTTACCCACAGTACGCCCTGTAATTGCATTATTTTTATCTTTATCATATTGCAAGTAAGAAGTAAGTTTTAGATTGTCGTAATCACCATCATGAGTAAGACTAAAATTATTTTTTTCTAATTCGGAGTAAGTCCCTGTATTCGGTACGACATCTGAACGATAGATTAGCTCACCATCATCATTACGATTATTCGTATTATATGCTGGATAATAATTTCCATTAGATAGAACGAAATCTTTACCATCAATATCAACTTTAGGACCCGTTACTGAAACATACTGGGTATAACTTTTACCTGGATTGTGTGTACGCTCTTGTTGAGTTCTTACATATTCAGCAGTGAGTGTGTTTTTTTCATCTGGTGTAAAAACAAACTTTGTACCTAGATTTGTTTTTTGAAAATCTGGTTCACTCTCACCTGTTTCGGCTGTATTTTTTTGTAATGAGCTTTCTTCAATTGTTTGAAGACCAGCCGTAACTTGGACTGAAAGAAGCTTATCAATTAATGGCGCATTTACATACAAGCTGGTATTGGTTGCGTCGTTGTTAACGTCATTCGATTTACCAGCTTTGATATATTCTGTTCGAATACTTGCAGTCAAACGATCTTGATGCTTTTTAGTAATGATATTAATTACACCACCCATTGCATCAGAACCATATAGAGAGGATGACGGGCCTCGAATCACTTCAATACGTTCAATCGATTCTATTGGCGGTAAGAAGTTTACTGATGCTCCTTGAACCCCCCCATTTGTTGTTAAAAGACTACCATCATTCATTGGACGTCCATCTACTAAAAATAGGGTATAAGCTGATCCCATACCCCGAATGGAGATCGTCTGGTTCGTTCCACCGCCTTGTACAAATACACCTGGAACATTTTTCAATGCATCAGTTACATCACTATAAGATTTTTTTTCTAATTCTTCGGCAGTAATCACTGAAATCGTAGCAGCAGCATCCGCTATATTTTGCTCATAACCACTCGCTGAAGTTACAACAATTGTTTTTAACTTAGTTGTATCTTGTTTTGCATTAGTATCTTGACCAATTTGCTCTTGTGCAAAACTTGAAACCGACATGGTGGTTAAGACAGCAAACGCTAACTTAGATTTTAAAAATGTCTTTTGCATTGTGTAATTACCAAAGAATGTGTGGAGAGATCTTGTTCGAATTGTGTCGCATTGTAACAAATGATAATCACTTTGCAATAGATTATGATAACTATTCTCATTTATAGTTTTGTTTTTACATTTCAATTTTATTGATATTACTCATTTTATTCAGTTTTCAAAAAAAAAAGCCCCCTTTTAATGGGAGCTTTTCAAATCTGCTTTTGTAAATTTAAAGGCGACTTATTTCATATAAGCGCCTTCAGATTGACTGTGGTCTGTTTGATCCACGACACGTTGTAACTCTGGAATATGCTGTTTTAGCGTAACTTCAACACCTTGTTTAAGTGTCACATCAATCGCTGAACACCCTTGACAGCCACCACCAAATTTCAAGACCGCTGTTAAACCATGCTCAGCATCTTCAACCACTTCAACCAATGCACAGTTTCCACCATGCCCTGCTAAACCAGGGTTAATTTCTGACTGTAATACATAGGTTATACGTTCTTCAATGGATGCATCTGGACCTACACGTGGCACTTTCGAGTTAGGTGCACGGAAAGTCAACTGACCACCAAAGCGATCTTTGTTGTAATCAATCACTGCATCCAATAAGTATGGGATTGATGGTGTATCAATATATGCAGCAAATTTTGGATATTCTTGTTTATAGTCGGTTGGAACGACTTCATCTGGTGCACTATATGCCATGCAGCATTCAGCACGTGGTGTACCCGGATGTTCTACGAAAACACGTACCGCGATACCAGGAGTATTTTGCTTCTCTAAAAGTTCAAACAAATACTCTTGCGCAGTTGGTGTAATTAATAAATTTGGAATTTCTTCAGCAACTGCAGTGCTGGTGTTCTCAGTCGACATAACAATTTTTCCTCAAGCTGAAGACTCTATTTTAACTGAAGATCGGGGGTAATATTTAAAATTCAACTAAATTTGTCAGAATTATTATATTAATAACAATTAAATTTAAAAAAATGGCATGATGAACAGAATTAAAGCAATTTATTCAATCTTATCCATATGCTTGATTTACCTTTTAATCATACTGTCACCATCGTTTTAATTACGGTTGCCGTTTCACTGGTTGCATTTTCCAATCAAAATATTATGAATCGTTTGATTTTTTGGCCTCCAGCCATGCAGAAAGGTCAATACGATCGATTTATCACGCATGGTTTTATACATGCAGATGGAACACATCTACTGTTCAATATGATCACACTCTTTTTCTTTGGAAGTGTACTTGAGAGTTTTTATCGACAATACTTATATGAACTCGGATTTGTTCTGTTCTATTTAGGCGGTTTAATCGCGGCAATTATTCCAAGCTATTTAAAACATAAAAATGATCACCGCTGGGCAAGTCTAGGGGCTTCTGGAGCAGTGTCAGCAGTCTTGTTTGCTTATATTTTATTTCAGCCATGGAAACTGATATTTGTCTTCTTTATTCCAGTTCCAGCCATTATTTTTGCCGTGCTTTATGTTGCTTATAGTATTTGGTCAGGTAAACGTGGAAACAGTAACATCAACCACAGCGCACATTTATGGGGTGCAGCCTACGGTGTCGTGGTTACAATATTGATTGAACCTCAAATTATTCCACATTTCTTCAGCAAGTTGCTTCAACTACCTTTTTAATTCTTAATCCTTGCGGAGGATTAAAACACTCCGCATAAATACCCTTCAATTCAAAGTAGATACTAGTAAGAAGATAAAAACACAAATTCAACAATGATAATGATTATCATTTATATATTCATGGTAAGCTTTTATCAAACCTCGAGGTATTGATATGACTTACATTAAACTTCCATTGGCACTCATTCTTTCATTCAGTGCCGTTGTTTCATATGCTCAACCTGTTCAATTCACTTATCAAGATCAAACTATTCAGCTGCAAAATACACCACAGAAGCTGGCTGTGTACGAATTATCCGCGTTGGATACACTGAATGCTTTAGGTATTCAGGCGTCGATCGTACCTGAAACTACTTTTGCTGGTGCTTTGAAAAAATTTAATGACAAACAATATTTAAAAGCTGGATCTTTATTTGAACCCAACCAAACCTTATTAAGAGAACAAAAGCCAGATCTCATCATTGTCGGCGGGCGTTCTGCCGCGAAATTAGATGAGGTCAAAAAAATTGCACCTGCAATCAACCTCTGGCCTGATACTCAAAACTTCAATCAAGACCTGAAAAATCGCACACTTTTTTTAGCAAAAATGTTTAATAAGGAACAACTCGCACAATCTAAATTAGATCATGTCTATGCCCTTCAAGCACAACTTAAACAACTCACTAAAGGCAAATCCGGCCTGATGCTTTTTGCCATGGGTGATAATTTTATACCGCATGCAAAGAATGAAAGATTTGGATTTACCTATGATATTTCTGGCTTAAAGTCAGTGGTGCCGACTGCAGCACCTCAAGCCTCAAGTGCTCGACCTGCTCCAAACTCACCAGAAGCTCTTGCTGCCGCGCAACGCAATTTAGAGCGTCTAGTACAAGCAATAAAACAAAATCCTGATTTCATCATTGTGTTAGACCGTGGTGCTGTAAACACGCAAAACTATGCTGCGAAACAACATATTCAATCACATCCATTACTCAAGAATAGTCAAGCAGTCAAAGAGAATCGTGTCATCTTTGTTGATGCCGATGCCTGGTATTTAACGGGCGCTGGCTTAGATAACACTGCATTTATGTTAGAAGAATTGATCAATGGTATAAAAAATACTAAATAATTGATTTTGTTTATAAAGGAAGTCTTCGGCTTCCTTTTTTTAGAAATATCTCGTAATAATTCAATCAATATCTGGTAATTAATGCCACCTAAATCATTAATTTTGTCAGGATAATGTAGGCATCCGCGAATTTATTCATTTTTTTTTGAGATTTTTTGCATGTCTAATCAACCTGATGGTTTACAATTTTCCTCTAACACGTCCTCTAAACCCAGCAGTTCAAAATCAGGCCAACGCATCATCAGTGCGGCATTACAACAGATTCAGCCAGAATACGCTGATGCAGTTATCAATGAAAAGAATTGGCGAAAATCCTATCCGATTCATTTTAAACGGTTGGTAGAATGTGGGCTCTCATCACCTGAAGCTGCGCTGCGCATCGCTCAAGATGGACTTCAACAAGCTTATGAAGAGTTTAGTTTTCAACGTGATCAACATACACAAGCATTGAATGAAGTGATGAAACTTAAATCAAAAGATTTAAATACCTACACACTTCAAGGAAACTCTACTGCTGAGCCGCAATGGTTTGTACCTTATCAGGGTAAAAATTTAGAAGGTCAAGCCCTACTCGACCAAATTCAACTTTGGTTAGACCGAGGTATTATAGAAGCATCACATGCTCAGGCACTACAAGCATGTGTGCAGCATCCAGAGTGGTTTGACCTTTCGGATCGAACAATGGTGCTGTTTGGTGCAGCTTCTGAAGCAGGGCCTTTACCTTGGCTGGCGAAATGGAAAGCCAATATCGTGGCGCTTGATTTAAATCATGAGCGAGTATGGACAAAGATTTTGAATACTGTTCTGCAAGGCAATGCGACCTTATACGCTCCAAGTGTCGAATCAATAGATTCATCTGCATCTATACGTGAAGCTGCAGAGCGTTTAGGCGTTAACTTATTAACAGATACCCCTGAGATTGCACATTGGCTCACCCAGTTTGATCAAGACTTAGATCTTGCCGCGATTGCGTATTTAGATGGCGAAAAGCACGTTCGTGTTTCTATGGCGATGGACGCCATTATGCAACATGTCAGCCAACAAAAATCCAATACCAGTTTGATGTATATGTGTACGCCCACTGACGTCTACGCTGTACCACAGGAAGTTATTCAAGGTGGATTAGATAAGTTTAAATCACGCTCTAAACTTGAAAATATTCTGTCCAAGAGTATTTCGACTGTCTCTCGTGATTATTTTTTCAAACAAAACGAAGAACGCTTATTCCAATGTCATGATAAACAGTATGGGATATGCGACTGTCTTGTGGTTGAACAAGGTCCAAATTATGCGTTGGCGAAAAGGATTCAACAATGGCGCGCTACGTTAGCACGGTCACAAGGTCAACGTGTCAGTATTAATATTGCTCCATCGACCACTACACATTCGGTAACCAAAAACCCATTATTAAAAGCTGCTTTCAATGGTGCCAATTTGTTTGATGTTGAAGCATTTGAACCCGCGACGACCAATGCGATTATGGCTGCGTTGTGGATTCATGATTTGAGAAACCCACAGTCGGTTGCCAATCCTGACATCGCCCTCAATCATCCATTAGACTTAATCATGCATGGTGCTAATCATGGTGGATTATGGCGTGTAGCATATCTCGCACGCACCGCCCTACCATTTGCCGCATTATATGGTTTTGCTGAAGAAAAACTCCCCTTCAAAAAACTTTTGTCTAAATTCCAAAAATAAGCGACATAAACAATTGATCATAAAAAAAGCGCTGATTGTTCAGCGCTTTTTTAGTCTTTAAGTATTGATTTCAATCAGGTGAACTGAAGGAACAACCAGAATAAACCACCTGACAAACAGATTGTTGCTGGCAGTGTGAAAATCCACGCTGATAAAATTGTGCGAACCATTTGGAAGTTTAAGCCCGACTTATTCGCAACCATCGTACCTGCTACAGCAGAGTTTAAAACGTGTGTTGTTGACACTGGCATACCAAAGCCATCAGCAGCAGCAATCGTTGACATTGCAACTAACTCTGCAGACATCCCCTGACCATAAGTCATGTGTTGTTTACCAATACGCTCACCAACGGTAACAACAATACGTTTCCAGCCTACCATCGTCCCTAGACCTAATGCCAATGCAGTCGCAACTTTCACCCATGTTGGAATGTATTGAAGGAATGAATCTAAGTTATCACGGTAGTTGTCCACTGTTTTTTCTTGCGCTTCAGTCATGGCAGGTAAAGCTTCTGCTTTATCTAAACGCTTGAATGCAGTCGTGCTGAGGTACATATCATTACGGAATTCAGCCACTTGATCTTCAGGAACATCTTTAATGGATGTGTAGCTTCCTACTTTTTCACCTAAATGATCCGTCAAGCTTGCCAAAGCTGGCACAACTTCAGGTGTGATTTCTTTGGTTTGGATATATGACGTGATAATTTGACGCGCTTTTTCATCTGGAATATCTTGGTGATTTGGATAAATCAAATCAGCAGTTTGAGCAGATAACTGACCAAACGTTTGGATATGTTGTTGATCTAGACTCTTGTTTAAAGAGTATGCCAATGGCACGATCCCGATCAGAATCAACATAATCAGCCCCATACCTTTTTGACCATCATTTGAGCCGTGTGCAAAACTTACACCGGTACACGTGAAAATCAAAATGGCACGAATAAGTGGCGGCGGCGGTTTATTCCCTTCTGGTGGTTGGAATAATTCCACTTGTTTCTTAAAGATTTTTTTAACCAATAAGAACAATACAGCCGCAAATGCAAAACCGATTAATGGTGAGAATAAAAGTGCTTTACCCACTTTCATCACCTGTTCCATGTCTACACCTGACGCACCATTACCTGCGTTTAAGATGTAGTTCATGATGCCCACACCTAAAATCGAACCGATCAGTGTATGAGAGCTAGAAGCAGGGATACCGAGGAACCAAGTTCCTAAGTTCCATACGATTGCGGCAATCAACATGGCAAAGACCATGGCAAAACCAGCACCTGAACCGACGTTCATAATCAATTCAACAGGCAATAGCGCGATAATACCGTAGGCAACTGCACCACTTGCGACCATTACGCCAAGGAAGTTACAGAAGCCTGCCCACATTACAGCGACAGGTGCAGATAAAGCATTGGTATAAATAACTGTTGCCACAGCATTGGCCGTGTCATGGAAACCGTTAACGAACTCGAAACCCAATGCGATAAACAATGCCGTGGCCAACATGATCACAGCATAAAGATTTAAAGCAGGCACATGAGATAAATCAGCAGCCAACTGAAAACCAATGTAAATCAAGGTTGAAACAATCAGTGTAAGGAACACTGGCATAAAGAATTTCGGCGTTGGCACGTGAACATTCGTCGACTGCATAGGCGTTGACGATTGTGCTGAATCTGAAACTGGAGTTTGATTAGAATTCATGCAAGCAGAGAAAGAGGATAAATATCCCCTCTATTGTTCAATTTAATTATTACAATTATATGACAAAGAGCTGTCATATAAGTCATCCAAATGACACTTATTTAAGAAAATTAAACTTTAAAAACTAATAATATTCAAAATTTAACAATAATAATCAGATAGTTAATACAAAACCCTCGTCTTTAATCTTTATTTCAATCGGTAATTAAATAGATGAAATAAAGATGACATCACTGTCACATTTGTTACAACGGCAATTATTATTACATTAGATTATGACAACATGATGAAATATAGACAGTTTCAGTTTTGATAGGTTGATCATCGTAGTCGATGGATGAAATTCATCCTTAATTTTTTGGGAATAGGTTCATAAATTTTTATTTATCAGAAAAGTGGACGTAACTCTGCTAAAATATTGCACCATTATTTGTGCAGATTTTTGTGAGAGTCATTTGATGTCTACCCTCGCCACCTTAAAAGCGCTTCTTGCCAAACGTATCCTGATTATTGATGGTGCAATGGGTACCATGATCCAACGCCACAAATTGGAAGAAGCTGATTACCGTGGTGAACGTTTTGAGGATTGGGCCTACGACCTTAAGGGTAATAACGACTTATTGGTTCTAACTCAGCCACAGATTATTCAAGGCATTCATGAAGCTTATCTTGAAGCTGGTGCAGATATTATTGAAACCAACTCGTTCAATGGAACGCGTGTTTCAATGTCTGACTACCATATGGAAGATTTGGTTCCTGAGATTAACCGTGAAGCAGCTCGAATTGCCAAAGAAGCATGTAAAAAATACTCAACACCTGAAAAGCCACGTTTTGTCGCAGGCGTATTAGGACCAACGTCACGTACCACTTCAATTTCACCAAATGTAAATGATCCGGCATTCCGTAACATCACCTTTGATGAGTTAAAAGTTAACTACATTGAAGCGACTAAGGCATTGATTGAAGGTGGTGCAGACATCATCTTGATTGAAACGGTCTTCGATACCCTAAATGCCAAAGCTGCGATCTTTGCAGTGAAAGAAGTGTTTAAAGAAATTGGTTACGAACTGCCAATTATGATTTCGGGCACCATTACCGATGCATCTGGCCGTACACTCACAGGTCAAACCGCAGAAGCATTCTGGAACTCAATGCGCCATGCAGAGCCTTTATCGATTGGCTTTAACTGTGCACTTGGTGCAGATGCGATGCGTCCACACGTCAAAACCGTGTCTGACGTTGCGGATACTTTTGTTTCAGCGCATCCTAACGCAGGCTTACCAAATGCCTTCGGTGGTTATGATGAAACTCCTGAAGAAACTGCAGCATTTATTAAAGAATTTGCTGAAAGTGGCTTAATTAACATTACGGGTGGTTGTTGTGGTACGACGCCGGATCATATTCGTGCGATTGCGCAAGCGGTTGAAGGTATTGCACCGCGTCAAATCCCTGAAATTGAACCTGCATGTCGTTTAAGTGGTTTAGAGCCATTCAACATCACCAAAGATTCATTATTCGTCAACGTCGGTGAACGTACCAACGTGACAGGTTCTAAAAAATTCCTTCGTTTAATTAAAGAAGGTAACTTCACCGAAGCTTTAGATGTGGCACGTCAACAAGTTGAAGCCGGTGCGCAAATCATCGACATCAACATGGATGAAGGGATGCTGGATTCGCAAGAAGCGATGGTGCATTTCCTGAATCTGATCGCGTCTGAGCCTGATATTTCACGTGTGCCAATCATGCTTGACTCTTCTAAATGGGAGATCATTGAAGCAGGTTTGAAATGCGTCCAAGGTAAAGCAGTTGTCAACTCAATCTCCTTAAAAGAAGGTTATGACGAGTTTGTCGAACGTGCTCGCCTCTGCCGTCAGTACGGTGCGGCAGTCATTGTCATGGCGTTTGATGAAAATGGTCAGGCGGATACTGCTGAACGTAAAAAAGAAATCTGTAAGCGTTCTTATGATGTCTTAGTCAACGAAGTGGGCTTCCCATCTGAAGATATTATTTTTGACCCGAACGTGTTTGCGGTCGCAACAGGTATTGAAGAACACAACAATTATGGTGTGGACTTCATTGAAGCAACCGGTTGGATTAAACAAAACCTTCCAAATGCGATGGTGTCAGGCGGGATCTCAAACGTATCGTTCTCATTCCGTGGTAATGAGCCTGTTCGTGAAGCGATCCATGCGGTGTTCTTGTATCACGGCATTCAACAAGGCTTAACCATGGGGATCGTCAACGCAGGTCAGCTTGCAATTTATGATGATATCGATGCTGAGCTAAAAAAAGCTGTTGAAGATGTGGTACTGAACCGTAACCAAGGCGTAAGCGGTCAAGAAGCGACTGAAAAATTGCTAGCTGTTGCGGAAAAATATCGTGGTCAAGCGGGTGCGCAAAAGGCTGAAGAAAACCTTGAATGGCGCAATGAACCTGTAGAAAAACGTCTTGAATACGCGTTAGTTAAAGGTATTACGACTTATATCGATGAAGATACTGAAGAAGCACGTTTAAAATCAGCTCGTCCACTTGATGTGATCGAAGGTCCACTCATGGCAGGGATGAACGTGGTGGGTGACCTGTTCGGTGCCGGCAAAATGTTCTTACCACAAGTGGTGAAATCTGCACGTGTGATGAAACAAGCCGTGGCTTGGTTGAACCCATTTATTGAAGCAGAAAAAACCCAAGGCGAAGCCAAAGGTAAAATCTTGCTTGCTACTGTTAAAGGCGACGTACACGACATCGGTAAAAACATCGTGGGTGTGGTACTTGGCTGTAACGGTTATGACATCGTTGACCTTGGCGTGATGGTACCGTGTGAGAAAATCTTACAAACAGCGATTGATGAAAAAGTTGACATCATCGGTTTATCAGGGTTGATTACACCGTCATTGGATGAAATGGTTTTTGTTGCCAAAGAAATGCAACGTAAAGGCTTTAACATTCCACTCATGATTGGTGGTGCGACCACGTCTAAAGCACATACCGCTGTGAAGATTGCACCGCAATATCACAATGATGGTGTGTACTACACTGCCGATGCATCTCGTGCAGTCGGTGTTGCAACCCAATTGCTTTCACCTGAAATGAAGCCTCAATTGGCAGCTGACTATGCTGCGGATTATGAAAAAATCCGTACGCGTCTTGCCAACAAACAACCGAAAGCAGCAAAACTTTCTTATGCTGAATCGGTTGAAAATGGTTTCAAGATTGACTTTGAAAAGCATGCACCTGTAAAACCAAACTTCATTGGTTCGCAAACATTCACCAACTATCCACTCGAAACTTTAGTTGAATACTTCGACTGGACACCGTTCTTTATTTCTTGGAGCTTGGCGGGTAAATACCCGAAAATCCTTGAAGATGAAGTCGTTGGCGAAGCTGCACGTGATTTGTTTGAACAAGCACAAGCGATGCTCAAAGACATCATCGAAAATAAACGTTTCGATGCGCGCGCTACTTTTAGTCTTTACCCTGCCAATCGTGTTGCAGCGGATACTGTTGCGGTAACGGATGAAAATGGCAATGTGACGCATACCTTTGAGCATATTCGTCAGCAGTCTGACAAAGTGACAGGCAAAGCGAATTTCTCACTAGCTGACTTTGTTGCACCGAAAGACGTGGCGCAAGATTATTTGGGTGGTTTCACTGTATCGATCTTTGGTGCGGAAGAACTTTCACAGGAATACAAAACTAAAGGTGATGACTATAACGCGATTATGGTTCAAGCCTTGGGTGACCGTTTTGCAGAAGCATTTGCAGAACACTTGCACCAACGTATTCGTAAAGAGTTCTGGGGCTACCAAGCGGATGAACAGTTAACGAATGAAGAGTTGATCAAAGAGAAGTATGTGGGTATTCGTCCTGCACCGGGCTACCCTGCTTGTCCTGAACATTCTGAAAAAGCGCCTTTGTTTGATTGGTTAGGTACGACTGATAAGATCGGTACTTATCTAACTTCTAGCTTTGCAATGTGGCCACCTTCATCAGTCAGCGGTTTCTACTATGCAAACCCTGAAACCGAATACTTTAACGTGGGCAAAATCTCTGGCGATCAGTTGGAAGATTATGCGAAGCGTAAAGGTTGGACCTTGGATGAGGCGAAACGTTGGTTAGCACCGAATTTGGATGACTCGGTGATCTAAACATGTTAAAAAAGTCCTTCTCTTGAAGGACTTTTTATTCCTTAAATTAACCCGAGTTCTGCTCAAATAATAAGATTATTCATTATTTGAATCATATAAAGAATATACTGTGATCTGATTACTCTAAAAATTTATAATGAAATTATATTCATCTTATTATTTTAACGAAAAATTTTTATTCGCAATTCAGGTTAAATTAGGTCTAATTAGTTATTCTTAATTTACAAATTAATTTATATAAATTACTTATGAAAAGTTATATTGTAATAATTCGTTAAGCTAATTTTTTTAATTATATTTTCTCTGTAAAATTTCATGATATTTAAAATATTTCAATAAAATTAATAAAAGAGACAGGTCGTATGTTGCATTGTGGTGGTGAAGGTCATCCTATTCACTATATTTCTGATTATAAAATGACAGTTCTCGCTCGTTATGATCAAGATGAACTTGGACGTACCGTAATTGAGACCTTTTGGGCAGGAGATCCTAACTTTAACGCTGGTCCAGTCGCTTTCCCATCTGCTTTAGATGCTGAAATTATCCGTCAAATCGAAAATAAGAATTTGAAACCTCATCAGAATAAGTGGGAGCGTTGGAATCTCTCCGCAATTGATCTCCCCCAAATGATGTCTGCTTTAGGTGGGACAGTCACAATAAACGTATTTAATGCGTATATCGCCTCTCAAGAAAATACTTTGGTCACTTCTGATGTCAGTTGTCCTCGTATGAGTTTAATTCCTACAAGTTTTAGTAATGTTGATACTTCTGAACCCAACCAACATATAACGATTCAATTTGGTGATTATATTTTTAAGGCTTTAAGAGAATATTGGAATGAAATTACATCAGATGAGTTTCTACGTTCTATTGAAGTCATCAACAATAAATCGGATAAAGAACTAGCAACCTTAGCGAAGCAAGCAATTAAAGCTATTTCGGTTGTTCCAATAGATCAAATCAAGTTTGGCATAAATGATCAACTTGCTTTGTTTTCTCCACCAAGTCGAATGTGGAAGTTTGCTGAACAAGGTGATTTTAACCAAGAGAAATTAAACTGATTGAATAAAAATAAAGGAAAATAAATGAAAGGTTTTGCGATTCATAATGCACCAACTGACCATGGTGGTCGGATTCCATCAACGCAGATGAGAAGTTCTCAAGAAGGAAATCTTTTTGTTCGTGCTGATGATGGTCATTTCTGCCCTAAATGTAAAGTTTGGTCAACCGTACAACCAAGCCATAATCATATAATTTTTGATGGTAAGCCTGTCGCTTATGTAGATGATATTTTAAGTTGTGGAGCGAGAATTTTACCTCAACAGTCTCATGTTGTTGGGGAAAGCGGTGGAGCTAATTTACGTTCTTCTAACACAATTTTTCAGCTAATTAACTCTTAACAAAACTTAAATAATAACTTAGTTCAAGAACAGAAAGAGAAAATAGAATGTTTCTGTAATAAAGATATAAGTATGGAGCTTTTTAAATTAATTTTACCATCAGATATTTTTAGTAAAGGACTTTTTTATAGATCTACATATCCCAAAATTAAAAATTTAGACATTCAAAAATTCTTAGACTTATTGAATGAAGCCATGAAAAAATTTGAAATTAATACCTGTTTGAGAAAGGCTCATTTCTTAGCTCAAATCTCATGTGAAGGAGATTTTTTTAGAACAACAGAAGAATATAAAAATAAAAATGGCTCTGTTCCATCACATTGGAATAACTATGAAGGTGGACATGAATATCATGGTCGTGGACTTATACAACTAACTCATAAAGCCAATTACATAAAGTATGGTAAAACAGTTGGAGTAACCTTTAATTTAAATAACATTCATTTAGTTGCTTCTGAGCCAGAACACGTAGTTAATTCTGCAGTTTGGTATTGGCTAAAAGGTTCTGCTTGGGGGAATGGAAATACGTATGCAGATAAAGATGACGTTCATTATGTTACTATGCTCGTTAATGGCGGTTTTAACCATTACTGTGATAGAAAGCGTAACCTGCTAAATTTAATAGAAAAAATACAGATAAAAGAACTCTGTGAGAAATCTAAACAGAGCGGTAAAACTATTGGTAATTATAGCTTTTCAACCAGTGCTTTAAGTAAAAGTAAAATTGGTCCTAAAATGTGGTCTAACTATCAAAAAAACCCAAGCTTAAAAAAATATATATCTTGTGAGTTATAAGGAAGTTCAAATGAAAAAAAACATTATAATTTCAACTATCTCTATACTTGCTTCTTGCGTCAGTCACGCAGATACAGCAATATCTTTACAAAGATTATCTAACTCAAATGAATGTCAAATTATAGATAAACTCGTAGTTTCTGATAACTTTGAAAAATTTGAAAGCTTTAGTATTCCAAATGAAGATTATTTAACAATTAAATTATCTGATAGCAGGAAGAATGCTTGTTATTCTTTTAAATATTTTCCTAATATCTCTCCACACTTAAATCTATCAGTTAAAAATAAGAAA
This sequence comes from Acinetobacter sp. 24-47-66, assembly GCF_056779755.1. Lineage (NCBI taxonomy): Bacteria > Pseudomonadati > Pseudomonadota > Gammaproteobacteria > Moraxellales > Moraxellaceae > Acinetobacter > Acinetobacter sp. 24-47-66. Next base: position 207,755 of record NZ_JBWYIL010000002.1, read on the forward strand.
TTATTCGTTAATGAAATTGCTGGATCTACACTAAACGGAAATCAGGTTAAGACTACATATTCTATAAATTTTAAACAGAAAAAGTTAATTAAGCTTAAGTCTGAAATGATCACTTTTGACGTAGATGAAAAAGGAAATGTAATAAAGAGTATAAGTAGCTTACTAGAATAGAATTACTCACTTCTTGGAAAGAAGAATGAAATTTAAAACATTAATCCCAATATTTATTAGTTGTTCCGTTATAACTATAGGGTATGCTAAAACAAATAATTATTTGATTAGCAAAGACATTAAACCAAAATATAATCTTCAATTAAGTGGTTCATACCCACTAATAGCAGGAAACCAATTTAAAGAAGTTAATAGTTCTATTGTAAAATTTATTACAACTAATTTTGATAACGAAGATGATAACTATCCTACTGAAGTTAGTTTTGAAAAATTATATCAAAATAAAGATATATTGAGCTTGAACCGTACCGGGTTTATCGGAGAGATTTTTATTTAAGTTAGGCCACCTGACCTAACGGATTAACCTTATCATAGTACATTGCTTCAAACTCAAATGGCGATACATAACCTAGAGCACTATGTACACGCTTTTTATTGAACCAATCCACCCAGTTTAATGTCGCAAGTTGTACATCTACTAAACCTTGCCAATCTGCTTTTAGATATTCAATCACTTCTGTTTTGTATAAGCCATTCACCGTTTCAGCCAAAGCATTATCGTATGAATCACCAGTCGTACCAACTGATGCTCGTAAATTTGCTGCTTCTAAACGATTGGTATAGCGAATGGAAAGATATTGCACACCTCTATCGGAATGATGAATCACGTGCTTTGGCATGCCTCGATCATGTAATGCTTGCTCCAATGCATCGAGCACCATATCTGTATTCATTCGTGTAGATACTTTCCATCCAACAATGGCTCGTGAGAACACATCAATAATAAAGGCGGTATACACCCAGCCTGAATTGGTTCGAACATACGTGAAGTCAGCGACCCACAGTTGGTCAGGATGATCAGCAGTAAAATTGCGTTTCACCAAGTCAGGTGCACGCTTTTGATCATCTCGGCTACGAGTAGTTTGTTTATTCTTACCGCGCCAAACACCTTGTATGCCTAGATTTTGCATCAATCGAGCAACCGTACAGCGTGCAACAATATAGCCTTCACGTTTTAATTGTTGCCAGACTTTACGTACACCATATCGACCCGAACTTTCTTTCCAAATTCGTTTCACTTGTTCAGCATGATGCACGTCATGTAAATCGCGTTTTGAGCGCTTTTCTGGGTTCTCGGTCAGATCCAACTGTCGGTAATAGGTCGATGGTGAAATCGGTAAAATTTTACAGATTGCCTCAACACCATATAGGTCTTTATTGTTATGGATGAAATCCACCATTATTTGTGTGGGCGGTCGAGCTCCGCCTGGGCGAAAAAAGCAGCTGCTTTACGTAGAATTTCGTTAGCGCGTTGCAGTTCTTTATTTTCACGTTCCAGTTGTTTTATGCGTTCTTGATCTGAAAGATGCTGTACTTTAACTGGATTTTGTTGATCCAAATATTTTTGATGCCAAACACGCAGTGTTTCAGGGGTACAACCTATCTTGGGAGCAATAGCAGTGATTGCAGCCCAATTTGATGGTTAATCTTTTTCGGATTCAATAACAAGTTGAACCGCTCTTTCCTTGATTTCAGGGGTATAGTTTAATTTTTTCATCGGAGTAGTTTCTCAGAATGTTGAGTCTCCGACAAACCCGGTACGGTTCAGCTTTTCAATTAACTATAACATCAGTAATTCAACAGAAAGATACTTTAATAAATACTATGCGCTGAGTCTATCCAGTAACAAAGAATTAAATCTTTCTCAGTATCTTAAAGATAAAAAAATATCTAAATACAATATATTGAAAAATATAAATAGCTTTATTGCTCCATGTCTTACAACACAGAAATCTCTCCCTGATTACTGTTCAGATATGGCATTACAAAATTTAATTGAGAACAATAAAAAGGTGAACTTTTCAGATATCTCTAGTTTTTTTATTAAAAGTAATGATGATATAGGAATAGGTATTGATTCCAATAAGTTCACGACTACTTTTATCTACAATACAAAAACTAAAAAAGTTAATTTAAATTAGTAATTTACACCCCAAAATCCATACCCCAATCTTGCTTAGGTTGGGGCTTCTCTATTTCCTTCTTCCGTTCCATCATCTTGACGATATTCGCTTCAATATCTCGGAAGTTTCGAGCAAGTTCTGCTGTGACCGTAGCACTTCTTGAGAGATTTCTTTTTGCGTCTCTGAAAGATGTTGTAGGTAATACTCGTTCGTTGGAAGTCATGATTTACTCCATTTTCTGCACTTTGCTCCCGATCTGTTCGGTATATTGTGCTGTACCTTGCTGTCGTTGTTGAAATAGTCTCTGCATTGCTACTAATGACTTTTGTGTTTGCTGTAAGTTATAAAGTTTCGTAAGGTTCATTAGGATTAGCCAATTTAAACGATAAAGGTTTAGCCGATGGGGTAGATAATTCTCTAAAAATATTGTCGTCCACATGATCCCATTTCTATAATAATAGATACTTTCAAATTCTCCCCGATAAATACACAGGCTTTATTAAATGAAAAAACTCATCAACAACCCAGAACAACTGGTTGTCGAAATGTGCAAAGGCTTTGTCCTTGCACACCCAGAACTCGCATTTACTGAGTCTCACAAAATTATTTCAAGAAAAGAAAAACATAATAATGTTGCACTGATCAGTGGTGGTGGTAGCGGCCACGAACCTGCCCATGCGGGCTTTGTCGGTAAAGGTATGTTAGACGCAGCCGTATGCGGGGACGTATTTGCATCTCCATCGCAAATTCAGGTCTATAAAGCATTACAACATGTCGCAACCGACAAGGGCGTGTTAATGATCATCAAAAACTATTCTGGCGATATGATGAATTTCCAGAATGGTGCAGCCTTAGCCGCTGAAGACGGAATTCAAGTCGACTTTGTGAAAGTTGCAGATGACATTGCGGTTAAAGATAGTTTATATACAGTCGGTCGTCGTGGTGTCGCAGGCACAATCTTTGTTCATAAGATTGCAGGCGCAGCAGCATCTAAAGGCTTAGAATTAGGTGAAGTTAAAACAGTCGCTCAAAAAGCGGCTGACAATGTCATCAGTTTAGGTTTTGCCTATAGCTCATGTACTGTTCCTGCTAAAGGCACACCAACCTTCACCCTTGCCGATGATGAAATGGAATACGGCGTGGGTATTCATGGTGAACCGGGCATCCGTCGTGAAAAAATCTTGCCAGCAAAAGAACTGGCACAACGTATGGTCGATGACCTGTTTTTAGATCGTCCAGACATGAAAGAAGTTGCAGTATTGATCAATGGCTTTGGTTCTACCCCAATGCAAGAACTGTATCTGTTTAACCATGATGTATGCGCACACCTTGCACATAAGGGCATCAAAATTTACCGTACCTTTGTCGGCAACTACATGACCAGTATCGACATGAATGGCGCATCCATTTCATTACTTGAATTGGATGATGAACTCAAAACATACTTAGATACCGAAGCCAACACCCCTGCCTTTAAACTTGATGGTTCACCTGCTTTAGCCATTGAGTTTGCGATAAAAGATACGGCTACCCAACATCAAGGCAATAGCGAAGTTGAAACTGCAGCAGAACATGCTGAAATTCAAAATGAGCAATTCAGCATTGAAAACATGCGCTATGTGGTCGATGTCATGGCTGCCTGTATTATTAAAAATGAAGTGCCATTTTGTGAGTTAGACGCACACGCAGGCGATGGTGACTTCGGCATGAGTGTGGCTAAAGGCTTTAAACAACTCAAGAAAGAATGGCAAAGCTTGATCCAAGCACAGCAGATGGATGAATTCTTGCTCAATAGCTCCATGATCATTATGGAACATTGTGGCGGTGCTTCGGGTCCCATCTGGGGTTCAGCATTCCGTGCCGCAAGTAAAGCCATTCAAGGTAAAACCACGTTAAGCGTGGCAGATTTTGCCGATATGCTGCAAGCCGCAGTAAAAGGTATTCAAACCACAGGCGAACGTTCATTTGGACGTGGCGCGGTAGTGGGAGATAAAACGTTGATCGATGCTTTAGTGCCATGTGCTGACTCTTGGTCAAACAACACCGACAAAAGCTTTAAGGAAAACTTTATCTTAGGTGCTCAAGCTGCTGTTCAAGGCGCAGAATCGACCAAAGAGATTGTTGCACGTATGGGTCGTGCAGGTACTGTCGGTGATCGTAGCTTAGGCTATCCTGATGCTGGTGCATATGGTTTAGGTGTGATTTTTACCGATATTGCCGATCATCTAAAATAACATTTTAAACATGATATAAATGATTGATCAGTTATATAAAAAAAGCCCTGATGATTCAGGGCTTTTCTACATTTTATTTTTTAAAACTTGACAATAATGCGCTGGTAATCGACTGATTATGTGATGCCACACGAGACTTCTTCGCTTTCGCTGACTGGTCAGCTACACGTTGAATTTTGACTGCTTTTAACTTACCTTGATTTTCAACTACCTGAAATTTGACTCGGTCATTGCGTTTTGGCTCACCTTCATCTGCAGGAAAGTCAGAAATGTGGAAAAAAATATCCTCACCTGCACCACCAATAAAACCAAAACCTTTATCGGCATGATAAATTTTAATTTTGCCTTGCTGGACTTCAGACTTCATAACATTCCCAAAAAACGGTATACAATTTTCAATATTATACACGCATCTTAAAGCGCATCATCTTTGCTGATTACTTTAAATAATCATGCAAGTGCTGTTGGACAATGACGCGTTTGTGTCCTTTACTTTGTTGTTCCGATAACAATGATTCCGCATCTAAGACCACCACTCTGTGACCATCATCCTGTAGACGTTTCACACCTTCAAATAACATTCGAGCACCGACATCATGGATTAAAGTCAGATGTGTAAGATCAAGCACTACTTTATTTTTACCTACAGGCTCATTCTGTAACTCACGCAAGAACATTTCAGTCTCTGTAAATTGTAAGACACCACGTAGCTCATATACCACCATGCCATCATCATACTCACGGCGACTTTGGATAATGGTTTGTGCTGAAGGGGTTCCCTCCATCAAATGTAATCCCATATCACTTGATAGACGTTCAAAGATTTCCACACCTCGAACACTGTTGCCATGGCTGTCTAATTTAGGCGAAAAAACCGCAATTCCAACCTGACCTGGTAAGACACCAATGATCCCCCCTGCCACACCACTTTTGGCAGGAATACCAACGGTGGTCAACCAATCTCCAGCTGCATCGTACATACCACACGTCATCATGACGCTAAGTACCTGACGACATACCTGACGATCTAAAATACATTTTCCCGTAACAGGGTCTTTTCCGCCATTCGCCAACACACTGCCCATTCGCGCTAAATCTTTCACGGAGACTTTAATCGCACACTGTTGAATATAACCATGAACAATCTGTTCTGGGTCTTCTTCTAGCACGCCGACGGTACGCAACATATATCCAATCGAAAGATTACGAAATGCTGTTTTGAGTTCAGATTGATAGACTTGCTCATCAAAGGTTAACTCACGCCCACACAGTTCACTCAAGAAACGTCGTAAATGTTCTGCACGAGAAACAGTCTTTTTATGAGGTAATAAAGAATGTGTCGTAATCGCACCCGAGTTAATCATTGGGTTCTTAGGAATCGATCGTTCTTTTTCTAATGAGATTTGATTAAATGCTTCCCCCGAAGGTTCAACACCAACTTTTTCTAATACCTGAGCCAAACCATGTTCTTGAATCGCTAATGCATAAGCAAATGGTTTAGACATTGATTGAATCGTGAACTCAACCTCATCATCCCCTGAAGAATAAATCGTACCATCAATGGTTGAAAGTGCTAAAGCGATACGATTTGGATTGGCAGCTGCCAGTTCTGGAATATAGTCAGCCAATGCTCCTTCGGTATTCGCATGACATTGGTCCAATACATGGGCAAGATAATCAGGTACAGGTGTCTTCATTTTTATTCTCTTGGTGATCAATGGAGACCCAAAATAAGATCTCAAATGTTAAATTCAGTTGTCGATATCGTGTCACATCTGACTTGATTACGGCCATTCTGCTTTGCAAGATATAGTGCTCTATCCGCCGCACTATAAATCCTTTGCTTTACTTCGTCTGTGTGTAGATGTGGTAAATTTTGTGACATCGCCACGCCAAAGCTTGCGGTCACTTGAATAAAAGTCGCTGGGCTAATCTCAATTTTTTCACTTTCGATCGTTCGACGGCAGCGTTCTGCGATGATTAATGCTTCGTCGATATCACCATCTGTCAGTACTAGAACAAACTCTTCACCACCGAGCCGTCCTACTATATCCTCTTCTCGTGTTTGCTGTTTTAAAATGAGAGCAATACGTTTAAGTACAAGATCACCAACATCATGACCATAATTGTCATTAATCTGCTTGAAGAAATCGAGATCTAAGATGATGAAAGCATAGCTGCGTTTTTGTTGAATTAACTTACTAATAAACTGATTGATGTAACGACGGTTATAGAGGTTGGTTAACGCATCTTTCTGACTTAGTACTTCAATCTTACGCTCACGTCGTCTCCACTGCGACAAGATCAACTCAAAAAATACTGCTGAGCACAACAGTATGGGTAAATATAGTACCGCCATACTTTTCAGCCAAAAAGGATTGGCATACAAATTAGATTGATTCAGTGCATCACTAAATAATGGTGCATAAGTCAGTTGACCATTGGCCGTCAGTACTGCCAACCACACGATAATACAAGCAATAATAAAAGAGACGCTATAGATGATGCGCTGTTCATATAACACAAAACCAATTAATACAATATTGACCGTTCCCGCCATCACCGCAGGACTATAAATCCCAACCGTGTATCCTGAAAAAATGACAATCAATCCATAAAATAAGGGGATTAAATAGCCCAAGATTCGGCGAGCAGTAGCATTTTTTCGAAGCACTAAAGCGATCGTCAGAAAACACGTAGTCAAAATCACTTGTAAACATGTGGTCAATGTCCGATGAGGATAATATTCTGGATCTAACCAAATTTGATATTCTGAATGGAAAGTTAGGTAGTACCACAACCAATGACCGATGAGCATCAACAGCCCAAATATGAGTAACAGAATCCCTTTATTAAAGTTGGACCAGTTAATAATAGAACGTTCAGATTCTAACAAGACATATTTGATAGCTTGCAATAAACTACGCTGTTGTTGTACTTCATTCTCTCGAGTCATCATCTAATTGTATTATCGAATATTCATATTTATTTTTATTAAAATTTGGATGTATTCAGCGATCATGTCAATGCGCTTTAAGCATTAAAAAGACTGCTTTATCGTTCAGATCAATTTATGGTATGAATTTGATGATCACTGACCAAAACAAAAGCATTGCTATAAAAAAACCTAAGCGTATATTTCTCTATAGTTAGTAGTGCCAAAACCGAAATTTAATCATTGAATTAAGCTGACTGATATAACTGTACCTGATTTCGTCCGCTTTCTTTGGCAATATATAAAGCGTGATCTGCACAATGCGTAATGACGTCTTGATCAGATAACTCATGGGATAATGCAATACCAAAGCTTGCCGTCACATTTAACGAAGTTCCATCATCCAGCACAATTGGCTGCTGTGCAATTGCGTTACGGCAACGTTCTGCAATATCAACCGCTTGATCACGACTGAGATTGTCCAAAATCAAAATAAATTCTTCACCGCCATATCGCCCAACCGTATCACCAATACGAACATGATATTCCAAACGCGTCGCCACCTGTTTCAGGACTTCATCTCCTGCTGCATGACCATATTGATCATTAATTTGTTTGAAATGATCCAAATCCAATAAGATCACAGCATAATCAGCACGATCCTGCTGAAAATGTGATAACACTTCATTGATTTGACGACGGTTATAAACGTTCGTCAGGGCATCAAATTTACTGCTGGTTTCGAATTGTTTTTCACGACTGCGCCATTGGGTGAGTAAAATCTCAAAGAATAAAACACTCATAAGTAAAATGGGCACGTAGAGCTGTACCATGCTCATGACCCAAAAATCATTTTGGTAAACGATACTTTTATTCAACTCATCACTAAACATGGGCGCATAACGAATTCGATCGATATGCGTCAAGTAACACGTTAATAACGTGTATATCGTAATTGGAATTGCAATCCCATAAATAATTTTACGGCTATAAAATACCAACCCGACCAATACAATACTGATGAACCCTGCCATCGTTGCAGGGCTATAAATTCCAATCGAATACCCTGAATAAATCATGGTCATTCCAAAGAAACTAGGAGCAAAGTAAGCAATGAAGGTTTGAAACTTAGCGATATGCTGAAACTTAAAACAACTCCAAAACAGGACAAGATAAATCACGGAGGTCACCAACAATTGGGTAACACGTAATTCAAAATAGTCGGGATTTAACCACTGTGCTTTTTCAGGGGTATAAAAAGCCACAATTAACCAGCGAGCGACTTCAAGTTGGCTTAGAATTCCAAAAAAAGGATAAGCCGTCCCTTTTTAAAATCACTCCAATTGATCAGCATATTTTGAGGATCAAGGATGTACGTATTGGCCATACGATACAATCGCTTAATCATATGTTGAATCTTCCTGATTAACTTCATTCTGTCCTTTTATCTTTTATATTGTCTTTTTAAGCAGCGTGAACTCGCTCTACAAACAAGATCCCATCAAGATGGTCAATTTCGTGTTGAAAGATTCGTGCAGGGAATCCTGAAAAAGTCTCAGTAATTTCCTGTCCTTGCATATTACGATAACGGACACGGATTGATGAAGCTCGAGCCACCTCCGCACGTCGATTCTCTACACTTAAACATCCCTCTTCTCCTAAAACAACATGATCAGAACGCTCCAATATTTCAGGATTAATCATGTAAATAGGCTCCATCTCAGGCGCATCGGGATACCGTATATTGGGCTTTGAAGCGACGATAATAATCCTTTTAGAGACATAAACTTGTGGCGCAGCAATACCGACACCATTGCGCTGTTGCATCGTAAAATGCATTGCTTCAACCAGATGCGTTAACCAGGTACTACTAAACTCAAGCTCACTTACCGGCGATGCAACCAACTCAAGGATCACTTCACCTTTTTGAGCAACGGGTAGTATCGTCATAATACGTTCATCTCAATTATGATAAGAATTTGATCTTCATAATTTTTTTAAATTTTAAATCAAATATTTGATTAATAGTCAAACAATCTTAAAGCATTTCAAGATGAAGTAAAACTGATTTAAATGACGAATTTGTGACCTGATAATTTTACGGCTCAAGTTTCACTTTTTTGTATGACATCAGCATCCTGAAGTTCGTAGTAGTGTCTAACCTGATTACGACCACGTTTTTTTGCCAGATATAATGCTTGATCTGCATGACGAATCACTGCTTCTTTATTTAAATTAAATTCAGAAATGGCTATACCAAAGCTTGCTGTCACTCTGATCGTCGTACGTTCATCGATATAAAAGAGTTCATTTTCAATTTCTTTGCGACACCGCTCTGCGACCTCCATCGCAGCTCTGAGGTTTTTATTCTGCAACAGCATCACAAACTCTTCACCACCAAATCGCCCGACAATATCTGTATCACGTATATTTTGACGTAGTACATTGGCAACACGCTTTAAGACGTTATCTCCGATATCATGACCATAGTTATCATTAATACTCTTAAAATGATCAAGATCTAACAGAATGAGAGCAAATTTTCGTTCTTGTAATTGAATTTCATTGAGTTCTAAACCTATTTTTCGACGGTTATAAATCCCCGTAAGCGGGTCCATTTGACTCATTAAATTAATTTGTTTTTCTCGATTTCTCCATTGCGTCAACAAAATTTCAAACAATACAAAAGTCGCAAAAAAAATAGGCACGTAAAAATAAAGTTGTGAATAAACCCAGAATTCATTAAATACCATGACTGAATAATTGAGCTGATCACTAAAGACCGGTGCGTAGGTCATATAACCCAATGCACTACTGACAATTGCAATGAGCATATATACAGTGACTGGTAAAAAAAGCAGATACACAATCTTGCGTTCAAATAAAACCAGACCAACTGTTAAAATACTGATAAATCCCGCAACGGTAGCAGGGCTACTGATACCAACTGAATAGCCACCATAAATAAAGCTCACGGAAAATACTAAAATAATAAAGTAAGGTAAATATTGTCTCACCCACTCTTTATGACGCCATATGACACAAGGAATAATCAGTAAGAACTGTAATACACAGCACAGCAGCATCCGTGATAAGTGAAAATAATAATAATCAGGATTGAGCCAATGATGTAATGCAGGATGATGAAATGAAAATAAATACCATGCAATCCAGGTGATATGTGCAAGTCCGCCCAATACCATAACCAGAATACATTTATTTAAGTTACTCCAATTCATCAACACACTTTGATTCATAAATGAATGAAGTGTATAGGGGCGAAAAATCCGATTGAATAGTCTTAACATAATGAACTAACTCAATAGAAACAGCTCATCAAAATAAACTATATTTTCATTTAACTCTGTAATCATTAAATCTATTTCACCCCTACAAAATATAGTGAATAAAATCACATATTTTTTATTATAATTGCACTTATTATCACAATCTAACCTTAAGATTAGGATTTATCAAGGTTTTTTTACCATTTATTCTATTTTTTTTTAAAGCTTTTTTTGCTTAAATCCAGCTAGCGATACGCTCAAGCATTTTGATTTGACTCAGCTAAAAATTGCTAAGTACACTCCTAACTCTTAGAACTCTTAGAGATCGAGTTCTCGATAAATAACTTTAATTTCTTGTGCAATGTGAATACTGACTCGATGATGCAAATATTGAATCAAAATATCAAACTGCTCTGCACCATCGTCTAATCCAGTACAAAAATATTCAGTATGTGGAGGAAGCGTTTTTAACCACTGACATTGATAAAAATCGGCAACGGATTCAAAATTAAGATAACGGTGAGGATGCTGTTGTAATGATTTTACAAATTGCAGAAATCGAGCTTCCCAAAAGTGGATAATCATACATTTAAAGTCTACTGGTTAAATTCAATTTTATTGTTACGTCGATCTTCTTTATTTTGCAGATCGAATCATTCAAATCAATGTCCATGGATGCAAATGCTTTAGATTGAGTAGACGGTTTGCTGTTGAACTTGATATTTTTTCTTCCACTGAAGATAACCTAAGAATGCTAAAACAGTAAATGCGCCATAAAGACCAGCCGTCAAATATAGATCTTTATACATAAACATCATGACATAGATGATATCCACCGCGATCCAAGCAGGCCAAATTTCCAAATATCGTTTTGACGTCCAATATGTAATGAGCAGACTTAAACTTGCCAATTGAGCATCTAAATAAGGAATGGAAGCATCCGTAAAATAATCCAGACCTAAACCAAAAATAAATCCTGCCAACATTGTAAAAAACACATGTTTGATAATTCTCAACCCTTGAATACGATTGATGGCAAGTTGCTCTTGTTGTTTAAACTGAGCTTTCCATATCCACCACCCATACACACCTAAACCGATAAACACGCATTGCAATATCGTTTCACCATAGAGTTGATAATCATAAAATAACTTTGCATATAAGCCATAAGCCACGAGATTCACAGGCCAACACCAAATATTACGGCGAATAGTGAGGGTTACACCCAATACACTCATCAATACTGAAATAATTTCTAAAAGGCTCATACACTACTTAAAATGATCGTGGTTTATTTGATGCGCCTATCCTAACGCATATTGAATGGCACCATACATGATTCTTAACGAACACGACTTAGCGCTGTTCAATTTGAACTGCACAGTTTTGACCTAACCATTAAACTCCTCTAAAAATAGAATATCCTCAATGGAAAATAATAATGATGAATACAACTCAAACGACCAGAATAACCATTGAAATTCGCAATCATCTGATGTTGATTGGTTTAAACCGTGCTGCGAAGCGCAATGCATTCGACAGTCATATGATTGATGAACTTTCACAAGCACTTACCACCTATGAAGACCAGTCTGATTTACGCTGTGCTGTGATTTATGCACATGGAGAGCACTTTACGGCAGGATTAGATCTGGTTGAGCTTCAGCCGCGTATGTCAGATGGTATATTTTCGGAAGATATGAACTTGATTAACCCATGGGGCACGACTGGTCGTAAACGAAAAAAACCAGTCGTTGTCGCTGTGAAGGGGTATTGTTTTACTGCTGGAATAGAATTGATGTTGAATGCCGATATCTGTATTGCCCATCAAAATACCCAATTTACTCAACTTGAAGTGCAACGTGGCATCCTTCCCTTTGGCGGAGCAACTTCACGCTTCGTTAAAACTGCAGGTTGGTCTAATGCAATGCGCTACTTATTGACGGGGGATTTTTTTGATGCTGCAACTGCATTTCGACTTCATTTGATTACTGAAGTAACAGAACAAGATCCGCTTGACCGTGCCATTGAACTTGCCGAATCCATCGCTTCAGCTGCTCCACTCGCTGTTCAAGCCACCTTGACGGCTGCTCACGAAGCGATTTCACATGATGAGCAGTACGCTTTTAATCAGTTAAAGACTCATCTTCTTCCACTAATACAATCTGAAGATGCAGTCGAAGGTATGCGAGCAATGAGCGAAAAACGTCAACCTCGCTTTAAAGGTCAATAGTTCAATATCGGGAAATATAGACATGCAAGCTATTCCAAATGTGAACCAGATGCCAAGAAGCATCAATAAAACTCAAGTTCAGTTTCCTGCCTTAGATAACTATATGCTCACCGGCACTCGCTACCTATCATCTGGTGTGAAGACTGTTGCACGTATTATTGTGGCTTCAGCGACAGCGGTTCCCCAACCTTTTTATCGCAGATTTGCAGAGTATGCTGCAGAACGTGGTTTTGAAGTGCTAACCTTTGATTATCGTGGTGTGGGGGCATCATCTCCAGCACAACTCAAAGGTTTTAAAATGAGTTATTTGGATTGGGGGAAACTTGATCTCGCTGGTGCCATTGAATACTTTTCTAGCGATACTTTCCCCTTATTTGTGACTGCACACTCTTATGGTGGTCAAGCCTTGGGACTTACCCCTAATCATCATCAAGTCAGTGCCATGTGTTGCTACGGTACAGGTGCAGGTTGGGCAGGATATATGCCGTTCAAAGAAAGATTCAAAGTATCCGTGATGTGGAGTATTGTGTTTCCACCCATTGTCGCAGTCACAGGTTATTTACCTTGGAGTAAATTCAATATGGGCTCTGATCTGCCTTTAGGGGTATATCAACAGTGGCGTCGTTGGTGCAAAAATCCGTTATATTTTTTCGCTGACCCCGAGCAACAAGATTTAAAAGCACAATATGCAAGTGTTAAAACCAAAATTTATGCTGTTTCAGCATTAGATGATGATTGGGCTCTCCCAAATTCGAGGCAAGCCTTTATGCAACATTATCGTTCTGCTGATATGCGCTACATTGATATCACAGCCAAACAGTATCAAATGCCTGCAATTAGACACATGGGATATTTCAAAAAAGGCGCAGAAAAAATTTGGGATGACATGCTCCAAAATTATCTCAATTTAGTTGATGATTAAATTCTAAATTACTGAATAAAGTCAGATTGATGCTCTACTCCTTGTGCGTCAGTATGTCGATACATGATGCCATATTGACTCACATAGTATTCAAGGGATTGATTACGATATTCCCATAAAATCGACCACTCACCTAAATCAAATTGATTGATCTGACATAAAGTTCGTGATGGCATCTTGTTCAAAAACTCATATTGAATTTGCTGAGCAAACTTGATATCACGATGATTTACACGTTTCTCAAACAGTAATTTAGCAACCTCATCAAACATACGAATATCTTCGACAGAATCCGTATCATACACCAAGCGCGCCGGCTGGCTGAGATCAGTAGGCTTGAGGAGTTTTGTTAAATCAAAGTGCCTCTGCGTATTCCCCATAATCAATTTAGGTTGTAATAATAGTCGCCATACGGCATAGCAACTGACCAAAGCAAAACACACCACGATTAGCATCATATTTTTTACTCATTCCGATGATTATTCATTGAATCGTTCATTACAGAAATGATTATTTCTTTATTTTTATTGTTAATTTTCTTGGTGTTATTAAGTTTTAACTTTTAAAATATTAACTTAAAAACCAGTATAGGGATGGCACGAAACGTAACAACTCATTTCAAAATCTACATGTTATGTAAACCGTGTAAATCTAGGTAATTTTACTCAATCAATATCAATTAAAAGGATATTGAAAGGTCTCATTAAAATTGAGTTTAAAATCTTAGTGTTCTAAATCATTACGACATGTTTTGTCGTTTAAATTTATCCGCATCTACACTATTCATTTCTCAAATTTTATAATTTAACCATGAACTATTCCCATAAACGCAAACCCATTACCAGTACATGGCCAGTTGAGCATGACTGCTTCCTCATTGAAAACAGTCATCTTGAACTCGAAGCATTGCAACAGACGCTGCCATATTCTGCTCAAGAAATTCAAGATCGCCAAGAAATCTTGGGGCTCACGAGACGTCGTCGTCAAATGAAAAAATTAGATTAATGAAAAAGTCTATCACGCACGCTATGACTATGACTTTAAAGACACTTCATTGAAAGGTCTAAAGTTTATGACTCGCTATAGTAAAGGCGATGATATTGAAATTCGTAACACCGACAATCAAACGTTTGAACAAGATGCTCTAGATTTTGAACTCAGCTATCGTGTTCCAACGGGTAAACTCGAAGGTTTAAATATTCGTACACGTTATAGTCGCTACCGTAACGATATCCCACCAGTAGGTATGGCATTTAAGTCGGATGACGAAATGCGTGTCAACATTGATTACACTTGGAAATTTAAATAAAATAAAGTTAAAGGGAGTTCAACGGAACTCCCTTTAACACAAATATCTTTCATCGAACACAGCTCATATTTTAATTTCACATCCATTTCACAAGATTGCCAGTAGATTAAAAAATAAGAATAAATTAGTGGATTGAGATCATGAAACACGTCAAAAAAATTGTGGCTGCGACATTGAGCCTTCCTCTACTCTTTTTATCAGGCTGTGCAAGTATTCCAAGTTACTCTGATGATTATGCTCAAGCAAGATCGACAGTTCAAGGCATCACCATGACGCCTGCCAAAGCTCAAGATATAGGGGTTCGTTTTACCAGTGCATTCAATACTTTAGGTACACCTGAATTCACTAACCGAGCAAGCAATCTGTATGCTGACAGTTTATATATCAATGACACACTTTCACAATTTAGTAAGCGTGAAAATCTAGTCGAACATTTCAAAGGTATGAATAACCGTGTCAGTAATGTTTCAGTCAAATTGCTCAACACATCACATTTTGACGACTCAGCCTATGTGCATTGGCGTATGGCATATGATTTTAAAATCTTCGGCACGACTCGAAGCATGGAATCACATGGAATTAGTGAAATAAAACTCAATGAGCAAGACAAAATTGTGTTCCAGCAAGACTTTTGGGACCCAGCTGATGGCTTATTTCGCTCACTACCATATGCTGGAGGGTTATACGCATGGTTATTACCTTTCAAAAAATCGCAATAATCACCCTCTCTGCTTTGAGTCTATTCTTATTACCACTCGCGCATGCACAAAGTGTGCGTGAGTGTGGTCAAGGAGACCTCAAAGTCGGACAAAAAAATGTCGGTAAAGCAACTTATTTCGCTCAAAATTGTCAAAGCACTTGGAAGAATCAAGATATTCGCATGGACTTTGCTTATACTCAACATATTCCAGAATGGGCTTTTAAAAAGGCTGCAACGCACTTTCTCAAACGAAATGTCAAACAAGCCAATACGTTGAAACAGCTTGACCAGATCACACAATTGTATCAACCGGTTCGATCTGGTGATATTTACAGTCTAAGCTATACCCATACGACCCAGACTTTAACTTTGAGTCTAAATCAAAAAATTTTGGGTAAAATTCAATACATGAATGCCAATGATTATTTTAAAATTTGGCTGGGTTCGTCTCCATTTAGTGATACTTTAAAAAAGCAATTATTGGACTAATCGTGTCGACATGACTAAACATTTTATTTTAATGGTCGAAGATCATTACGAACTTGCTTCAACATTATGTGAATTTTTAGAAGAGCATAATTTTGTGGTTGATCATGCGCGTAATTTGGATGTGGCACGTCAACTGCTTAAACAACATCCTTATCATATTCTACTGTTAGATATTAATTTACCTGACGGTACAGGTTATGACCTGTGTGAATGGCTTCGCAACGAACAAGGACTCGACCTCCCGGTACTGATGCTGACTGCTCGTGATACTTTGGATGATAAATTAAAAGGTTTCCGAGCAGGTACAGATGATTATTTAGTCAAACCATTTGATTTTAATGAATTGGTTTATCGTGTTCGTGCACTGATCAAACGCTCATTAGGAGAAGTATCTAACAGCCAAATCAAAATTCACGATCTCACATTAGACCCTGCTTTACAGCAAATCACTCGTGCAGGTCAAATGATCGAACTGCCACCTATTCAATTCAAACTTTTAAAATTACTTATGCGAAACTCACCTAAAGTGCTCACTAAACAGGAGATCATGCTTGAGTTATGGGGGGATGAAGAACCAGAAAGCGATGCACTCAGAAGCCATATCTATAATTTAAGAAAAATGGTCGATAAGCCGTTTGAACAAAAATTAATACACACCGTTTCAGGGGTAGGTCTAAAGATCGCAGTTGAATAAAACTAGTTACTACTGAAAAAACTAGTTACTACTGAATTCGCACTTCAGATCAAATTCCTCCAAATACACTATTTTGGAGGCTGATCATTCAAGTAAACGACCACAATCAGTCCTGAACTGAGTGACAAGTCAACTTTTGGATGAGTCATCAAATAGTATTCACGATCAAATAACTCTACTCTCCAGCCAAGTTGTTTACATAATTTTTGAACCAGTTGTAGCCCGATACCATGACCTTTGATATCGAGTTGCAGCTGCTGATTCGTTAGTTCTTGCACCTTAGAGTTATTCGGTAAATCAATCCCGATACCATTATCTGCGACCAACACTTTGTTTTTTTCGAGAATGACATTAATGCTTGTACCTTGAGAGTAATTCAATGCATTTCTTAAAATATTGCTAAACACCATTTTTGTCATCGATGGATATAAATGACGTTTGACCTCATTAACTTCGATGTTTAAATCGATACTCATTCCTTTTGCCAAACTGACACTATTCAAGTCACTTACAACATCTTGAAGCAGTTCTGATAAGCGTGTTTTTTCACTTTGTAAATTGCTTGTGGTATTTCGAGCAATCGCCAAAAGTGTATCGACCAATAACTGCATATCTTCGATTGTGTTTTGCAATCGAGTAAAAGATTTGTTATCACCATAACGGGCCTGACAAAGTTGTACATTTCCCTTCAATATTGTGAGCGGTGTTCGAAGTTCATGACTAACATCGCCAGTAAACTCTCTTTCACGCTGAATGAATTCGCTTAAAACTTGATGATATTTTTCAAGTGCTTGCTTGAGATATTCAGCCTCCAAATTAGAATCTGTTTTAATTTCTTTAAATGGTGATGCTCGATTATTCTGATGTTCCCAATCGATATGTTCGAGTGCATTGGCTAAGCGTGTGATGGGCGAAAAATAGCGGCGTGCACGGCGATTCCACCACCACAGCACACTGTATAGCAAAAATAAGCTGACCATGAGTGGCGCTAAACCAAACAGCCAAATAAGCTTATTAACATTACTTTCACCAAACACTAAAAAAACGTGTTCACCATTGCGTGTCCCATAAACCGTCATCCGGTCTTTACCATCGATATAGTGTCGATGTACACCCGATTGGAGTTTTAAATTACGAAATTCAGAGGGGGCTAACTCGTCATCGGACCAACGATATCCATATAAATTTTTAGTGTCGGGTAAAGCAGCTTCTGGATTACGCTCCATACGCTGCCAGTAATGCTCCATCTCCTGTTCGAGCGCTGTGGTCAGCAATGTTCCTTTAATGACCCAAGCACTGCAACCAATCCCAATCACAATAGACAAGGCAATAAGACCAATTTGTAGCCAATAATAGCGGTTAAACACCTCACCCAAAGGATGATCGCGTTTATCCCTAAATAGCCTCATCATGGACATGTACCCTCTTCACCTTATCGCTAAGCTTAGTTTGAACTTCAAACAGCTCGCTTCTTAAACAAATAATGGCCAATCACCCACTCACGACCTTTGTCATAACCAAACAGTTCTGCACAAGCCATGAAAAAGATTCTCCAACGTTGCCACCAGATTTCCGCATCTTGACCATAAGTTTGCTTAAATAGTGGTTTAAGTAAGTCCTTTTTTTGGTCCATATTATTTAACCATGCATTGGCTGTATGTTCATACTGTTGTCCAGACCATTGCCATTGGTTTTCTAACTGTAAATGATCCTGAAAGTGCAGGAAAGTCGAAACAGCAGGCATTAACCCCCCTGTAAAAAAATATTTAGACATCCAGTCATAATCATTTTTAACTTCAAATGGATAGTGAATAAATCGATGGCAGAAAATATGACACCACAATAAACCATCTGCTTTGAGCCATTGGCTAATATTGGCAAATAATCGCTGATAGTTTCGAACATGCTCAAACATTTCAACGGATACAACACGATCAAAAGAGTTTTGCTCCAACTCGAGTTGATTTACATCACAGGTGATAACTGTCAAATTGTTAAATTGCTTTTCTTTGGCTTGTTGTTGAATGTGAAGACGTTGAGTATTGGAGTTTGATACTACCGTAATGTTGGCATTTGGATAATGCTCTGCCATATACAAACTGAGTGATCCCCAACCACAGCCTATTTCTAAGATGTCCTGACCATCTTGTAATTGCGCACGTTCACAGTAGACCTGCAGGGCATTTTCCTCAGCTTGATCTAAACTGGTTTTAGCATCATGGAATAAACTGGCACTGTATTTTAAACGCTTGCCCAACACGGCCTGAAAGAATGCTGTAGGCAATTCATAATGTTGTTCATTTGCCTTGTCTGTATCAATCGCGATTTCACTTTTTTTCAAGTCTCTTAATACATCCATATAACGCTGTGAAGCGAATACAGCGTCAAAACGACCTTCTTGCTCAAGACGTTTTTTGCAAAGTGCTTGGATACCAAGACGAATCACTTGATCTGGAACTTTGCCACTTTCAATGAGTTTTAACGATTGTTGAACGATTGAATCCATGTAATTACCTACTTTTTCGGTGACCAAGGAAGAAACATTGATGTTTTTTGTTGGTACATCTTGTAGTTTGCACCACGATTTTTGAGCGCTTGCTGTTCACTAAATGGAATACCCGTGATGTAGTACAAAAAGAGCCACATCAACACCGGATAGATCCACAACCAAGGCGTTCCCGCCGCTATACCTAAGATTGGATAAGCAAACCAATGTATCCATTCAAAAAAGTAATTCGGATGGCGTGAATATTTCCATAACCCTTGATCCATCGTTTTGCCACGATTATTCGGGTTCAATTTAAATTGATACAACTGATGATCTGCGAGTGCCTCACCAATAAATGCAACCAGCATGATTAATCCTGAAATCAGCAGCAGTTCTGTCGAGTTACTCCACTGCATCGCAGGTATACTGAACAATTTGATCATTGGATATGAGAATAAGGAGATCAACCCAGCCTGAAATAGAAAAAAGAGAAGAAAACCTAAATGTTGAAAGTCTCCCATCGCACGGCGCATATTGGCATAACGCGTGTCCTCAGAATCTTCTCGGATATATCTTCTGAATAAATGCCATGCTAAACGGAGAAACCAAAGACCACTCGCGATCGCTAGAAAAATGCGAACAGATGTAGGGGCTTCATTCATTACATTTGCTGCGATGAGGACATTTAAAGCTATTCCAAAGCTCCAAATGACATCGACCAAACCTGCACGATGATTAAATGTCACCCAAATCCATGCACAAAGCATCAGGAAAACATTCATCACAAATAAATTGAGCAACATCGAGATGTCCTCTCACTGATTTAGTATGGACTTGCTTCAAACAATAAATGCACATCACTAATGACGCCTTCGAGAAAACCTCCTTCGCAATAACATAAATAAAAATCCCACATGCGAATAAAGTTTTCATCAAAGCCCAGTGCTAAAACTTGCTCACGCTGTTGTAGAAAACGTTCACGCCAGCAGTGAATCGTTTGTGCATAACTTAAACCAATATCTTCAAGATGCTTTAGACGTAATTTTTGTTCTGATGCAACGTTGGTCATCACGCTGATACAAGGAATAAAACTACCTGGGAAAATGTATCTTTTGATGTAATCGACCGTACTCAATGCCTTTTCATATCGCGCATCTTCAATGGTGATGGCTTGAATAAGCGCCAAACCATTAGGTTTTAACAGCTGTCTACACTTTTCAAAATATGTCGATAGATATTGAGCACCAACGGCTTCAATCATTTCAATTGAAACCAATTTATCGAATTTACCTTCAAGTAAACGATAATCTTTTAATTTAACTTCAACACGATGAGACAGACCCGCAGCGTCAATTCTAGCTTTAGCTTCGTCATATTGAGCTTGAGAAATGGTAATAGTAGTCACTTTACAACCATAGTTTTGCGCAGCATAGATCGCAAAACCACCCCATCCACTGCCAATTTCAACCAAATGATCCATCGGTTGAAGTTTCAATTTTTGGCATATGATTTCTTTTTTATAATCGGATGCTTGTTCCAAAGTCATAGATTGATCTTTGAATACCGCGCTGGAGTACATCATGCTCGGATCAAGAAATAACTTAAAAAAGTCATTACTTAAATCATAATGCTCAGCAATATTTTTGCGACTACCTTCCAATGAGTTTTTACGCGATGCATACCAAGTTTTGAGCAAGAGTTGACTCGCCTTTGCTAAGGCACTTTGGTTCATACGATCTAAAATATCGCGATTTCTCGCAAGAATTCGCACAATCTTCACTAAATCTGGTGTCGTCCAATATCCTTGAATGAAACCTTCAGCTGCACCAAGAACCCCCTGACGAAAAAGTAGATCCATCAACTTTGCATCATGGACCTCAATCACTGCGTCTAGATCACTCACCTCACCGACTGAACCCTCCCAAATCCCTTTAAAATGAATTTGGCCGTGTTTTAATTTCAGTAAATGACGTAATACCAGCGGTAGTGAAGATTGCTCTCCCATTAACAATGATTTCATATCACAGCTTATCCTTCGTTTTATTGGGATGCCGATAAAATGGAACTCTATTTATCCAAAGCTTAAAGGCATGATAATAAATACCTGCAACCATCTTGATCGGCTCAAATAGTTTAAAAACAGCATAGCGATGAAGTTGTGAAGGAAGTGTGATGGGGGTTAACTCAAAACGCATTGATGCATCGAATTGTAATTTTTCCTCTTTAAACAATTGCATAAGCACATAATTTTGTTTTTCAGCCAAACTAAACGTCCATTGATACTTCAGATCCATTGGCATGAAGGGTGACACGTGAAAAGCTTTGTCAAACTGGAAGTGGAAGCTCGTATATTCGGAATGCTGCTCCCCCCCGGTGCGACAATCGTGAACATATACCTGTCTTTCTAACCAGGGTGTATTGGTGATTTCACTGAGAATGAACTGTAATTTTTGCTGGGCATTAAATAGAAAATAAAAAACCACCGAATTAAATCTGAAGCCAAGCGTGCGCGGCAAAGCCAACACCCGAATTTCAGCGAGCTCCGTCGGCTCTTCTAAAGTATGCTCTTCCAACACATGCAGAACCTTCTCTCGAATCGTGCCTTGATAGTTTGCCAAGAAGTCATCAGAATCTAGGCTCAGAAAGTTCCATTTTTTCGTTGACCAAAGTATCGAAGTTTGCGCGAAGTGTTCGAGCTGTTCTGGATCAAACCACAAATACGTCAGCTGACTCTGAAAAGCATAAGGCTTAGGCAAGTAACGGCGATGACGAATGTCAGCAACTGCAATTGCAAGTGGATACAGCTGCATAAGTACTCCTAAGCGGCTTGATTCGATGAATTTAATAAGGCTTCAACCACCCATGACGCACTTCTTGCACCATCTTCATGGAAGCCCCATCCCCAATAAGCACCACAAAAATAGGTCCGATTTAAACCGTTTATTTCAGACCATCTTGACTGAGCTGCAATAGCTTCCGCATTAAATACAGGATGACGATAGTGACGCTGAACCCAGACTTTGTTTGGATCTAAATCAAAATTAGGATTTAATGTCGCAAAAATCTGAGTTTCACATTTCAGATTTTGTAGCTGATTCATCCAATAACTAAATCCATAATGGACACTATTTTGCTGAAATGGAGTGACTTGACCCGCTCTATTCGGTGTGACATGCACATGCCAACTTGCCCACTGACGTCTTGATTTTGGCATAATGCTGGTATCTGAATGCAACACCATATGATTGTCTTGATACTGAAACTTTTCTAATATTTCTGATTCTTTAACCGTTGGTTCAGCGAGCAACTTCAATGTGTCATCTGCATGACTTGCAAATACCACCCAATCAAACCGTTCAATCCCCTGTCCCGTTTCAATACTCACGTCATTTGCTGAGCGCTTAACTGACTTCACCTCTACTTTTTTAAAATGAATGTGCTTTGCTTGAGTTTGAATTGCACGAATATATTTAGAAGACCCACCTCTTACAGTTAACCATTGTGGTCGATCTTTGAGTTGCAACATACGATGATGTTGAAAAAAACTGACTACAAATTTATATGGAATTTGACCTGCTTGCTCTACTGGGCATGACCATAATGCACCACACATCGGATAGAGATGCTCTTGCCTAAACGCATCCGAGTATCCATGCTCGTTGAGATATTGCTCAATAGTGTAATTCGGGTCGGTCTCATCTACATCAAGATCTTTATTTGCTGCATAAAATCTGAATAAATCTGACAGCATCGCTCTAAAGCGGGTCTTTAAAAAATTCTGTGGTTTGAACAATAATGAGAATTTCTTGGAAGGGTTATATTGCAGTCCTGTGACCTGATTATTAACTGAAAACCCCATATCGCTGCTTTGAGCTTGTACACCAAGCTCCTTCAACATCTCACAAAATAAAGGATAGTTGTGTTCATTAAAAACAATGAATCCGCTATCCACTGCAACTTGCTCACCATCGATCTTTAATTGATGAGTATCAGTATGTCCCCCAAAATAATTATTCTTTTCAAATACGGTCACCTCATGCAACTTACTCAACTTCCAAGCTGCATAAAGTCCTGAAATACCCGATCCAATAATTGCAATTTTCATCTTGATTCCTTTGACTGAACTTGAGAATGTTGGAGTTTGGCCTTTTTCGAACGCGTAATTTTACTTACTTCATAGACTCGAGCTGGTATGGGTTTCATTCCCCAAACCAAGCCAAACCATGACATACATTTTAAGATGTAATAGGTCACATCGATCTGCCACCAATAGAACCCTTGGCGCGTACTTCCTGCATAAAAATGATGATTGTTGTGCCAGCCTTCACCAAGTGTAATCAGAGATAAAAATAAGTTGTTGCGACTATGATCATTCGTCTCAAAATCTCGGCTTCCATAATGGTGAGCCAGTGAGTTAATGCACAATGTGGCATGAATAAGCAGAACAGTAGAAATTGCGCCTCCCCATACCAATAACTGCAAACCACTGGTTCCCCAATGCGGCCACATCCAAGCAACCCATTCCCCTAGACCATAAATTCCGATAGCCGTTATTAATACGATCATCAAACTAAAACGATCTAACCAAATCAGCTCCGGAAACTTCAGCCAATCTTTAATAACACTTTTACGCGTTGAAAAATTATATTCATTTAAAAACCAACCAACATGGCTATACCAAAATCCATGCGTTGATGAATGTGGGTCTTGAGGAGTATCTGTATAACGATGATGATATCGATGATGTGCTGCCCACCATAATGGTCCACGCTGCGCACTCATTGTGCCAATTAAAATAAAGATAAATTGCAGCCATCTCGAAGTTTGAAAAGTTTTGTGTGACAAATAACGATGAAAAAAAGCCGTGATTGCGAACATGCGAATAAAATAAAAAAACAACATAAATGCAAAAGCAAACCAAGAAAACCCGACCCAAAACACTGCCAGACAAGCAAGATGCAGTAGGATAAAAGGAATTATTCTGAGCCATTGAATCTGTTTACTCTCAGAGGTCAATGCATCATGTGGCACGCTTACGGACCAACTATCCAGCCATTGCATGAGGCTTTTCAACATACAGTCATCCCAAACTAAGCAATCGATCTTTATGATTTAAATGAAGTGTAGTTCTTGATATATGAAGTTTATGTGAAGCACACGCTGCATCTTGAATTTTATGCTGAATCATTGAATTTAATATTAATTTAATTTCATCATATAAACTTAACTCACCCTCATTTTGACTACATAAATGCTGATCAATTAGCACTTCAACCCCTTTTATACCCTCGTTGAGCAACATGACTGCACACTGATAAGCCAAACTAAAGCGCTATGTATCTCGATTCAACAAAATAATCATAGGCAAACCTATTGAATCTCGATATAAACTATAGGGAGAAATAAAAAACCAAGAATATTGATGAAAAAGTTGAGACAACGATGTCTGAAACGAATGTAGAAACTGTATCGGATTCTAAACTCGCCCCTGATTTAAAAATGGTGCAAATCAATCAAAATTATGTTGCTTGTGAAGAGTGCGATACTCTCTTTCGTAAATCCGATTTATATAAGAATGAACGTGCCTATTGTTCGGCTTGCGGTTCCGAGCTCTATCGTAAAATTCCAAAATTTAACACACTGTTGGCCTTAGTCTGTACTGCGTTAATTATCTTTGCGATTGCCAATAGTTTTTCAATTGTCAAAGTTGAACTCCAAGGCATTTATTCAGAAACCACATTATTGGGTGCGGCTTGGGCAATGTTCCAGGCTGATCGTGCTTTTGTAGGCTTTCTTATTCTGATGACCACTTTTGTTGTCCCTTTGGCCTACTTACTTCTGATGGGATATATTCTTTTGATGGCAATGTTCAATAAAAATGTTATTGCAACCCAACAGTATGCATCACTTAAACTCGCATTACGGTCACTATTTCAACTGAGAGCTTGGGGAATGGTTGAAGTCTTTCTGATTGGCGTTTTGGTCACCTTGGTGAAATTAGTGGGGATGGTGGTTGTGATTCCTGGAATTGCCTTATGGGCATTTGCCATTTTAAGTGTTTTGTTGGTCTATTTGGTATCAATCAAAATCAAGGATCTATGGAACGTAATTGATGGAAATCAAATCTCATGACCATTACTTCCACTCATACGAATCAACCCGATCAGATGAAGCATTCGCCACACCCTATGCAGAAATCTGTCTCATTAGAAACGCTTGCACCGCGTGCAATTGATCTTGAGCTCACACTTTGTCATTGCTGTGGAACACTCAACCGCATGACGTCCTTGTCTGCCATGGAACAAGCACGAAAATCCCGCTGTACTCGTTGTGATAGCCCATTACATACCCGTAAAACCCGAAGTTTAGAACGAACTCTAGCTTATTTAATTGCAGCGAGTATTCTTTATATACCAGCTAATGTTTTACCGATGACGATTACAGAATCTATTCTTGGCCGTCAACAAGACACTATTATGAGTGGAGTCATCTATTTCTGGAAAAGTGGTGACTATTTCGTTTCGTCCGTTATTTTTATTGCCAGTATATTTATTCCCCTACTGAAATTGGTCATCCTTGCTCTCCTGCTCAGTGCTGTACATTTACAAGCCTCAAAAAAAATTCACCTCTCACCGAAGCATTGCTCGATCATGTATAGAGTCGTGGAGTTTATTGGCCGTTGGTCAATGATTGATGTTTTCGTTGTCGCCATGCTAGCAGCACTAATCCAAATTCAATCATTGGCAACTATTTTAGCAGGCACAGGTGCAGTCGCTTTTGGTGCAGTTGTGGTTTTGACCATGTTAGCCTCACTGAGTTTTGATCCTAGAATCATTTGGGACAACTATTACGTTTCAATTCTGAGTCAGCATGAAAAAAAAAATGACGCTACAGAACATTGAGATTTACATAAAACCCTTTCACTTCTTGCTTGATATTCATATGATGAAGCGTACAAACAACAACCACATTACGATTTAATAAGATCAATAACTATGTCAGAAAACCAATCGAGTAATGGTCATCCACATGATGAACAAGTTCTGAGTCAGGTCGGTGTACCTGATAAGAAACGTAGCAAATGGAAACCTTCTCTCATTTGGATTATTCCAATTGTTGCATTACTCATTGCATTTTCATTAGCTCTCAAGGCGTATTTGAATACTGGTCCTGTTATTGAGGTTTCTTTTAGGACTGCAGAAGGCATTGAAGCTGGCAAAACTACAGTTCGTTATCGTCAAGTTAATGTGGGTCTAGTGCGTGAAATTGACCTTTCGGAAGATCGGTCTCATATCATTGCTAAAATTGAACTTCGGAAAGATGCTAGTAATTTTGCCACGGAAGATTCACGTTTTTGGGTAGTGAGACCACGTATTGGTGCAAGTGGGGTTTCAGGTATCGATACTTTACTTTCTGGCGCATATATTGAAGTAGATGGCGGTAAATCAGATGTCAAAACCACTTCATTTAAAGGGCTAGAAACTCCACCAGTTGTAACTTCCGATGTTCCTGGAAAAATCTTTTTCTTAAAGGCACAAGATTTAGGTTCGCTCGATTTCGGTTCACCTATTTATTATCGAAGAATCAACGTTGGACAAGTGACCTCTTACCAACTGGCTGATGATGGAAAAAGCGTTGAACTTCAAACTTTCATTAAGTCACCTTATGACAAATTTGTCACCACAGATGCGCGTTTCTGGCAAGCCAGTGGTGTAGATGTCAATTTGAATGCTTCGGGCTTTAGTTTAAACACACAATCTTTGGCAAGCATCATTTCGGGAGGGATCGCATTTGGTTATCCTGAAAATTCTGATGCAGCTCCTGCTCCGAATAAAATGAAATTTGAATTATTTGACTCTGAAAAGCTTGCGCTTAAAGAGCCTGATCTTAATCCAAGACGGATCGTAATGTATTTCAATGAGTCATTGCGAGGTTTATCAGTAGGAGCTCCAATTGATTTCATGGGTGTCGAAGTCGGTACTGTGAAAAAAATCAACACTGAGTTCTACAATAATCACTCGCAAATTCGAATGCGTGTTGATGCTGAAGTTTATCCTTCACGTATTGCTGGAGGTCATGAGTTGGACCCGCAAGGTACAGTATTCAAGCAATTTGTTGAGCGTGGTTGGCGAGCTCAAATGCGGACTGGCAATTTACTTACAGGTCAAAACTACATTAGCTTTGATCTTTTCCCTAAAGCTAAATATGCCACTGCAATCCGTCGAAATGATGGTGTAGTTGAAGTTCCAACAACTCCTACAGAATTAAAAGGCCTTCAAGCACAAGTGTCCCAAATCGCCGATAATGTATCTAAATTTCCATTGGTTGAAATTGGTCAGGACTTTCGTCAAACCTTGGCAAACTTAGATAAAACTATACGATCTTCAAAAAGTTTGGTCGATCAACTGGATGGCAAAGTTGCGCCTAATTTACAAGCCACTTTGGATGATGTTCGTAAAACAGTTCAGTCTTCTGAAACCATCTTGGCAAGTGATGCACCATTACAACAAGATCTACGTCGTGCTTTACAACAAATTACCCGTGCCGCAGCTTCATTGCAGTTAATGGCAGATCAAATAGAACAAAATCCTGAGTCATTGATTCGTGGAAAAACAGCGGAGCCGAAGAAAGATGACAGAGAATAAATTATTGAAATCTCAGCAACGCTGCTACCTAAAAGTCCTTTCAAGCTTGAGTGTTGGTTTGTTTGCACTCATCGTCAGTGGGTGCTCTTCATCCCCTACGCCTATGTTCTATTCATTGAGCACTCAAACGCTAACATCATCTTCGTCAAATCTAAAAGTGAGGATGATTGAGGTGCTTCCTGTTGGATTATCCGATCGTTTAAACCGAATTCCATTGGTAATTCAACAAGAAAATGGGCAGGCTAAAGTATTGTTCGATGATCGTTGGACATCTACTTTATCGGCTGAATTGAGAGATGCTGTTTCTGCGCGTTTACAGCAAACATTAGGTGCAGTGGATCGTTATAATAGTGGTATGACTGGTGGACAAGCAGCTTATCGAATTGCCTTAGATTTTTCTAACTTTGATTTCATCGAAAAATCAAATCAGCAACGCTTTATGCTCATGAATGCGACTTGGACTTTAAGATATGATGATCCTAATCGCCCCTTATCCATACCCAAAAACGCTCAAACATTACCTCAACGTCATCAACTCAGTTGTCGGATGAGTTTTTATGAAGAAATTCCACAAAAAAATAAAGACTTAAACACTTTAGTCACTGTTTCGCAAAAAGCCATTGATCAACTTTCAATCAGTATTGCAAGTTCAGTCAAGCACTTAGAAAATAGGAATCAGCCGATTACTGGTGGGGTATGTAGTTAATTTTCATAAAAACTTGAGATTTCTTTTGAATCTGTTTTGAATACAGCAAAGCTCTGAGTTGTATTTAAAACATCTATCTTTGATAAATTGGTATATAATTTTTTAGATAAAGACATTCAACAATAGAATTCTTTCATAATTCATTTTTATGCAGTTCCATGTTATAGATTCCAGCAATTTAATTGAATCTTAAACCTAGTCTTTTGACTCGATTACGATATCGCGCCGCAAGGACTTTGAAGGCTTTCAAACTGCCGAATACATGTTCAATCCCAATTCTTCTTTTATTGATTTCTCAATTGTAAACTTTTAGCTCGGGATCTAGTTTGCAGCATCTCTTTGCTTTTAGAGGCAATGAGCTATTTGGATACATTGCATAGATTCCATGATAGCCTTCATCTGCATGAATAAAAGCACCTTTAGGAATCGGATTCAAGTTGCGTTTGAAAAGCTCGAAATCATGTACAGCACCACGACTCGTGCATAAACTCAGAAATTGCTGTGTTCTATAATAGATAATGGCTTGAACTTTAAATGTATGTGCCTTCTTCTTGCCACTATAGCTTTTCTTCTGTTTTTTAGGTCTTTGTGTTGGAGTTTCTGTGGCATCTACGATCACTACGTTCCAGTCGATACCTTCGCCTTCAGGCAGACTCTCGGGTAAATTAAATAGATTGGACTTGATCAGGCAATCATCTACATCGTGGAAGATTTGTGGAGCAGTAGGCTCTGACACGCCAATAGCTCAGACGGAGTAAAGCCTGATTTTCTTCACTTAACTTGGATAGTCTACCTTTAGCAGGCACAAGCATTTTTAGTAGTTCAACCATTAAATCAATGGTTGACTATAAGATGCCTGTGTATCGCTTGAAATGTGTATCAAAAAGTTTCTTTCAGTTGATGATTTTAGTCCGCAAATTATGTATTAATATTTAGAAAAATAGATCAAATGTTAAAGTTTAGATTAATAGATGAGTTTGTATCACACGTACATTTTATTCAGGCACGTAAATCATTCGGCCATCATTCAGTTTATAGGTCACCCCTGCCTTACTTCCTTCGCCCTCACCAATTTGACCTGTAGACTCATATTGTTTAAGTTCTTGTCCTTCTTTAAATGAAATTTTCATATTTTTTTCACCAGGATTTTCAATTACAACGACATTATTATTTGAAAATGGATTTAGCGGGTTTTGTACTACCAACATCATTAGAATCACAATAATAACTAAAAAAAGGTCAATCAAATTCACAACAGAAAGCATAGGATCATCACTTTCATCCTGTTCCAAAAATCGCATTAAGCTTCCCCTTGATGAAGACTTTCAAATTCTTTTTCATACTCACGTAATTCTTCAAGCAACCAACGACGTCGGATAACCAAAATATAAAAACATATAGAAGCCGAAACTAAAGATAAAATTACTGAAGAAAATGCCATCACCATATTCTGCCCCACTTGTTCAGCTTGACCTGAAGATAAAGCGAGTAATGCAGGACCCATTGGAATCATAGTTGCGATCAATCCCAACATCGGTGCAGTTCGGGATACAATTCTTAGCCATTCCAAACGTTTAATAATCCAAAGTTCTAAATCATCAGTCGAGGCTTGAAATTGATTTTGTTCTGCATATTTCATCAAAATCGATCGATAACGTTTAGAGGTTCTGAACACGCATTCCATAATAAAGCTACCCAAAGAAACCAATGAAAAAATCAATGAGATAAGGATGAGCAACATCACAGGCCATAAGAAAAGTTTTGAAGCCTGATAAATCAAACTTTCGACTTCTAAAATTTGCATAAATTTCCTCTTATTTTTTTCGCTGTTGCATAAATTGTTTAAAAAAACCAAATCCAATCAATAAACTCAGTATGAAGGCACCAACCCAAGCATAATCTTGTACTTCCGACTTTTTCTGGACTTGTTCCAAAGCCTGACCTTTGACTTTCTGTTGTGCCTGATTCTGAGTATTTTTTTGATCTATTTTGGGGGTTTGTATTTCTATAGAAGATGGATGTTGATCTTGAGTAGACTGATTGGCATCGGCTGCTTTCAAAGTCTGTGTTGTTGGGTTTAAACCTTGTCCTATAGCTTGCTGATTTTGAGTATTTTGCTCATCGGCTGTGCGTTTTGTTTCAGATGAATTTTCAAGATTTACTTGATCAGTTACTACAGTCATCTGTGCATTTTTTTCTAGTGATACACTGTCATTTTGCTTCAAAATACTTTGGGTAAATTCATTAAGCTTTTCAGACTCTAAAGGCAAATTCACTTGTTCTTGCAACGCTTGAATTTTTTCTGCAATTTCTCGTTTTGTCTCATCATCAGATTGCCAATAATCTTGACGAATCGCTTCCGCCATACGATTTAATACTTGGAGTTGCGCAGATGGATTATGTTGTTTGAACCATTCATTTACACCAAGTTCGCGCTTATCTTGAACGTAAGTTTCATACATATCTTTCCATTGATCAGCACGGACAACTGAAGGGTCAGTCACATTCCAGCCATATAAATTATTGGTCACATTAATTACTTCCAATGTGCCAGCATAACCCTCCTTTTGCATACTTTTAATCCACTCAGGATTTAAATAACGGGTACGTAATTCATCTGACAAATAAGCTTTCAATGAGGTGACTTCAGCTTTATTTTGGCGTAAATCTGTAATGAGTAATTCCGGTGATTTCCCTTGAACGGAACGAATTGCCAAAGATAATCCACCTAAATATTCAAATGGATGATCTGTCGATAACACGCCTTGCACATTTGAAGAACGCGACATAATGGCAACATCAACGCCTTTTAAATTTTCAGCGAATAGATTGACTGGTGCTTGCTCACCCCACGTTTTATCGCCATAGGCATATTGCAGATTATTTAAGAAGGTATTTGCTAATTCTTGATCATTTTCCCAATCATCATAGGACAAGGTTTTTTTCGTTAAACCTGAGCCATATTCTCCAGGTTCATTACTAAAAATTTTAAGTTGTGATAACGCTTTAGCTCGTTCAGGATCAACTTTTTGAGCAATTAATGATTGCTGTATCTGTTGTGAATTTTGATAAAGCTGATTATTGGGTTCATTTAGCGCTGAAAGTTTTGCCATTGCACCAGCAAGTAGACGCATAAAACCATCAAATTGATCTCGATAAACACTGGTGGCTTGAATCACAACATCCACACGTGGGCGCTTGAGCTCTTGTTGTGGAATAATGTCTAAACTCACCACTTTACCTGCTTGATCCCACACAGGTCTTAAACCAAGCGCTGCCAAAACTTGTCCTTCCGAAACACCTAAATGACGAATCGTTTCAGAAGACCACAAACTAAATGCAACTTTGTTAGGGTACTGCTGAGGATGCTTTTGTTGGTACTGCGCAATCATCTGCTCAAAGGTTTTTTGTCCCATTTCATAAGCCGCTTTAGTCGGGATTTTATTGGCTTCAAAAGCATATAAATTGCGTCCACTGACACTTTCAGGCTGACGAATCGGGTCTCCCCCCGTTCCCGGTAAAACATAGCCTCCAGATAAAGCATTCAACAAACTTTGCATTTCTCTATCTGCACTCAAATATTCATAATTTTTTTGTGCAGTTTCGATATACGCTTTTAGTTTTCCACTTTGCCCTATCTTTTGAATATCTGCATCAACCTCAACATTTGAAGCCTTAGATTTAAACCATCCTAAACCTGTGGATTCAGCCGGATTTAAAACATAATGCGCCAAATAACGATAAGCTAGAGATTGACGAATTGTTTCAATATCGGCATTAAACACTTCATTTTTATCCAGCTTTAATGCTTTGAAATAGTCTGAGTCTAACTGCTGTAAAACAATCATTAATCTTTGATCATCTTGGGCTGACAAACCGAAACGATGCAAGCCCATGGGTACAGCTTGTTGCGCTAGGCGATGCAAATGATCATGAAGCTGAGTATAAAATTGAGGGAAATTATTCTGAGCCTGAACCTGAGTCAGGTTTAAATCTTTAAGCACACCACTTTGCTCTGTTAAAGCGATCAGTTTTCCTTGAGTTTGCTGCTTGACTAAACCCTCATCGAGCTGAGCATATTGGTGAATTAAATCGTGAATATCTCGTAATTCATCATATAAACCAGAGGGTGCTAAAGGCGCAGTTTGATGACTCACTATAACTGCACGACCACGTCGTTTCGCTTGCATGGCTTCTGCGATATTATCCTGAACATAAGGATAAAAAATCGGTAAAGCACCTGCGGTCAATAAAGGATAGTCATTCGCTGCTAAGCCTTTGTCTTTTCCAGGCAACCATTCTTGTGTGCCATGTGTTCCCAAATGAATCAATGCATCGGTTGCTTGTTGCAAATACAGATAAGTCGCTAAATATAATGGATCTGGAACAGCGTCTAGACTGTGGTAATTCTCACCTAATTTAGAACCACGAGTAGGCTGAGGAAGTAGTAATAAATTTCCGTAACGCTGACTTGGAATTGCAAAATAAAACTCGCCCTCCCTTTTCACGACTGCCCAATGTTTAGATAATTTTTGAATATCCGCGCTTTCTTTTAATTCGTGTTGACGCTGTTCAGGCAAGGTTTTTAACCAATCAAGATAATACTGAACAGGAAAATAGCTGAGCATTTCTTTCTGTTGTAGGTCAGCTAATTTTTCATGCTGGTAATATGCAGATAATAAAGTTTGAGCATCTGAAATAATTTGTTTTTCGCTGATCAGTTCGGTGTCGTATCCACGTTCTTTTAAACTTTTTTGAATATTTTCGATGCTCAGCGGAATATTTAAATTTGATGCAGATAAATTATTTTGACCATAAGGATAATTCCAAAACATCACCCCAATTTGCTTTTCTTTATTGGGTTTAATCTTCAATTTGGATTGGGCAATTACACGTTCAAGTAATATATTGACCTGTGGTTCAATCCATTGCTCGCGACCACCCTCATTTAAAGACAGCACTAAAGGATCAGAAAATCCCCAAGTTTCGGGAAGACTCAAAAAGATAGATGCTAAATGCGGAGGTATGCCTGATTTCGAGTTTTTC
Organism: Acinetobacter sp. 24-47-66; assembly: GCF_056779755.1. NCBI lineage: Bacteria > Pseudomonadati > Pseudomonadota > Gammaproteobacteria > Moraxellales > Moraxellaceae > Acinetobacter > Acinetobacter sp. 24-47-66. Next base: position 241,578 of record NZ_JBWYIL010000002.1, read on the forward strand.
CATTCTTCAAAATTGCCATTAAAACTCAAACTTTGAACCATAGGCACATTCATTTTTTGTAGCTCGGCAACTAAGTCCTGACCATTTTGAATATGCGTCATATTGACCATTGCGGTGATTGGTACATCTTTAAAAAAATCTGAAAGTTTGGTTTTGGTTTTCGACTCATTCCAAAGCAAGACAATGGGAACAACACCTTTTCGTTCAGTAAGCGTTATGAGTTGATCAATTTTTTCAGACGTTAAATTGGTGATATTGCTTGGATGAAGCACATAAACTAAATAGGCATTTTGTCCTTGGATAGTTGATTTTTTCTGATGTTTTAGATTCTGTTGATACCAATCTAAATAGGATTGCACATTGTCAAAATAGTCTTGTGCACTGGTGTGATAAATCGAAATTTCTGGTAATTTTTGCGTCTTAAATGTGGCTTTTTTACCTTCAGTATTCCAAAGATGTACTGCTTCAAAATAATGTGAAAAGTTAATTTCTCCACCGTTGTAATACAGATCTAATAATTTAAATCCAAATAATTTTGGAATTTTCTGGAACTGCGGTGCTCCACCACCAACGGTCATATATGCTTTGTCTTGAGCCTTTAAACTTTCAAGTGCAAGCTCTTCAACCTGTTTACGATCTGGCGGTCGCGGAACATCTAAAATGATCACATCCGCCTGCTGAATAGATTGCTGAACAGCTTTTTGATTTTGATTTACTTGTAAATGCTGTAATTGCACATTTTGTTTCGCTGCAATTGGCACAAGTTTTTCAAATTTAGTATTTGCCACAAAATCGGTATGTAACACCAATACCTTAGTTTGAGCATCTGCTGTTTGTGCAAAAGCCACATTTAATGTGAGATAAACACATAAGAAGATGCTCAAAATACGCAGGATGGAGTTTAGATCCAAACTTTTTTGAATATGAGTTGGATCTATTGCATGCAGAATGAAAGATTTCTTCATCATTAAAATCTCACATTCATACCAACAAAGTAACGACGTCCTGCATCACTAAAAGTTTGTAATTGATCAGGTTGCATGCCAATTTTTTTATCTGTCAGATTTTCAATTCCTGTCTGGACTGTCCAATTCGGAGTCACTTTATAATCTGCATACATGTGCCAGAAGATATATCCTTGACTGTGTGGTGTATTCACAGCTTGAAATTGTTTACTGCGATATTGCTGGCGTAATTTGGTTTGGAGTTTGTCGTTCACTTGCCAAATGACTGAACTATTTAATTGATGCTTTGAACGATCGGCTAAAGGGATATTTTTACTTTTATCTTTTGCGTCTAAATAAGTGTAATTGGCTTCTAAATGTAAATATGGCTCTATGTGATAAGCACCACTCCATTCAATACCTTGTAGTTCTGCTTTTGTCACATTGACATAATCTAAGCAAATTTTCCCTGCGACTGAACATGTAGGCTGACGCTGTGTATCTATCAAATCATCGACATTGTTTCTAAACCACCCTAATGTGGTTTCAAAATTATCTCGATGGAAATGTAATCCAACTTCATAAGCGGTATTGGTTTCAGGCTTAAGATCAGGATTGCCTCGAATAATACCCATACCACCCATTGCAGCATTAGACTCAAACTCTTTAGATAGTTGCTTTAAAGTTGGCGCTTTATAGCCTTTGCCCACACCAGCTTTGACTGTCCATGCATCGCTGAGTTGATAAGACGCATTAAACTTCGGACTCAGTTCCCATCCAAAATCTGAATGCTCATCGCCACGTGCCCCAAATCCAACTTTAAATTGATCAGAGATTTGCCAAATATCTTGTAGATAAATTCCATAATGGGTAATACTGTCTTTTTGTTTTAAATTGACCGTTGGATCTTCCAACTTTTCCTTACGAAGCTCATTACCCAGTATTAAATGATGATTAGATAAATCAAATTGAAACTGTGTCGAAGCCACTTGATCAGTTAATTTTTGTGGAGATGTCGTATCTCCGCCATCACTGCGCTCACTTTCTCGTTTGAATTGTGTTTGATAAAGCTTAACAATACTTTTACCCCAACTCCATTCACCTTCATGTTTTAACCCGAATCGAGCCCGCTCAATTTCATCATCAACTTGATAATATTGATTACGTGTTCCACCTCTTAAATCTTGTCGATCCTCATGGCCGTACTCACTTATGAATTCAATCTGTTGTTGATCTGTTGCTTGCCAAAATAGACCAAGATGCCCTTTGGTATTTTTCTGCTCATCGTGTTTGCTTAAACGAGAATTGGTAGGATCTTCAAGCGCATCACGTTTTCTAAATTCGGCCCAGAAATTGACACCTAATTTATTTTCAATGAGTGGACCAGACAAGTAAGCACTGGTTTTATACTGATCACCACCCAAATTAGATTCATTCCATAACGATTGAATCGAAGCAGAGCCTGTCCATTTTTCGATTGGTTTTCTAGTAATAATATTCACTACTCCACCTAAAGCTTCTGATCCATAGAGTGAAGACATCGGTCCTCGAACCACTTCAATCTGTTCTATCGCTTCGGTTGGAACCCAATTTAATTCACCATCAGAGTGAGCAATGGCTGAGGATGAACTATTAATTCGTTGTCCGTCGACTAAATATAGGGTGTGTGTCGGGTTCATTCCTCGAATCGAAACCCCTTTCCGATTTAGCCCGATACCTACATTTTGTAGACCTACTCGATCGTTCAAAGCATCTGAAACATCATTTATAAATCGTTGATTAAGTTGCTTACCATCAATCACATCAATACTCGCCATTGCTTCATGAATATTTTTTTTTGCAGATGCTGTGAACACAATCGTATTCATACTGTGTGCTGGATGATGATTTGTGTCTGTTGATTCTGCAAAGACAACATGAGTTACAAAGAGACCCATTCCTAAAAAGATACGCATAGTGATATTTAAGGTTATTTTTTATTGCTTATAATGTTATGTTATAACATTATATAATGCAATTTTTTAATTTATAAATTTCTATTTTTCAATATATTCAGTTGAAAATCTTTGAGCCCAAAATAGCCAATAAATGTGAGACTCTTTTGGAGTTGATAAGTACAAATTTGACAAAAAACTAAAACCTCTTTCTACTAAGAATTAATCTCTGTCGCACTTCATTTAAGAATCTAAGAATTTTTAAATTTACACTTTAAGAGTTTATTAAAATTATAGAATTCTTTCATAATTCATTTTTATGCAGTTCCATGTTATAGATTCCAGCAATTTAATTGAATCTTAAAACTAGTCTTTTGACTCGATTACGATATCGCGCCGCAAGGACTTTGAAGGCTTTCAAACTGCCGAATACATGTTCAATCCCAATTCTTCTTTTATTGATTTCTCAATTGTAAACTTTTAGCTCGGGATCTAGTTTGCAGCATCTCTTTGCTTTTAGAGGCAATGAGCTATTTGGATACATTGCATAGATTCCATGATAGCCTTCATCTGCATGAATAAAAGCACCTTTAGGAATCGGATTCAAGTTGCGTTTGAAAAGCTCGAAATCATGTACAGCACCACGACTCGTGCATAAACTCAGAAATTGCTGTGTTCTATAAATGTATGTGCCTTCTTCTTGCCACTATAGCTTTTCTTCTGTTTTTTTAGGTCTTTGTGTTGGAGTTTCTGTGGCATCTACGATCACCACATTCCAGTCGATACCTTCGCCTTCAGGCAGACTCTCGGGTAAATTAAATAGATTGGACTTGATCAGGCAATCATCTACATCGTGGAAGATTTGTGGAGCAGTAGGCTCTGACACGCCAATAGTTCAGACGGAGTAAAGCCTGATTTTCTTCACTTAACTTGGATAGTCTACCTTTAGCAGGCACAAGCATTTTTAGTAGTTCAACCATTAAATCAATGGTTGACTATAAGATGCCTGTGTATCGCTTGAAATGTGTATCAAAAAGTTTCTTTCAGTTGATGATTTTAGTCCGCAAATTATGTATGGATTTTTAAATTTTTCGGTACAAATAATCAGCAAGAGATAGATCGTTTTGTGATTTATGAAACAGATCTATCATCGATCGTGATTTTCAAACAGCGAAAACATTTAATAACTGTGCAACTACGCTAAGCGGGGTATTTAAATTGGCTGTTAAGCATAATCTGATTTCTCCAAATCCTATGCATACAATTAAGAATCGTAAGGTTCAGGCAGAAATACCTGCCCCCTTCACACGTAAGGAGATGGTAGCCTTACTAGCTTGGCTCGACAAAAGCTTACATGATGAGGATAAATTTTGTCGCTAGTATTTTGAATTTGCTTTTTGGACAGGCTGTAGACCTTCAGAAATGATTGCTCTCAGAAAAAGTGTTATTGACTGGTTCAATGGCACATTCAAAGTTAGCAAAAGTCATGTACGTGGTTTAGAAAAGAAAGTGACCAAAACACATACTTCTCGTGAGGTCTATTTGAATGAACGCTTGACTTTGGCTTTAAAAGCTTTGCTTCAATTTAAAAAGGATCAAGGCTACCAAACAGATTATGTAATGCTATGTCCCAAGATGAAGGAACCATTATTTAATGAAAAACCACCGAGAGAGCGTCTTGTAGAAGCAATGAAATCGTGTTCTATACGTCATCGCCCTGCATACAATGCAAGACATACTTATGTGATGATGTTGCTCATGGATGTCGTAAATCCAATGTTTGTCTCTGATCAACTTGGGCATAGCTTACACATGCTGATCAAACGCTATTTTAAATGGTTGCATGAATATAGAACTGGCAAGAAATTACGAAACTTAGCGTGGCAAGTGCAGCTTAAAAACTTTGAAATCAAAATCACCTGGAGTGAAAATGTGGCAAATATGTAGCAATAAAAAAGCCACTTAAAATAAGTGGCTTTTTTATTACAAGAATTTTGGTGGAGATGGCGGGAGTCGAACCCACTTCCCCTATATAAAAAAAAAGAAACAACAAATAAAATCAAACACTTATATTTTTTATTGTACAGTTTTTTTTGGTTTGATGCCATTTTAAATCTTAAATTGTGGCAATAAACGTGGCGAAATCTTAAAAGTTGGATTGAATATTGTATTGATCACTTTGATAATCTATGGCACCCAGAAAGATGGTTATGTGTATCTAGAGTTTTGGTGGCTATTCAACCGACTAATTCTACTTACTTAAAATTTCTAGGTGAATGTGAATCGAAGCGCAATAAACATCGGCCTAAATATCGCCGACAGCAATATAAACCACATGTTGTTATAGATGCTTAAACACTACAAATATGTGCAGTTGAGCTCACAACGAAAAATGCTAGTGATTCACAAGTCTTCGGAAATTTACGTGATCAAATTCGGTTGTATGAACAGATTGAATCAGTCTGTATAGATGGCCGGTTTGACACAAAACAATGCGTAAGGTCATTACAGAGCGACAAGCACACACAGTTATTCTACATAGAAAAAGCAAAGCTTTAGAAAGATATCAAAGTTCATTCGCAGGGGGCAAAATGAATTACTTCGAACATTTAAACATTTAGGCAAAATCCGATGGATGAAATGATCAGGCTATCATCAGCAGTGTTTGGTCAAAACGAAATGCTTAGCATTAAATTATTAGGCGATAAGTTGTCAGCTAGGCAATTTGTAGGTCAAATAAATGAAATACATTCCTACATCACTGTACTGAGTAAATTTCTAGAATTGAGTCGCCCCTACCAGAGTTGTAACTTAAATTTAAGTGAGTTGGGAACAGGTTCAAATTATAATTTTTTTTGCAACAAAGCGATTAAATAGAAACGATTTTTGATTATCTAATTTTGCAAGAACCAAGATCATTTTACTAATATTATAACTTGAGAATAATGTGAATACTCTTGAATTTAAAACGATCAATGTAATTCTTTAACTTTTCTCAATGGCTAGTTTAAATAATAAATGGTATATACCCATGATTAAAACTCATCATATCTTGAAAATATATCCATTGTATTGACGTGTACATTTAGTCTATCTTGAGCATGAATTAATCTAGGAAATTACTAATGAAGCAATGGAATTATTCAAACGCTAGAGCACAATTGAGCATGCTTATGGATCAAGCAATTGCTGGACATCCTGTAGAAATTACTAGAAGAGGTCGAGATTCTGCAGTTATTATTAGTAAAGCCTCTTACGAGGCTTATAGAAAAGCAATATATAATGTTGATTATTATAAAATTTCAGAATCAAAAAAATAATTCATATAATTTATATCTATCTTAAATAATCACTACACAAGCAACCAAATTATATGAAGTCTAATATTTCCTTAATACAACTTGGTTCCTTATTTGCTTTTATCGCTGCATTTCTTTTTAGCAGTAAAGCTATTTTCATAAAACATGCTTATAGCCTTACTCCTTCATTAGATGCCATTACACTAATGACTATCCGAATGAGTATTGCATTACCATTTTTTTTAGTTATTTGTTGGTTTTTTCGCTGTAAAAATAAAAAAATTAAGTTAATTGATTATCTTTATTTATTTTCAGTAGGTTTACTAGGCTATTATTTTTCAAGCTGGCTCGATTTCTATGGTCTAATGTTTATTACCGCTTCACTAGAGCGAATCATTTTATTCTTATATCCTACCATTACCGTATTGGCATCTAGTTTAATACTCAAACAAAAATTAAGCTCTAAAACGATATTTGCACTGATCTTAAGTTATGGTGGAACAGTTATTGTAATGATCCAAGAGCTGAAAGCGCTTCCAGATCATAATAACTTCTGGCTTGGTGCTAGCTTAGTTTTTGCTAGTGCTGTTGCATTTGCTTGCTACCTTTTACTTACCCCACCATTAATAAAAAAGTTCGGCTCATGGAATTTAACAGGTCTTTCTCTATCTGCAGCTTGTATTGGTACAATTATACATTTTCTAATGGTAACTAATCACCCTGTAGAGATTCTTACCTCTTTACCGATAGAGGTAATTTGGTACGGGATCTGTTTAGGTTTATTTGTTACAGTTCTACCAACACTTTTACTTATATTAAGTATTGAATACATAGGTACAACAAAATCAGCTATTATTTCATCAATTAGTCCAATAGTGACTATTCTCTTATCCGTATTACTTTTGAACGAGTATTTGAGTGCTATTCAATGGTTAGGTTGTTTTCTAAATATTTTGGGTGTAATGCTTATTACTATTAAAATTAAATAATTATTATTCTATAAAATATTACTATAAATATTTTTTATAATGTTAAATAATCATAAGTTCATGAATATTTATCGTTGTAGAAAAACTAATAAAGCTGATATTTAAAAACTATTATTAATATTTAATCTGACTTAATGTATGAACCTCCATATCTCAACCTTAATCGGTATTTCAGCTTTATTGCTTTGGTCCACTTTAGTTGGCTTACTCAGACTTTCTACAGAAAGTTTTGGTCCTATCCATACAGTGACATATGTATATACAATAAGTGCTATAATTTTATACCTAACATGTGGTCTACCTGATTTAAAAAAGGTTCCAAAAAAGTTTCTCTTTTTATCTAGCTTACTTTTTGTTATTTTTGAATTGTGCTTTGCTTTTTCAATTACTCTAGCTAATTCGTCAGAAAAATCGATTGAAATGAATATTATTTTTAATATGTGGCCAACTCTTATTATTATTATGATGGCAGTATTAAAAGAAGAAAAAATAAACTTTTTGACCATATTAGGAGTGAGCGTAAGTTTTGCTGGAATAGTTATTATTAACTATCACCCTAATTTAAATTTTATTGATAATTTTTCAACAAACCCAACTAGTTACGTTCTCATTTTTTTAGCTGCTGTTCTTTGGGCTATATATTGTATATATATCAAAAAGCAAAGCAATGGAACTAATGCTGTATCACTTTATTTTATCTTAACTGCTATAGCTTTATGGATTCTTACTATCTCAACTCAGGGCTTTAACTTACCTCATACTCAGGAAATTAATGGCTATCTGTTTGTCTTCATCAATGCTATTTTTTTCTCGATGGGTTATCTAGCATGGAATATTGGTATTATCAAAGGTAATATGCCCATTCTGGTTATGCTTTCTTATTTTTCTCCAATATTCTCATCGGCATTTTCAGCTTTTGTTTTGGACTCTAACTTAACAATCAATTTTTGGTATGGCGCATTAACAGTTACTGTAGGATCATTGATCTGCTGGTTCTCAATTAGAAAAAACCATAACCAACATGAGCAAGCAAAATTAGTTTCTTAATTTTATTAGTCACAGCCAGCGTATTTTGGCTGTGACTTTTACTTGTTTCAAATTTTATCAATCAAACGCATTACACCATTCACAATCATGTCAACTGCAATTGTTCCAATTAATAGTGCCGCTAACCGCCCTACAATATCAAAATAACGATCAATATATTTGGCGTGACTATAACGCAAGTGATCATGAGAAAATTTCATTGCTATTAAAACACTACAACTCAGAAATAGCACTAAAGCAATAACTAAAGCTGCCTCCACAAAAGACATATTCATGCCTGTCACTACAGCAGCACTAATCGTTCCAGGACCAATCATAAATGGCATAGCCACAGTCCCAGCCAAATGTTCAGGCGCTCCTCGCATTTCACCAATGGTATCAGCACCCTGAAATACATATCGATATCCAATTACCAGAAAAATCAGGCCTCCAAAAATTAGAAATGATTCAAACCTTACATTTAAATATCGATTAAAAATTGCCTCTCCCCCCCATGCAAATAAGAGAAAAACAACATATGCAATAAGACCACCTTGAATTAAAGCCCTATTAAATACCTTAGTTTCTGTATGACGAATTAACCCGATCATATAGATACTCATGAGGAATGGATTAAGTAGTGAGAAAAACAATATAAATGTATTAATGAAGGGGGATGACATTTTTATTATTCCTAAACGACTTCAGGAAGCTTTTAAACTTCCTGAAAATTGATAAATAAAAAAACCAAGTAAACTTTTAGAAGCTATAAATCAGCATGAAATTTAAGAGTTTGTTCCATTCCCCATCATCACCTGCTGCAAGGGAGCTACCATTGCCGCCAACAAACGGATCGTTTTTACTCATCACATATTCGGTATATAAAGAAACTTTTTTGTAGTCCCAAGCCACGCCAACAATGTTGCGCTGAGAGTCATCGAATCCTTTTTCTTTTTTGTTAAAACCACTAAAAACAATATATGGCGTAACATTTAGCGAATCTTTAATATTCTTAAATGTATAGCTCGTATCAACAGTATAAAAATGACCTTTGTTGGCAATGTCATATTCACTATCAAATGATCCTAAAGTTGAGCTAGCTGGACTCAAAGCATCTTTATTACTAATCGATTGTCGTCCTCCAGTAAGCACGACATTCAGATTTTTATAGTTAATACGGTTAAATAGCGCCCATGTATTTCTCGTACCATCTGCAGAAGTTTTTTTATTCTCAATGTCTGAATACCAATAACTTCCCCCAACCGATACCTTGAGATCATCTGTACTTAAAAACTTAAGATCTTGATCTACACGTGCCATCCACATATTTTTTTCATTAAGATTGGTTTTGAGTGGATCAGATGAGGTAACAACATTAGCCGTATAACGCGCTGAGTCTTTACTAGTCCCGTGATAGTTACCGCCATCAGTTGCGAAATAAGCCAAATCCACTTTAGTCGCAGACGGTAATTCAAAGTGATAGTTTGCTCCTAGATTAGAAGCATCCTGCAAACCCATAGTGTTGTTAATACCAGCGTAAAAGCTGCTATCCCAAAAACGACCTGGACCAAAAGGAATGGGTTGCACACCTACAGTAACATGATCTGTTGCGTTTAAATGGTAGCCAGCATAGCCATAAACTAGAGTCGAGAAATCGCAAAATTTATCGTATTGATAACAACGATATTCGACTTTTCCAAACCAGTCGGGTGACTCATAACCTAGTCTTAAAATAGCTGCATCAAATTTTATTTTCTGGTCTGATGCAGACTCGTCGTAATCCTTATCTTGATAATTTCCACGTATAGCACCTGAAATTGTTAAAGCACCCGTATCACTTTTAGGATCTCCAAAAGTTACTCCAGCAAAAGCAGGTAATGCCATTCCAACCGAAATTAACCCAAATCCAAGTGTTAAATAGACTTTGCTCATTTACAAATCCTTGTTTAAATGAAGATTTGCAGAAAACCTTTCCTGTCATCTGCTTATTTTTTTCAGACAACACTTCCCTGTTCAGGAGAAGCTCCTGAAATTTAAAATTTTCGTTAATTTGTATTAGCCCTAATTCAGAGCTATGTTCTCAGAAAGAATAAAACGACCCACATTATTCTTTTCCTGAACAATATGGGTCGTTTCTTTTATGCAATTCCGTGCAATTCTTTCCAGTTACCTGGATGTACTACGTAACTAAATACCGCATGTCCACCATAAATTAGCTCGGTTCCTTCAGGAATCCACAACATTTGTCCTGGACGAACTTCATATTTGTGACCGTTAGCAGTAAGTTCAAAACAGCCTTCAATTACAAAAATGACTTCGTCATAAAGCAATTTCCAACTTACTTCTGCCCCTTCCCAACGTGCAAAACCAATACCCATATTTGGGGAAACATCAGCTCCTAATGCCCTTGCAACATAGGCCGTACCATCTGGTGTTTCGCCACGTAAATTAAAATCGAGTTGAGCGCTATCAACTAACTTTACTTCTTTCATCTATTTCTCCCGTTTACAATTCACTACGACTGCGCCATTTTTCAAATCTGATACGTGTTCTAACACCTAAACCTAAGAACGGTTCTGGTGGATTTAAACTAGGCATACCAGTTACATACTGAATATCTTTTAAAGCTTGGGAATCTGAGCCAAGAACGAGATCAGCTAATAATGTTCCTGAAATTGTGCCCCATGCTGCTCCTACACCATTGTCACAAGCACTTGCATAGACGCCGTCTTCTAACTCCCCAAAGAAGTTAGTAAAGTTACGAGAAATTGCGTAAACACCACCCCATGTATGGGTAAATGGAACATTGGCCAAATCTGGATAACGAGCTAAATATGCTTTGCGATGATCTTCTTGTATCCAGCGACGAGTGTCATCGTTTATATTTGCACCATATTTAGGCACATGCTTATAAGTATTACGAATTAGAATACGGTGATCAGCCGTCATTCTTAACGTTGTTCCTGCATGATCGGCTGGAGTAAGCCCCCAATCCAACTGACCACGATAAACTTTCATTTCTTGATCAGTTAATGGACGTGTCCAGCTCGCAAAGGTCATGACCGGTAACAAACGGTTTTTTAAGTATCCAAATTCACGTGTAAAAATACTTGTCGCAAGTAGTACTTTAGGTGTTGTGATTGATCCATGATCACCTTGTAAAAGCCATTGGCTATTGGTTTTTTGCAAATTACGAATTGGTGATTGCTCTAATAACTCAACGCTGTCCGGTAAGTGATCACCCATACCGCGCACTAAAGCTGCTGGTTGCATCAAATATGAACCAGGAGTAAAAATCGCCCGGCTATAAAAATCGGTACCTAAAACTTTTTTAAGTTCTGCTTTTTCGACCCAACGATATGGTTCACCTAAATCTTTCATTAGATGCTCGAAATAATTGAGATGTGCTTCGCCACGCTCACCTACAGCACCTTGATATTTACCGGCGGCAGACCATTGGCAATCAATGTTATGGCGCTCCACGAGGCCTTGTAATTGAGCAATTGCTGAACGATTCAGATTTAATAATTTTTGCTTATGAGAAGGGTCAGGATGCGATAACGCAAACTTATGAGGTAAATCAATTACAAACCCTGAGTTACGACCGGAAGCACCTTCAGCTACACGTTGTGCATCTACTAGAATAATACGGGCATCCGGTTTGAGTTCAGCTAATCTGCGAGCTGCTGCTAATCCTGCAAAGCCTGCTCCAATAATGGCATAGTCAGCTTTTTGTGGGCCAATTAATTTTTTAGCAGGTCTTGCTGGTGGTAATGCCGCATACCAACCACAGGTACTATCATCATTTGGTAAAGCAATCATTTTGTTATTCCCTTAACTTAAACTGTGGATGGACACGAATTTAGTTTTTCAAGCCACTCGCTACGATGGTGCTGTAATTGGCGGCCAAGTAAGGCAAAGCCTGTTAATTTGCCTTGTTCATTATAAAAACCTGCAGCTAATTCGCCGTCATATTGTTCCACTTTCCACTCACCTGTTCCCATTGCTGGCAAAACAGAAAGCGGCAAAATTGGTGTTTTTACTAAAACTGGTGTTGATTTCAAATCTGCAGCAGTTGACTGACCTAAAAGATTATTCACCAAAGCTGGTAATGCTTGCGTGATTGGGTTGATATAAGGTGCCCACTGGCCGTTCACTTCTGCACAATCACCTAAAGCAAAAATTGCAGGATCACTACTACGATGATCAAGTCCTGTACAAATACCACGCGCTGTCTTTAGACCAGCTGCTTGAGCAAGTGCAATATTCGGTCTCAGTCCTACGGCACTTAATACCAAGTCAGTCTCAACAATTTGACCGTCTTGGAGTGTTAAATGGTAGCGACCGTTTTCAGATTGAATAGAACGGATACTATTTTGTAATTTCCACTCTACGCCTAACTGGCTTAGAGCATTTTGTAGAGCATGACCTAAAGGCTCTGGAATAAGACGTTCCATTGCCCATTTGCCAAGACCGACAACTGTAACTTTGATACCATGTGCAGCTAAATCATTGGCAAATTCACAGCCGATCAGACCATCACCAAGAATTGTGACATGCTCTTTATTTGATAATTGCTGACGGAAACGGCGATAATCTGCTAGATCGTTTACGCTTAATGTTGCAGACGAATCGCCATCAATTGGAATTACAACTGGTGTTGCCCCAGTAGCGAGCACGAGTCTACCGTAAGGATAATCACCAATAGTGGTTTGAAGCTTCTTATTGGCACGGTCAATATGAGTTACTTTCGTATGTGGATAAACGCGGATATTTAAACGTTGTTCCCAACTTAGAGCAGACTCACGAACTAAACTATCTCCGTCTTTACCTAATGCTAAAGCATTAGATAAAGCTGGTTTGCTATATAAAGCACCGTCATCAGCAGTAAATACGGTAATAGACAAGTCTGGAGATTGTGCACGTAAAGTCGAAGCCACTTGATAACCAGCATGGCCACTACCAATAATAACAACTGGTTCAATGACTGCAGCGGCTGCTACTTGAGGGATTTCGTCCTCTTCAATATCTGTGATATCAAGCATTTCGAAGTCAGCTTTACCCACCTGACACTCTGGACACATCCAGTCATCTGGAATATCTTCCCATTTTGTTCCTGGTGCTATCCCGTCATCAGGCCAGCCTTTAGCTTCATCATAGATCCAGCCACAGACAATACATAACCACTTTCTCATCTTGTCTATTTCCCTTATTTTTTACAAATTACACGCTATGTTTCAAACGGATACCGATATTGCGAGTTTGAACATAACTGTAGATGGCTTCCTGCCCTTTTTCGCGACCAAAACCAGATAAGCCTACACCACCAAATGGTGTTTCGATACCGCCAGCAAACCATTCATTAATAAAGACTTGACCAGCAATAAGACGGTTTGCTACTCGAAGTGTTTGATTCAGATTTTCACCAAATACACCTGCAACAAGTCCAAAGTCCGTACCATTTGCGATTGCAACTGCCTGGTCTTCGTCATCGAATGGCATGATCACCATTACAGGTCCAAAAACTTCTTCTTGAGCAATCGACATATCATCTTTTGCTTCAATAATTGTTGGCAGAACGAAGTAACCTTCTAGATCTGCAGCTTTCCCACCTGTTAAAACATTGGCACCTTCTTCACGTGCCTTATCAATCATGGCAAGAATCTGTTGTTGCTGATCTTTAGATACAACTGGAGTAAGTTCAGCATTACTTTCGCCAATACCTACAGTTAAACTCTCTGCAAGATTAACGACTGCTGCTTTAACTTCTTCATAGCGACTGCGATGAACCAATAAACGAGACATCGCTGAGCAAACTTGACCAGAGTTATAGAAAATTCCGACTTTAACGCTACGTAGTAATTGCTCAAGATCAACATCAGCAAAAGCAATTGCAGCTGACTTACCGCCTAATTCCATTACTGAAGGGGTTGCACGTTCAGCTGCATCTTTCAAAATGCGTTGGCCTGTTGGAACTGAACCGGTAAATACGATTTGATTCGTATCTTGATGTTTAACTAGATGAGTACCAACTTCTGAACCTTTACCACAAAGTAAGTTCACTGCACCCTGAGGAAAACCAGCCTCCTCTATAGCTTTGATGAGCAAAACCATTCCTAAAGGTGAAACTTCAGGTGACTTAATTACAACTGCATTACCAGCAGCTAAAGCAGGTGCTAGTGAGCGTGCACAGATAGAAACAGGAAAGTTCCAAGGTACGATTTGAACAGATACACCCATTGGAATATATGAGGTAAAATCAACATAATCTTTACCTAAAGGTACCGAGATACCTTCAACTTTATCTGCCATACCTGCGTAGTATTCAAAATAGCGAGCGGCTTCATCGAACTCTTCACGTGCCGTATCAATATTTTTGCCATTTTCACGACATAGAATTAATGCACCTTCATCAGCAATTTTACGAATCGCTTCTGCAGCTTTTAACATCCAAGCTGTACGTTTTGCAGGACGCACATCTGTTAAGGCGCCGCTGTTTACACAACGTCGAGCTGCTGCCATTGCTGCATCTGCATCCTCAATACTTGCACGTGCCACTGTTGCAAAAACTTTATCAGTTGCTGGATTGACAACTTCCAATTGGCGAGAAGCATCTCGCCATTGGCCATCAACATAGTTGAGGTAATGTTGCATATTATGACTCCAAGGCTTTCTTAGCTTGAGTTGCTAACCACTTTTGGAAGAAGTGAGTTGGTAAATCCATCTCTGGAGAGAAAACTCCACCACCAAACCCAGGTGAATGACGACCTTTTTGCATGGTTTCTACTGCAAACACATCTTCAGTAAATACAACTTTCCATGATTCTAGAGTTGCTTCACGGCATGCATCATATTTAGGATCAAGTGATTCATCACCAACGTAATACAAGCGTAATCTTTCAATTGTTTGTTCTGGAGCAATTGGATCAATCATCATTGCAAATGCATGATCAGCTTGAATCCCTAACAATACGTTTGGGAAAACAGCTACATATTCTGCATGACGTAACTGGTCTTCTGGCCAGCTTGGGAATTTTGGTAAATGCGTACCCGCAGTAGCTGACAAGTTATATTTATAACTGCCCTGACCAGAAAAGCGATCTTCGAACATAATGTTGTAATGATCTTCAAGTTTTGAATACGTATTTAATGCTGGATGTACCCATGGCAAGTGATAAGCTTCACAATAGTTTTCAACAGTAAGTTTCCAGTTACTTTTTACAGGCAACTCAAAAGTTGAACCTACTTTACTGCAACGAATAAGCTCTAAACCGTTTTCGCCCAAGAATGGCTTCCAACGCTCAACCAACGGTGCAATATGTTCTTCAAAAGCAGGAGCATCACCAGAAATATTTACAAATACCATATCCATCCAAACTGCTGAACGAAGAGCCTTTAAGCCATGCTTTTCACATTTAAAACGTTCATCTTTATGCTGGTTAATTCCACCAACATGTGGAGTACCTTTTAAGTTACCGTTTAAGTCGTAACTCCAAGAGTGATACTGGCATCGAATCACACCTTCAATAGTGCCTTCTGCTTGCACCAAAATCATACCGCGATGGCTACAAACATTATGGAAAACCTGAATTTCCCCTTCACGGTTGCGCATCATTACCAAGGGCATGCCCATAAAATTAACAGGCTTCACATAGCTATTTTTAGGTAAATCTGAAGCAAAACCAACACAGACCCATGTTTTACTTAAGATATTGTCACGCTCAAAATTAAAATAAGCATCACTGATGTATGCTAAATTTGGCATACCATTAGATTCAGTAATTGGGTTTAAAACATTGTCGATTTGCTGAACCGTGATGAGTTTCTGACTAACTTGACTGTTCATCTCATAATCTCCATTTATTTCGAATAACGCAGAACTCCCTGCGTTAGTATTAACTATGCGTTAGCACCGCGTGCTGCTTAATAATGATTTTGGTAAACACTACTCAAAGTGACAAACGACTTTTTCGATGGGTATTTATGAGTTTTTATCATGTAATTTGATAATAATTTTTTAGATGGATTATGTATTTTTATAAAAATAATAGAGCATGATTAAAACTCACCAATAAATGAGAATAAATCAGTTGAGATAACTTTCTACTAATTACTATTCTGTATTATTCGCATCTGATAGCTATGTCTTAGCTGTTTTGCAACGCATCCAAGGAGGAATTATGCGTACTACTACAGGAGCTTCTGAATCCAATTCAGCAGTTTCAATTATTTCTAAAATATTTATCGTAGCATTCGTTATTTTTTGTGCTGTTTTTGCAGAGTCTGCAGGGAAAATATTCAGTGATTTTTCAAGTATTTTATTATACAACTTGAAGTGGTTTATTCTATCTTCTGTTGCGGGGATGTGTTTTTTTCTAATTTATATCATGTGCAGTCGATATGGTTTACTCAAAATTGGGAAAGATTCAGATAAACCTGAATACAGCTACTTCGCATGGATTTCCATGCTATTTTCATGTGCAATGGGTGTGGGACTTGTATTTTGGGGTGTAGCTGAACCAATGAACCATTATGCCAGTAACCCATTTACTAAAGGCCTGACAGATGAAGCTGCAAGTATTGCAATGCAAATCACTTATTTTCACTGGGGCTTACATGCTTGGTCAATTTATTGCTTAGCTGCTCTTGCAATTGCCTACTTTTCATTTCGAAAGGGATTACCTTTTTCTTTACGTTCGATTTTATACCCACTAATTGGGGATCGTATTTATGGCCGAATAGGCCATATTGTTGATATTTTAATCATAATTATCACAACTTTTGGTATCTCCCAAACTCTTGCTATTGGAGTTTTACAAATAAACTCAGGCTTACATAAAGTTTTTGGTGTAGAAATCAGTGTCACTGTTCAATTCATTCTCATGATCACCTTATCCAGTATTGCCACTTTCTCTGTAGTGCGAGGTATAGGAACTGGAATGCGTCGTCTATCTGAACTCAATATTATTCTTTCAATTTTTCTCATCATTATTTTAATGCTTATTGGTCCCGCACGTTATATTACTAACACGTATTTAGAGGGAATTGGTAATTATGCTTCAAACTTTATTGGAATGAGTTTATGGAGTGACACACAAAAAGACACCGAATGGCAAAATTGGTGGACAGCATTCTATTGGTTATGGTGGCCAACATGGGCACCTTTTGTGGGGATGTTTATCGCCAAGATTTCTAAAGGCCGGACCATTCGCCAACTCATTTCAGGGGTACTTATTGTTCCAACCTTAGTCACATTCTTCTGGTTTGCCGTGTTCGGAGGTTCCGCTCTTAAAGTTGAACAGAATGCTCGCCTTGCCTTTGAAAATCAACAAAGCATATTAGTTGAAAAAACTTCTTCAATTGCTAGTCAGACAAATGTAACTAAAACACCACAAGTAAGTGATATGACTCAATCCACTACGGAATTTACTGGTGGTCTAATTGTTAAAGCCACTCAAAAAGATAATACTCTTGCAGTCTTTGAGCTTTTCAATGCAATTGATAGTGGTCTATTTGGCACAATTCTAAGTATCGCCACATGTCTTCTTCTTATTACTTATCTAGTCACATCACAAGATGCAGGTACACATGTACTGTGTTTCTTAGATACTCGATCCGAAAATGACACACCCATCCGGACACGAGTTATTTGGTGTGTATTTGTCACAGCTATTAGCTTAGGTTTACTTTATGCTGGAGGTTTAAAAACCATTCAGGCAGCTGTTATTCTTTTTGGCTTTCCAATTATTGTATTCTTAACAATTGCGATGATAGCACTAATGAAATCACTAAAACAGGAATATATTTCCAATATTAGTGATATACCAAAACATCCACAAAACCCAAAAGAAAGTTAAACAATTATTTTTTCTTAAATGTTTTTTTGAAAAAAGAGAACCATTTTAAAAAATGGCTCTCTTTTCTAACATTTATGCTTCATTCACTGAAATAGACTAATCCATCAATAAAATGAGTTTAACTCATTATCATCCACAAAAAAAATCACTTGTCCTCAAATATATTATTAATCATCCTCTATGAACAGGACAGCATAAGTTTTAAGGAAAAAAGATGATAAATAAAAGACCTCACCAAAATATAATTGGCAATCGCCATCCAGAACACTTAAATATGCATCAGATTGGACCGGGTGATTTAGCAACTGCTGAATGGCAACAAGCAGGTTTAACTCTTCCCAACCTCGATCGCATGCATCAATATCGTTTAGATCGAATCTGTACCTTCTTAAAACAACGGGAATTAGCAGGAATTTTACTTTACGATCCTATCAATATTCGTTATGCCACTGGTACTACCAACATGCAGGTATGGCTTTTACACAATGCTGGACGTTATACCTATGTGTCAGCTGAAGGTAAAGTAATACTTTGGGAATTTGACCATTGTGATTTCCTAGCCGATCATTCAAAAGTAATCAATGAAGTTCGTCCATGTATATCTTGGTTTTATTTCTGTGCAGGTAGTCGTATTGATGAACAAGTGAAAAAATGGGCGAATGAAATTTATGATGTAGTTTTAGAGTATGGCAAAGGTAATAAAAAAATAGCTATCGATAAATGTAATGATGAAGGTATAAAAGAACTAGAACATCTTGGATTAAGCATTGTAAATGGTGAAGAAGTTATGGAGCTTGCTCGCTCAATTAAAGGTGAGGACGAAATCAATGCAATGCGTTGTGCCGTTCATGCAACGGATAAAGCTATAAAAGTGATGCATGACCATCTTGAGCCTGGAATTTCTGAGCAACGTTTATGGTCATTTTTACATGCTGAAAATATCGCTCGTGGTGGTGAGTGGATTGAAACACGTTTACTTTCATCTGGCCCAAGATGTAATCCCTGGTATCAAGAATGTAGTGGGCGAATTATTCAAAATGGAGATCTAGTAGGTTTCGATACGGATATGATTGGCGCCTATGGCATCTGTGTTGACACATCCCGTACATGGTTATGTGGTGATAAAAAACCAACAGATGAACAAAAAAAAATTTATCAAATGGCTTATGATCAAATTCAGTTTAATACCGAATTATTGCGTGCTGGCGTAACTTATAAAGAACTTACCTATAAAGCACTTCAGTATGATCCAAATGAATATAACCATTATTCTTTCCTCTACCATGGTGTTGGTTTATGTGATGAAGCACCCGGTATTTATTTTAAAGAAGCATGGGATAGCTATGGATATGACGGTTTATTAGAGCCAGGAATGATTATATGTGTCGAAAGCTATGTAGGGCATAAATCAGGTGGCCCAGGTGTAAAATTAGAAAATCAAATTCTAATTACAGAAAATGATCCAGAAGTTCTAACCTTATATCCTTTTGAATCAAGGTTGTTGTCAACTCAACAATAAAAAATTAAAAGATAGGAATATCTCTATTCCTATCTACTTTCTCATATTCTTAGATCTGGAAATTATATAAGTCACTTTTGTTCCAACCACTTCTATTAGGAAGCCTTAAAATTGATAATAGAATTATTATTGCACCTATGTGTCAATATTCCTCTGAAAATGGTGAATTAAGCTTTTGGCATGAACAATAATGGGCAAGTTATGCTTTATCTGGAGCAGGCTTATGTATAGTTGAAGCGACTGCAATACGGCCTGATGGACGAATC
Source organism: Acinetobacter sp. 24-47-66 (assembly GCF_056779755.1). Lineage (NCBI taxonomy): Bacteria > Pseudomonadati > Pseudomonadota > Gammaproteobacteria > Moraxellales > Moraxellaceae > Acinetobacter > Acinetobacter sp. 24-47-66. Next base: position 261,412 of record NZ_JBWYIL010000002.1, read on the forward strand.
AGTTATGCTGATTTAGGACTATGGAATGATAAACAGAGTGAACAAATAAAGACTCTCCTAGCAAAAATTAAAACAATTTCTCCTACACCATTTGCCATACAGTTAGCACATGCAGGCCGTAAAGCTTCCTGTGATAAACCTTGGGGCGAAAGAAAAGGACAATATCATCCAAATGAAATTCATAGCTGGCAAACCTATGGCCCAAGTGAAATTCCTTTCCAAATTTCAGAAAATCCCCCTATTGCTTTATCAATATCGGAAATTAAAGAAATAATTGAAGATTTTGTATTATCAGCAAAACGTTCTGTAGAAGCAGGATTTGAATTAATTGAACTTCATGCAGCCCATGGTTATCTACTACATCAATTTTTGTCTCCTCTTTCTAATCAACGAAATGATGAGTATGGAGGAAGTTTTGAAAATCGAATCCGACTTACATTACAAGTTTTTGAAGCTATTAAAAAAGTGGTTCCAAAAGATTATCCAGTTGGTATAAGAATTTCAGCTACTGATTGGGTAGAGGGTGGATGGGATCTAAAATCAATTATTGAATTATCTAAAGCTTTAGAAGCATTAGGTGCAGCTTATATTCATGTTACTAGTGGTGGTCTACATGTTGATCAAAAAATTGAAGTCTATCCTGAATACCAAGTACCTTTTGCGCAGAAATAAAGAAAAAGATCAATATACCTGTTATCGCTGTTGGATTAATTACAGATGCTCAGCAAGCTGAAAGAATATTACAATCTAAACAGGCTGATGCTATCGGTATTGCTCGAGGTATTCTCTATGATCCGCGCTGGCCTTGGCATGCAGCAGCTGTTTTAAATGAAACCATTGCAATCGCTCCACAATATTTCCGCTTTCAGCCTCGAGAATCAAATCATCTTTTTAAAGCTTACTTCTCTCAAAAAAAATAAGACTATTGAGAATGGTTTTATTCCATTCTCAACTTTGAGCAAATAAGAGAGTACTAAGCTAAACCTTTTTCTCCTATTGGACCAGTCAATTGGGCTAAGAGCCATTTTCGGAATAATTTAACACTTTGAGGAATTACCCCTCTATCTTTCGGTTCCAACATACAGAAATTAGCATTAGTTCTTAATATACCTTCAATAGGGCGGACTAGTGCACCAGTTTGAAGATAGTTATCGCCTAAGGAAGCCCATGCTAAAGCAACTCCTTGACCATTTATAGCAGCCTGCAATAGCATAGGATAATTATTGATATTGACTCTATTCCTAGGTTTTATTACAGGTAAATTAACGCTTTCAAACCAATCTTCCCAATTATTCCAATCTTTTTGAGAATCATCTAAATACAATAACGTTTTACTAAGAATATTTTCTGGTGAAGGATTTTCATGGAACTGAGCTAAGTAGCTAGGGCTACACACAGGAAATACTTCTTCTGGGAATAAAGTAGTAATATTCATCCCTTCTGGGGGAGTCCGACAATAAAATAGGGCTATATCGAAATCCATTTTATGCAGATCTTGAATATTTTCAGTAGTTAAAATTCTTAAATCAATACCAGCACTTTGCTGAAATTCAGCAACTTTTGGTAATAACCATAAGGCTGCCATAGCATTTGAAGTCGCTACAGTAACTTGATGTTCACCTTGCCATTTTTTAATTTCACCTGTTGCTCTAGCTACTTCTAACAGTGCATTATAAATTGATTGATAATATTGTAATCCAGTTGGTGACATGTAAATATTACGATTTGCTCGAATAAATAATTCTTTTCCTAAATAATCTTCTAATTGTCTTATTTGTCGACTTATTGCTCCTTGAGTAACATTTAGTTCGTTTGCAGCTTTTGTAAAGCTAAGGTGGCGTGCAGCTGCCTCGAAAACAATTAAGCTGTTCATTGGTGGCAAGGGCCTAATTTTCATGGACACTCCCAATTTGTCCTCACTGTACATTTTCTAGTACGATCCTTGATGTCACTCTATGTGAGACTATCAATGTCAATTTGTTAAATTATACAAATTTTAAGAAATAGAATTGCTTATTTTCCTTTTGATAAGATGTCATAATCAGCTCGTAAAATTAAGTGAAAAATAATATTCAATACATGAGTTTTTATCATGAATGAAAAGATCTTTTAAATTTCAAATTTTTTAAAAATATAATGTATTTTTACATAATTTTTTCGTTAAGACTTAAAACCAAATTTCAGATCTCATAAATTAGATTGAATCTCAAATCAAATCTTTTTTTATCAAGACTCACTAAATTTCAGATAATTAGATAACTTTCATAAATCAAAAGCGTTCTATCTCTTGCTGATTATTTATACGAATAAATTTAAATAATCATACGTAATTGCGGATGAAATACATCGACTCAAAGAATCTTTCTGAAACATAGTTTAAGCGATAATTAATATATCTCTTTCATAAATCAAAAAACGATCTATCCCTTGCTGACTATTTGTACCGAATAATTTTAAATATTCATGCATAATTTGCGAATGAAATACATCGACTCAAAAAAGCTTTCTGAAACACAGTTTAAGCGATATACAGGCATCTCATGGTCAACCTTTGATTTAATGGCTGAACAGCTAAAAATGCTTGTACCTGCTAAAGGTAGACCATCTAAGTTAAGTGTAGAAGATCAAAGCCTTCTGTGCTTAAGTTATTGGCGTGAATATCGAACATTGTTTCATGTCGCAACGAGTTATGGTGTGTCAGAGCCTACTGCTTCAAGAATCGTCCGCCACGTAGAGGATTGCCTGATCAAGTCCAATCTATTTAATTTACCCAAGAGTTTGCCTGAAGGCGAAGGTATCGACTGGAATGTGGTGATCGTAGATGCCACAGAAATTCCAATACAAAGACCTAAAAAAACAGAAGAAAAGCTATAGTGGCAAGAAGAAGGCACATACTTTTAAAGTTCAAGCCATTATCCATTATAGAACACAGCAAGTTCTAAGTTTATGCACGAGTCGTGGTGCAGTACATGACTTCGAGCTCTTCAAACGTAACCTGAATCAAATTCCTAAAGGGTCTTTTATCCTTGCAGATAAAGGCTATCAAGGGATTTATACGGTGTATCCAAATAGTCTATTGCCATTAAAAGCAAAAAAGCACTGTAAACTAGAACCTGAGCTAAAAGTTTACAATCAAGAAATCAATAAAAGAAGAATTGGGATTGAGCATGTATTTGGGACTTTGAAGACCTTCAAAATCCTTGCTGAGCGATATCGCAACCGTGGCAAAAGATTGGGATTAAGATTGAGTTTAATCGCAGGGATTTATAATTTAGAACTGAGTAAAAAATGATTTATGAAAGAACCCTAATGATTAAGATCATTATAAATTTGTGTCAATAAAATCAACTCGGTATCTTTTTTGTCCAAGTTGTCTGTTATGTCCTTATCTATTCGTGATAATTTACTTGATAAAAATTTATGTCTCGACATATCTAAACTATATTTAAATTGATCTGTAATCGATTGAATTTCTTCATTTTGAAATTGAAAAGATGTTTGAGTATCACTCTTTAAATACAAGCTACTAATTAGTAAAGCGTAATGGTTAGCTAGCTCAATGATTTCATACAAAGACTTATATTCTTCCTCATTTTTGATTCTATCAAGATTGTTATCAATCTCCTTAAACATCCTCTTTACATCTGAAAAATAATCTTTATCTATATGGGCATCCCTATTTGTTAACCAATTTTTCATCTTATTCTCATAATGCTTTTGAATATAATTGTCGACTTGTTTTGCATATTTGAAACATTCAAATGAAATCAGAATTGGATTATCGTATGCAATTGCTTTAAGTCTTTTTTGAAAGGTGTTTTGAGGTAGTTTTCTGGTTATTAAGAATTCAGTCACCTTCTGAACTCTCTCCGCATAGTTTCCAAATCTATGATCAGAACATCTAATTTCATCAAAGAATCTCTGTATGTCTGAACGACTTTGTCGTCTAAAGGCTCCAAATCGGCCCAATTGATTTGTGACAACTTCTGCATCGCGGGTTGATATGGTTTCAATTGATTTTGTATGGTTGTCAAGATGTGCTCTTGAACTAATGAATCTTTCAAAAAATTGTTTAATTCTAACAATAATCGTTGCTCCATCTCTTTGATTAAATTTTGTATATCTGGCGGTACTTGGTTCTCCTGTATTGATTTCCTTTGAAGGTCGATAATCTCGTTCTGTTGCTCGATTTCTTTCTTCAAAGAATTGTTTTGCTCGATCAGATTGTTCAGAAATTTTTCTATAAAATTCACTGTATGGCATAATTTTTCGTCCAATTCTTGTTGTTGTTGTAAATTCTTTTTCAGTCGCAAATTCTCGGTCTTTAAGATTTGAATTTGCTCCTGTATGAGATAGTTTATTTCGTTCATTTAAATGTACTCCATGAATATTTGAGTGACCAAAATGCATAACACTACTGTCAGGATTATGTAATTTCCTCTCTTTAGTTTTTTTTGTAATATATTTAAGGATCGGGTGATCTCTAATTGTTGATTCTGATTCATAGATGAATCGACTTTTTTTTGAATACTTTGCTGAGTCGTTTAGAGCGTTAGAATCAGCTCCTGTTGTTGATGACATATCGCCTGTAAATGAACTTTGATTTGCATGTATTATTCTTCCTTTTGCTAAGGGACCTTCATATAATTTTGAAAAATTTGATTTAGCTGTAATTCCATTTGACTGTTGAGCAGCTTGTATTCCCGATTTTTGGCTATAGATTTCTTTAATTGTCTTTAGATCATTACTTCGATCTGGGTATTTTTTTTTGTTATATTCTTTACGTTTTGCTCGTCCGGCGAGCATTCTTTCAAGATAATCGTCTGATGTAACTTCATGAGTTCGTTCATTTTTTGTGTATTCAAGAGCAGCTCGTTTATTTGAGTTGTACTCGGTGGCATTAAAGGTTGATTCATATATTTCGCCTTTCAGACGGTCAGTTCCAGACTTTGTTGTTATTGTTATATAAGAATCACTGCATCTCGTAATCTTACCGATTTCAGATAATTTCTTGAGTAAAGAAGATCGATCTGTAATATTGCCTTGTTTGATTTCATCTTGAACGTATTGATGAATAATTTCCAAACGGTGTTTTTTAACAGGTACTCCTTTTTTAATACTTAAATAAAATGCATTTTGTTTCTGTATATGTTGAGGCAATTGCAATTCTTTTAAGCGTGCTGGATCATCGGGTCGTGCCCATTGATATCGATGATTAAAATAATCTCTGAGCAAATCGAAATAATGTAGATGTCCCGGTGGCGCTACATTCAAAGACTTCTTTGAAGTCAGTTCTATTCTTGGAAACAGTACGTGAATATGTTTAGATTGATCATCACTGATATGAAGGACTGCAGTCATGTGATACTGATTTCTGTTCAAACCTGCATGAGCATGCAACTCAAATTCATTTAACACATCATTAATTTGCTGATCGGTCGGTGCATCTTCTTTCGCCCAGGCAATGACAGCTGATGAATATCGATACTTATGCGGTGAGCTTCGAGCAAGTGCTACAAAAGTTGTAGGATCTCCCCTTAATACTTCTACATGTTCACGATCTCGATCTAGGTGATCCCTATCATTGATAAGATAAGCGGCAGCTCTACCAGGATCACCCAATCCATGTCGAAGAAATTTGATCATCATAGCCCGACTCTTTGTTCAACATATTCGATGGCCTGATCGATTTTTTTTCTAGAAGACTTTTTCAACTTAGAAACTTGGGGTAACTGATCTAAATAGCTATTAATATCCAGTTGAATCGCTAAAAGTATCTTTAAGCACTCGAGTAGATCTATATTGATATCACTTCCCACTTTTTCATCACACAAAGTATGTAATGCAATCGCTATTTCGTTAACATTGTTTGAGATAACGCCTAATCCGAACAGTAATTCTGGATCAATTTTAGGAGCGGCTCTTTGGAACAACTTAACGGGTCTTTGCTTTAAATTGGATAACAAAATCGATGCTTGGTTCTGATCCTCAAATGCATTAATGCTCTTCTCTAGCGTTTGAAGAATCCATGAACTCATTTGAACATTATGTTTTTCAGTGAAGCTATTAATCTTATTGTATTGTTGGTCAGTTACCCTGAACCTTATCATTTTACTTTTAGCCATTTTTGAGATTCCAAACTTATTGCTCATATAAGTTTAGAAAATTATTTTTTTAAAAATCGATTTGGTGAAAATTTTGAAAAAAAAAGTTTTAATAAAAAAAATGAATTTTTGACACATTTAAATGAGTTGTCTTTTGGGGTGTAGGGGGTCGCCCCTACCAAGCCCCGTTGCGTACCAAAATTGATGCGGAGCATTAATTTTGTAGCTACGGGTAGGCTTGCTGGATATAATCACAAATGACTTAGAATTAAATATATTAACAAGTAGTTGTTTTAATTATTTTTTTTAAATTTAAAATGATTATTATTTTTAATGTGTAATGCATTCATTTTAATTTGTAACGCACAATTCTTAACGTGTAACGCCTAATACCCTAATTTGTAACGTAAAAAAATTTAAAGTGTAACGCATCTTTTTAAATTGAATATATTTGTCTAATTCAACTTTACAACTTAATCTAGTTTTAATTAATGCTATTTTTATGATTAATTTGATACATTGAATCTATGTAGTTCATACAATTTTTTATAGATAGAATTCATAATAAATATTGCTTACAAGAATGCATCTTGTAATAAGCTTAGTTATCTTTAATGGTAAATTTATTCTTGTAGACTTGATTTGATCATTAGATACAAACGATCAATTTATCTCAATCAATAGCAAATAAAGAATAAACTCTAAAAGCAAATTAAAATTGAATATTTGATATTACGCCCAGTGACGAAAATCTCCCCCTCTGCACTACGACAAAGAATCGTAGCATCGATCTTATAACAAATTAAAATTGTAAAAATTAATCACAAATTTCAACAACTTACCTCTCAATCAATCCCCTTTAAAAATTCTAGAGTCTTATAATTTCGATTCAGTGAAAGTAAATTTAAAACTCAATAAGTGAATATGTTTCTATTTTATACGCAAAAATAAATCTTAATAATGCCATATTTCGCTTTTTACTTTTATTTTTTTAATTAAATCAATACATTGCTTTTTTCATCTTTTACCTGGCAAGAGACATTGGCTATTAAGCTTTTATTCCAGGAAGGAAATATACATTTTCGATAATGAAAGCTCATGTAAGCACAGCATCACAAATAACATTGATTTAATCTGGTAACGCCGTGCGTTTAGTTATGCAAATTACTCATGTTTTATCTTCAGTAAGTCACCAACCTCTACATTGAGTGCCATACAAATTTTATCGATCGTATCGAAATCTATCCTCACCGACTCATCTTTATAAAGTTTATGAAGTGTATTTTTATTGATGCCAGTAAGTTTAACGAGATCGGAGACCTTTAGCTTTCTTTCCGCTAACAACACTGCCAGATTTGAAACAACCATAAAGTACCACTTAAGTAATAAAATTTACTTGCATAGATGCATTTTTGAATGCTAATATCAAATAAATGGTAATTTTTACCACTTAAGTGGTAAAAAATACTATTTATTTAAATATTCATCTATTTAATTTGATATTTAATATTACTACTTAAATAGTAGCTATTAAACAATTATTGGTATCAACATTTATTATATAAAGGTTCAGACATGACTAGCCATAGAGACTATGCAAGTGTAACTGGAAATGATCTTTCGAATAATTCAGCAACACAATTGATAGATGAGTTAGAGAAACCAAATTTCTATAATTTTTACAATTAAAACAATATTTTAATAAAATTTAGCTAATGTAATTTGGAAATAAAAGGGTATTTATGAAATAAATGCCATTTGTACAAATACTTTAGATGAAACATATATCTAAGTGATTACTTAAAAAAATAAAATATTATTACCAATAAATACAATGGCTTATAATATTTTGAAAAATTATTTTTAATTAATTTTGGAATTTTTTTAAAAATCCCATCAAACAACTTTTTATTTTTTTTTATTTGATATGTTTCTTTCCATAGATGGTCAAATTGAAGACCTTAATGAAAGGAACAAAATGAATATTAAAGTTAATGATACAAATTTCGGAATCGATTGGGTAAGTGATACAAAATTCTCTGAACTAACTGGTATACCAGCCAACAAATTAAGATCGCGTCGAAAAAAATGGCCCGAAAACAGAGTCTGGATAAAAGAAGGCAAAATATTCTATTACTCACTTCAAGGGTTTTATAAATGGATGAATGAACAATCTCAGAAAGCTGACGAATTAATTTCGAGTATTAACTGTGAAACTATTGCTAAGAAAAGAAAAGGAGCTTGTAAAAATTTACACAACGATTCCAATTTCAAAGCATCAGTTGCAACGAAATTAGCAGTTGTCCAATTAACTAGTACTAAGTAATTATATAGGTATCGGTAAATGAAACATGAAAAGCAGCCAAGAGGTGTTAGAGTCCGCGCTAACTCAATTGAGATTAATTTTTCTCGTTCAGGCAAACGTATATATCTACAGTTAAACTTATATCCAACATCAACGAATTTAAAGAAAGCAGCTTCACTCAGAGCAGGACTAATTGAAAAAGATAAACTTGGTATTCTTACAGAATTAGATATAGATAACATTAGACATCTAAATAAAGATAATAAGTCTTTAGTTCACAATGAAGAGTATCTGTTTATCAACCTTGCGAAAGAATATTTAATCAATTGTGAAGCTAATAATGATACTAAAATGGGATATCAAAAAATCATTAATACACATTGGTTAGATATTTTTTCAAGTAAAGATATATCTACTATTAAAGTAAATGATATTAGATCAGCAATAATTTCTAGAAATTTTACATCAAATAAAAACCATAATAACTGTCTTACTCCATTAAGAGGAATCTTCAGACTAGCTATGGAAAAGGAGTTAATAAGTGAAAATCCATTAGATAGAATCAGTAATAAAAAAATTCAAAAATCAATACCTGACCCTTTCAATGAGGCAGAAGTAAAAAAAATTCTTGATTGGATGGCCCAAAATTTAACCGGTAGAGAAGAGTTATATTATTGGTATTATCAATTAGCTTTCTATACGGGCTGCAGACCATCAGAATTATTTGCTCTGCGAGAATCAGACTTTTGTTTTAAAGACAATATTTTTCATGTTTCTAAAAGCTTAGTTAGAGGTCATGAAAAAAGAACCACGAAAACCTCAGTAGCGAGAATTGTCGATCTACATGATAAAGCGATTGAAGCTGTGCATAATTTAAAAAAATTCAAAAAAAAATACAATATTGAGTCTGATTACTTACTCATCTGTCCAACTACATTTAAGCGATTTTACAATGAAAAACCTCCACGTATGAGGTTTAATAAAGCTCTCAAAGCTTGCAACATTAGACATCGGGTTGCATATAATACTAGACATACATATGCAACATATATGTTAATGAATGGTTGTGATCCATTTTTCGTGGCTGCACAACTTGGTCATAGTCTGGATATGTTACTAAATAGATATGCAAAATGGATAAATGGTGCTTCTAATAAAATTCAAATGGCAAAATTAAAGTAAAGGTTATTCATACTCATGCAGTTTTTTAAAAACCACTGTAGTATATTTGAATAAATTGCTTTGTTTTAATCCATAAGTGATTAAAGACAATTTCCCGTTCAAACAACTTCACTTTAAAGTTTGGCAAGTCTTTAAGTTCTTCTTTTCTCGGTAAACGCTTAGTGAACTCATAATTATCCAAAACTGTTTTCATTACTTCAGGCTTTAGATTTTCTTGTTCACACAAATGCTGGTATGCCTGTTCTTTCTGCACATCCCAATACTCTGCAAAGGCATCTTTGACACTTTGCCCATTGAGCATTTTTGGCATGTTTTCCTCGATGAACTTATTAATCAGTTCTTGCTTGTCATGTAGAGTTACCTCCCCACCAATAAGATCATGGATCTGAGCTTTATACTTCTGACGTTTTTCATCCGTATCAGCATTGACCATCATCTGGAGCAGATTCAGGATATACCCCACATTGATACGATCACTGTGCAATAAATCAAGTTGGAAATCGACATCATCTAATACAGAGACTTTTTCTTTTTTTGTGGTCTTTCTGACGTCACGGCATAGGTCACTATACTTGGACGCAAAATTCGCAAAATGTTGTTTATCTAACGCCGTGGTATCTTGGTCATAATCCACAAAAGTCTGTAATTGAGCGTTATAACGCATCACCTCACGGAATGCATTAATAAACTCTAATTGAGCTTCTTCTGTGATCAGCGTATCAACGGACTTATAGCCTGGTGTCAAAGCCAATAGCTTAGCGACAGCATCCTCATAATCTTTTTTGATTTCATCAAAGCTCGGAACTAGGACAATTTTCTTAGCATCTTTATTTGAAAATAGTGCCAAAGCTTCATCAGTTGCTTGTTTTAGATTACGGAAACACACGATATTGCCAAAAGACTTCTTATCATTGAATACTCGATTGGTGCGTGAAAAAGCCTGAATCAAGCCATGATATTTAAGATTCTTGTCTACATACAGCGTATTTAATGGTTTTGAGTCAAAGCCTGTTAAGAACATATTGACCACAAGCAGAATATCAATCTGCTTTTTCTTCACTCGGTCAGCAATATCACGGTAATACGCATAGAAGCGATCACCAGAGTTAAAGTTTGTGCCAAAGTTTTCATTATATTGAGCGATATAACGGTCTAGCTTATCTCTACTTGATTGATTCACTTGTGATGGGATATCAGCACTCTCTTCATCTATCAGCCCATTGTGCCCCTCTACAGGTACAGCTTCATTGGCTGAATATGAAAAGATCGTTGCAATGGTTAAAGGCTTAAATAATCGACCTTGCTCTTCATCCTCAATTTTCTTTTCCGCTTGGACTTTTTCAAATAGCTCATAGTATTGAGTCAAAGTATCCACGGAGCTAACACAGAACATTGCCGTAAATTCACGATCTTTGGTTTTCTTGTCGTGTGTATTCACGATATAACGAGCAATCATTTCCAAACGCTTTGGATTGTCATACAGCTCTTTGGTATCAATACCTTCTACATCTTCATCGTATTGATCATTGGCCTGCATACCTTTCGCCGTGTACTTGCCACGATAATCAATCTGGAACTGCAACACGTTACGGTCACGAATAGCATCAACAATGACGTACTTATGTAGGCACTCATTAAACAAATAGTCTGTCGTGAGTTTTAAACCTGCTTTAGATAAGCTGTTTTCTTCAAAGATTGGCGTTCCTGTGAAGCCAAACATCTGAGCATTTTTAAAGAACTTTTTAATATTTTGATGGGTTTCACCAAATTGGCTTCGATGACACTCATCAAAGATAAAAACGACTTTTTTCTCTTTGAGGTAATCAATATATTCTAAGTAGCGGTCTGTACTGATTGCTTTATTGAGCTTTTGGATCGTGGTGACAATGAGCTTATCGTGACGTTGATCAAGCTGATTGACCAAGGTTGATGTGTTATCTGTACTATCTACGCTTTCAGCTTTAAAGGCATTAAATTCCCTTGCTGTTTGCGTATCTAGATCATTACGGTCTACAACAAATAAAACCTTTTCCACATCAGGCATCTGCATGATGATTTGACTGGCTTTAAATGAGGTCAGTGTTTTACCTGAACCCGTCGTATGCCAAATATAGCCGTTCTGCTTGGTATTTCTAACCTGCTCTACAATCTTCTCTACGGCGTAAATTTGATACGGGCGTAAAACCATGAGTTCTTTAGATGTCTCATGGATGACCATAAACTGTGTCAGCATTTTGGTGAGGTGCTGTTTATTTAGAAATACATCAGCAAAGTCGACCACTTCATTGATATGTTGGTTCTTGATATCCGCCCAAGGGAAGGTGAAATCAATATGATTTGTGCCATTAGAGTAGTAACGCGTATTTGCGCCGTTGCTGATAATAAAGAGCTGAATAAAGCGAAATAAGCCTTGCCCTGCCCAATAAGCTTCTCTGGTATATCGTTGAGTCTGATTAAATGCTTCAGCAATCTCCATGCCTCGCTTTTTCAGCTCAACTTGTACCACAGGTAAACCATTGACTAAGAGCGTGACATCAAAGCGACTAGTACGCCCATTATGATCTCGATGATCAACCGTGATTTGATTGGTGACTTGATAGCTGTTTTGATTTGGATCATCAGATAAGAAGTAAATATGCTTACTTGTGCCATCATCAAATTTTATAGGAAATTGATCACGAAGCTTTTTAGCACGTTCAAATACTGTGCCGTTATTTAAAAAGCTAATGACTTGTTTCCACTCTGCTTCAGACAGTGGTAATAGTCCGTTAGCTTTTTCGATTTGAGACTTGAGGTTAGCCAAAAGCTGAGCTTCATCCCTGATAACAACTCTACCAAACCCTAAGCGTTCTAGTTGTGCTATGAGTTCATTTTCAAGTTGTACTTCGCTTTGTGACATACCCTATACCCTAATATTTACTTAATTATCTAAATGCAAATTTATTTTTAGTTCTTCAAGAATACCAACCAAGGGACCATCAGAATGAAATCTTCCAATGATCCTACTCAACATGGTAATCCTGGGTGTAGACCCTATTTTGATACTGCTTCCCTCAAAGCTTATTATGCAACTCTATAAACTAATAAGAGCTGATGTCTAAACATTAGCTTTTTTTCTATTTCATCAAGCGTAAAAATTGAGGATTATTCACCTTCATTTGCAGATTGTTTTTGTATTCTTCAATCGCTCCTCGAGCACAAAAACGCTTGCCCACCATGCCATCAATACGCCCAAAACGCTCTTCAAACCATTTATAGTTATTGTCCCAAACTAACAACGTAAGTGTTTGATTCGGGTACGTTCTATCAAGATTCAAGTAATGGCGATTGTCAAAGTGTTTGACTTCAGCCAATTGACCACATGCCATCACTGATTTACCAACATGAAATGGTGCTTTAATGGCCTCAATTTTAACTTCCTGAGCTGTAGCACTAACACTTGCTATAGCCAAAATAGACGTCGCTAAAATTTTTTTAAACATGCTCTACTCCCTGATACATTTAATGATGTGAAATTTGATTTTCTATAGAGCTAATAACAATTTGAGGAGTACCCTTATAGCTTTCGATTAAGCCAGTGATACAAATATTGTTACCCTCTGATGCTGGCATGATGTTATTTGACCAAATTACCGCACTGAATTTATGTTTTGGATATTGTCCACCAAAGTTCATATAGGTTGCTTTTGATGTTTGTGAAATTTGACTTACCTCACCACAGACTGTCATATTGTCTCCAATATGTGACCTAGCTTCATATACCGAAATCTGATCCGATTTCATGGTCTTTGTATTGCTCGTATTCCCTTCAAATGGATTTTCGATAACTGGCTCAACGATCTCTCTTGATTCATTAGAAGGTTGAGTTTGAACTAGTTTAATTTCTGCTAGTCTTTCATTCGTTAACAATGGCGTAAATCTTTTAGGTAAGTTTTGATCTTCCTGACTACTTAATGAGGCGTCTTGTATTGGCGTATTCATTTCATCCACCTTAGAAGAAACACCATAAATCGTTTCTCGTGTCGAATCATTCTTTGGCACTATCAAGTAACCTAGCATCAAAACGATGAAAGCACTTAAACAAGCAATAATAACTTTATATTGCTTTATCTTACGCATTTGCTCTTGGTATATAGGCTCAAGTCCTGCTTGCCTTCTTAGCTCTAACTCTAGTTCATCCTTCTTTCTCTGTGCTTCTAGCTCTTGTTCAGCCTTCTGTCTTTGTGCTTCTAGATTCAATGCATCTTGTTTTTTCTTTTGCTCAAGATCGTATTGTTCTTTTTCTTTCAGCTCCTGATATGTCTCTGAAAAGAAATTACAAATACTTAGAACAATGATGACCGCTACCAAAATTGCAAATCCAACAGCAAACTCAAACATTTCTTTTCTCTTTAAATTATTTGATTGAGTGAGTTTAGAATTATTTGTGGCTTTCCTTTGTACTCCTCAATCAACCCTTTAACACAAAGTGTATTATTTTCTACATTTTGAAGCTGTTGACTGATATGAGCATTATTGTTCCAAATCACAACTGTAAAAGTCGCTTTAGGATAAGGTCGCTCAAAATTCAAATATACTCCTTTAGAGAATTTTTTATACTGTGCAACCTGCCCACAAACGACTTTATTTTCACCAATATGATGAATGGCTTGTGATGCTTCTGTATAAGACTGACTATGACCACTACTGAAAGAGATTGGCTGATCTGAGAATTCAGTCTCTGTTTTAAGTACATGAACATCTGTATTCGGTACTGATGTTTTTGATTGGATATAAACGACTGCGCCAAGTGCAATTGAAGCCACCACACCAGCACCAACCATTAAATACTTACGAATTTCTTTCTTGATTGACCCCAAATGTTCATCTTGCCGACCTTTCATATCTGAGAGTTCTTTCCGAACTTTCTCGAGCTCTTGCATATGGTTTTGCTTAAATACATTGAGACCACTACGAACTTCGCTCAACTCATTCGTCATATCTACGGATGGATCGTGATGCTCTTTGACTCGAAGTTTTTCATACTCTGCAATTTTTGCCTCATATTCTTGAATGAGACGTTGGAGCTGTTCTTGCTTTAACGCATCAGTAATTTGTCGATTTGCTTGTGTTTTTAAAGCTTGACGTATTTCAGAAATGACTTGTTGCTGTTGGTTAAATGCTTTTTTATTCGTATAACGCAACACAATACCAAACTGTTGAATGAGGTCATTTTGACGTTCTAGAAAGTCATTAAACTTTTCATAACCTTTGTTATTGAGTTTGGCATAGCCATCTAATTCAATCGGTAGTTTGTAGCCCTTCGTTTCATTGATAATCATGAAATCGATATAACGATTACCGGCTTTACTGTCCTTGAATGGGAACTGAGCAACAACATCATCGGGTGTAATCCCAGGGATTTGGCTTAAAATTTCGTCGACAAACTTTTCTTCATACCCAACGATATGCTGAATTTTGTAGCGATTTTCATACTTCCATTTTTGCCAATCTAACATCATGACTACCCCAAATTATTATTTACCCAATCTTTAACTTAGATTAATCCTTGGAAACCAACAAAGAGGCGTGTTTCAAGTTAACAAGACTGTGAATATGTTATTCACCTAACTTAAGCCTTTATTTTGCACAATATTTTACTTTTCAGGTATTTTTAGACAAGACTACTTTAGGTAGTATAAATTTTGAGTGCTCAATTTAAGATCAAAACATCCCCCACAAGCACACATGGAGTTGAAAAGTATAAGTCTTCTTATGGAGGATTTGGATTAACAACCATCTGCTGATCGTGCTGATATCTTACTTACTGACTTAAAAAATAGGATGAGGCTCTACAACGATGTAATTTGAATGTTTTTTGAAATTTTCATACCTACCCAATTTTTTATTGAGATAGTAGAAAGACATCGCTTCATTTCTGTTCATGTGATATTCATTTTTAACGTCATAAAAATAATAATCTATCGTTAACGCTTTTTCACTGTCATACACCTTCTGATAGTGTTTATACAGTTCAATGAACTCACCTTTTTTCTCATTTGGGATATCCAAAATCACGAGATACATTAAGACTTCATCAATACCGTTAAACCCTTTTAAGGCTTCAAACCGTATAGGAAGTAAGCTTTCTAAATAGCAGATTAATTCTGGGGTCACATAAACTTTTTCCCCTTCATTTTTAAGCTTCTTTAGTTGTGGACCTAAGAAAAATTTCAACCTAAAGACTTGCTACCTCACCATCCAAAATTTCACAGGTGAGTAACGTCCTTTTGTTTTAATCACAATTCTTGTGCGGTACCATAATAGTACTGCACATAGGGCAATAATAATTCCCCATAAAAACCACATCTTTATTTTCCTTTCAAACTTTTTGATGAAATACCAAAAATTCTATAAAACCGTATAACAAGCCCATTCATGTTTATTCAAGAGAGATACTGTCCGTAAACATGAATGGTGATTCAAATTGAAATGCTTTAAACACACATCTGCTGTAACAAGCATTTTTCTACCACACGGATTCTGTATTAACTTTTTTCATTCATCATCAAAAATTTGTCTAAGCGGATTGCTTAAAGAAACACTGTATAAAAGTTTTAATCTTTTAATTGTCATTGGAATACCATTTTCGGTTTTATGCAGCATTGCATGACAATTTGGGCAGACTGGTCTTAGATCTTCTTTAGGATCTACTTCATACTCCTCACCAATCGTATATAACGGCTCAATATGATGTACATGGATAAAATCTTTAGCAAATGCGCCATAGGTATGTTCAAAGCTCATGCCACAGACATAGCAACGAGTCCCATAAATGGCAATACATTCAGCTCTCGCTTTAGGGCATCTCTCATAGCCATTTACAGTGACAGTTATCTTTTTGCCTTCAAAAAATTTGGGGCTATTGACACCTGCTTCATCAGGATAGTTGGTCTCTTCAACATTACTAAACTGGTCAGCAATATAACTAAGCAATTTTTTATGTGCTTCAACCTTATCTAAAGATTTACCTTTCACAAATTTAGTGGTCTTATGCGACTGCAAAGTATCTTTTGGTGTGATTAGACCTAATTCGGCTAAATATCGTCTAGACAGTGATGATTTCTCAACTTTTTTAATTGGTTGAATTAGAAAGTAATCACCTTTATATGCATCTAATTCTTTTTGATCTAACCAATATTCTCTATCTTTTTCTGGCAAGTCAGAGTGACCTATAAAACCAATAACTTGATATTGATATTGGATTTTTCCTATTGGTTCAGTCACATATAAAAATAGTATGTCATTAATTTGGAATTCAAAATCGTATTTTGCCCAACATATTTGATGTGCATCATGATAAGCACGATCTATATCATAAATTGCAGGATTAACAGGAAACAGCCATTCAGACATAAGATCCCTCTACACAAACATCTGCTGTAACAAGCCTTTCTTCCACTGTTTGGCTTGTTCAATTTGCTGTGCCACCACTTCAATTTTTTGGTCGATGCCAGAGAGGAAATTAGCGATTTTGGTTTGTTCTTCTAGACAAGGATAAAGAACAGGCATATCAAAAAAGTCTTTATTTGTAATGTTCATTCGGTCATGTCTTGCACCTGAATTAGCTACACTTTTGACATAATCGTGCCAAAAGTTGCTTTCAAAAAAGTATTCTAGAAATTGAAGATTACCTTCGCTAATTGTGAAAACTGTATACAAAGGTGACATTACACCTAAACATTTTTTATTACGTTTTACAGGTCCAACTGGTGCATGAACAGAAATACGTGGGTTATAAACAAAATCATCTAGGTTCACGATGAAATAACCATTCAAATTTGATTCAGTAACGATCTCTCGCTCGAAATAATCACTTTGTTTAATAATACCTTGAGTAGCAGAATTGGTTAAAACCTCTGTAATATTTCCATCTTTATTCTTACCTGATTGCTTAGATGCAATTTCATTTAATGGCTTATCTTCCCACTCCCCAAACTCACTCCCATCATCCGCTTTAAAACGAATCTGCTGACTAAACAGCTTTTGCATCATACCCTGTTTATATTGACTCAGCAGTTCGTGTTTTTGGGTCAGTTGACTAATCTTTTCATCCACTGCAGAAAGGAAAGAAGCGATTTTGGTTTGTTCTTGTTTAGATGGGTAATTGAAGGGAGTTGCCTTTGCCTGCTCAATCGTAAAATGAGAAATTGTCCCTGTATGGGAAATGCTCTTTAAATACTCTCTAAATTTAGGACTTACAAGAAAATTATAAAGAAATGATCCTTTAATAATTCCTGATGACTTTAACCAAAGTAAATCAGCATCTTTAAAGTATAGAGGTTCATTATTAGGTACTAGATATGGAATACCAATTGTTCCACCACCTGTGACTAACAAATCATCCTTTTGAATTTTTCCTGACTTTTTAGCAAGTTCTTCAAATAGCTCTAGAGAAATAAATGCTTTTTCATTTTCTTTACCCTTAAAAAAGGAAACAACATCACTTGTTCTATAAAAAGGAACACCTGACTCTTGCCATTGATCCTTAAAAACACGGGAAGCCGATGAAATCCCTATCAATTCACCTAATAGTGAACTTTTCCAATCCCCATTAAACTCTTTAAACCGTAATTTAGGCGTAGCCATTACTTCACCTCCGCAAATGGTGAATCAATGCCTAACTCTTTACAGAATCCTGCAATCACCGCATCAGTTTTTTGGCTTTCGACTTCTAAAGCTTGAAGCTGTTTCGCAATCGCATCTAAATCAATCTCAGCTTCCGCTTCAAAGGTATCCACATAACGTGGAATGTTTAAATTAAAGTCGTTGTCTTTCACTTCCTGTAAAGTGGCAACTTTGGCATATTTCTCAATATTCTGACGGTTTTCAAACGCAGCAATAATATTGTCTAAATGCTCAGACAATAACTTGTTCTGGGTCTTTTGCTTTTCAAACTCATTGCTGGCATCAATAAACAGAATATTGTCTTTATGCTCACGGTCTTTTTTCAGCACCAAAATACAGGTCGGAATAGAAGTACCATAGAAAATATTGGCAGGTAGACCAATGATGGTATCAATCACATTCATCTGCTCAATCAAGTACTGACGAATCACACCTTCACTTGAACCACGGAATAAAACGCCGTGGGGTAAGACGACTGCCATCGTACCGTTTTCATCTAAGTGATGAAGCATGTGCTGAACAAATGCCATATCCGCTTTTGAACTTGGTGCAAGCTTGCCGTAACTGCTAAAACGCTCATCTTGTAAAAATAGCGGATCGGCTGACCACTTTGCAGAAAATGGCGGATTCGCTACTACGGCGTCAAAACGTTTATCCAGATGCTGAGGACGGATTAAAGTATCTTCTTGCTTAATGTCAAACTTGGCAAAATGCACATCATGCAGAATCATGTTCATACGTGCCAAGTTGTAAGTGGTACGGTTCATCTCTTGACCGTAAATCATGTCTACATCTTTCACTTCACGCTTCACACGTAAAAGCAGTGAACCTGAACCACAAGTCGGGTCATAGACTGAACGTAAACGCTCTTTACCTTGTGTCACGATCTTGGCAAGCAAGGTCGAAACCGATTGCGGTGTATAGAACTCACCTGCTTTCTTGCCTGCACCAGACGCAAACTCACCAATCAGGTATTCATAGGCATCACCCAATACATCGGCTTCAGTATTGGAAATATCAAAATCAATATCATCTAAATGACTAAGGACTTTTGCCACTAACTCATTACGATCACTCGCCGTATTCCCCAACTTACTTGAGTTGAGATCCATATCTTCAAACAGGTTGGCAAAGTCATCTGCTGAGTCTGAGCCTAAAGTGCTTTGTTCAATAGCTTTTAAAGTGGCTGTGAGATCATCCAGAATAAACTCACCCTGACGACCACGTTCAGCTAGTGTATGGAACAATTGCTTTGGTGTGAGTGCATAACCGACTTCGCTAATGGCATTCTTTTTAATAACTTCGATATACGGTACATGCTCGGCATTATTTTCATCTAGCTCTAAAAAACTAATGTCTTCGCCGTCGAGTAGTTCATTGGCAAAGTTGACTGATTTTTCAGATAAGTATTTAAAGAAGATAAAACCCAAGATGTAATCACGGAACTCATCCGCTCCCATTTTCCCACGTAAGGTATTTGCGATGTTCCAGAGTTGTTTTTGCAGTTGTTGGAGTTGCACTTGGGTCATGTTTAAAATCAACCAAAATTCATTATTTTAGAATGGCATCACTTTGCCATAATTAAGAACTTATATTAAGGCTTATTTTTTAGACACCGCCTTCACTGGCACAAAAAATCATCAAATCACCAAGACTGATATATATACAAAATGAACTTTTGGGTAATTATAGCTCTTATAATGTGGCGCTAAATGTGGCAAATAAAAAAGCCACTTTAAAAAGTGGCTGATTTATAACAAGAATTTTGGTGGAGATGGCGGGAGTCGAACCCGCGTCCGCAAGCACTACACTCGAGATTACTACATGCTTAGATATCGTCTATTGCTTTAACCCTCAAAGACCCGACGAACAGGGTTAAGAGAGCGATCCTTTAAGTTTAGTACAACACCCCAAGGCTTGATGTTATACGGACTTGTGTGCGTGCGCTTCAGTCGGGATCTCTAACCACAAGTATTCAGAGATGCGGACAAGCTGCCCTTAAGCAGCTAGAGCGTAAGATTCGTCGTTTGCGACTATTTAAAATGCAAATTTTATTTACGAGAGAAAATGCGCTCTCGGCATGCATCTATGAGTTTCATCACCAGCGTCGAAGCCAGGAACATCCCCAAAGTACAACGCAATCATAGCATAAAAGTTTGAAAATACGACCTCAAATTTCACAACAATTACACATACACATGCGCTTATTTCAATAATTGAGATAAAATCCCTTTTTTCAAGTTCAAAATTGCATATTTTATGAGTTATTTACTTGCACTGGATCAAGGGACGACGTCAAGTCGTGCGATCATTTTTGATGAACATGGAAACGTTCATGCAACAGCTCAAAGAGAAACTAAAATACGAACACCACAGTCAGGCTGGGTAGAGCAAAATGCACAAGAAATTTGGAGTTCACAAATCGCAGTAGTGCAGCAAGCAATTGCTGATGCGCGATTACTGCCTAAAGATATCAAAGCTTTAGGCCTAACCAATCAACGCGAAACGACAGTGATTTGGGATAAAAAAACTGGTGAACCTCTAGCCCCTGCGATTATTTGGCAAGATCGCAGAGCAAGTGATTGGTGTAATTCCCTCATTCAACAAGACTTACAAAACAAGATAAATTACACCACAGGACTCCGCATTGATCCTTATTTCAGTGCTGGAAAATTAGTGTGGTTACTTGAAAATATTGATGGTTTAAGAGCTCGTGCGGAACAAGGCGAAGTGGCTTTTGGAACCATTGATAGCTGGTTAGTTTGGAATCTCACTCAAGGTGCTGAACACGTGATTGAAGTCTCGAATGCTTCAAGAACCATGTTAATGAATTTGCATACCCAGCAATGGGATGACGAATTACTCGCACTATTTAATATCCCAAAAGCAATACTACCCAAAATCGTGGCTTCTGATTGCTATATTTCCAATACAGCCAAAGGTCTCTTAGGTGCAGAAATTCCAATTACAGGGATTCTAGGTGATCAACAATCAGCGTTATTTGGTCAATCATGTTTTGACGTAGGCTCAGCTAAAAACACCTATGGTACTGGCTGCTTTATGTTATTCAATACAGGTGATCAAATTCAACTGAGTCAAAATCAACTCCTCTCCACTTTAGCTTGGCAATGCAAAGAACACACCTCGTATGCGCTTGAAGGTAGTGTTTTTATGGCTGGTGCAATTGTACAATGGTTACGTGATGGACTTGGAATTATTCAAAGTAGCCAAGAAGTTGAACAATTGGCGTGTCAAGTTAACAGTACCGATGGTGTCATACTAGTTCCTGCCTTTACAGGCTTAGGAGCACCTCATTGGGATACGGATGCCCGCGCATTATTATGCGGTATGTCTAGAGGGACAAATAAAGCACATATTGCGCGAGCAGCTCTCGAATCAATCGCATTTCAAGTCGCTGACGTTTTGAATGCCATGCAATCTGATATTCGAAACCCTTTAAAAGAATTGCGTGTAGATGGTGGTGCGAGTCAAAATGATATGCTAATGCAGTTTCAAGCCGACTTACTGAATGTTCCTGTGTTAAGACCGCAACTTTTGGAGTCAACGGCTTGGGGGGCTGCGGCAATGGCAGGTTTAACTGCAGGTGTATTTAAAGATCCATCTGATATTGCGGCATCATGGAAATTGGAAAGAGCTTTTGAGCCAAAAATGTCTGAAGATCAACGTCAATTCCATTTACATCAATGGAATAGTGCTTTAAAACGTTCAAGATCAGATATTTAGTATAAAAAACCGCCTACAAGGGCGGTTTTTTATAAGAGATACATAGATTTTTCAATATGCGTATGAAGCAATACCTGTTGCAATTGCTTTACCTTCATCATTCACCATATTCATGCGCATCGTACAACCTTTGCGACCCATGCGTAGGACTTCAGCAGTGGCAATAAAATACTTTCCGCGCCCTGGTGATAAATAATCCACTCGCATATCCACTGTTGCTAAACGTGAAACTTTCTTTAAAGTTTCAGGCAACATATCAGGCTCTGCACGCTTGTAAAGCTCGCCCATTGCAACAATCCCGCCAATACTATCAAGTAATGTTGCCGCTACACCGCCATGCAAAATTTGGAAAGAAATATTACCAATGAGATTAGGTTTCATCTCAATATAGCCTTGGATTTCACCTTCTACGACACGCATTTGCATTTCGTTATAAGCGAAATAAGGAGAGGTATTAAATACTTGAGTGAGTTGATTTAATACCACTTCAAGATCAGGTTTAGCACCTAAATGGAGGTTACCCATCCATTTTTTTTGGGAATCGTTCATACAAAACTCAAATTAACATCATGAGAAAAAACCATCAGCATTTTCCCAAAAACCGCCTTAAGGGGGCTACAATTAGACCCAAGTAAAATACCAAACATCGAGATTGTGATGACTTATACGTTTAATCGCCCTGCTTTTCCTGCAACACGCATGCGCCGTATTCGAAAAAATGACAAACTCAGAGCGATGGTGAGAGAAACACATCTTTCTGCTGAACATCTCATTTATCCGGTATTTGTTCTACCAGGTCAAAATCAAACCCAAGAAATACCTAGTATGCCAAATATTCACCGTCTTTCAGCTGATTTGTTGTTAAACAAAGCTGAAAAACTTTTAGAATTAGGTGTATCTAAATTAGCTTTATTCCCAGTTACCCCACAAGAAGACAAAAGTTTAACTGCTGAAGCAGCATGGAAAGATGATGGTTTAGTTCAAAGCACTGTCCGTCTTCTAAAAAAAGAATTACCAGAAATGGTACTCATCACTGATGGCGCTTTAGACCCTTATACAACACATGGTCAGGATGGCATCATCGATGAAACAGGTTATGTCCTGAATGATGAAACTGTTGAGTGTCTGATTAAACAAGGTTTAAGCCATGCAGAAGCAGGAGCCGATGTTTTCGCACCGAGTGATATGATGGATGGTCGTATTGCTGCGATTCGTCAAGCATTTGAAGCAAATGGTCATATTTATACCAATATCATGGCTTATTCTGCCAAATATGCATCAAGCTTCTATGGTCCTTTCCGTGATGCAGTGGGTTCAGCATCTAATTTAAAAGGTGGTAATAAGTATAACTACCAAATGGATGTAGGAAACCGAGCTGAAGCTCTTCACGAAATTGCACTAGATATTCAAGAAGGTGCAGACATGGTGATCGTAAAACCAGGGATGCCATATCTAGATATTGTACGTGAAGTTAAAGACACATTTGGCATTCCAACATTTGTTTATCAAGTGAGTGGTGAATATGCCATGTTGGCAGCAGCAATCCAAAACGGCTGGCTTTCTGAAAGTGTGATTTTAGAATCACTGATGAGCTGTCGTCGTTCTGGTGCAGATGGAATTTGGACCTATTTTGCTGAAGATGCTGCAAAAATGCTTAAAGATCTGTAATACACTATTGAATCAAAAGCGCTTTTCCATAAAGCGCTTTTTTTCTACTAAAATCATTATCATTGTATTCGAGACCTAACTTTTAACTCACTCATTTAACATCTTACATCTCATCGATCTCTTTACATCATTGAGATTATTTGCACGATTAGAGCTTGAATATGGTCTAATACACCCCGTCATTTTGAAGGTGGATAAAAATGCACGTTGCCATCATTGGATGTGGAATTAGCGGCTTACTAACAGCGCTTGAATTACTCGAACAAGGTTGTGAAATTACCCTCATTGATCAAAAACAAGCAGCTAAAGCTGCATCTTGGGCAGGTGGTGGTATTTTGTCACCTATGTATCCTTGGCGTTATCCCAAAGCAGTCAATCAATTGGCACAACATGGTAAATCGTTATATCAATCTTGGAATCAAAAAATTCAACCATGGAGTGGCATTGATTTCGAAATTCACGATTCAGGTATGTTAATTTTTGATGAAGATGATTTTGAGATTGGACTCAGTTATAAGGCGCAATATAACGAGCCGATGCAGCATTGCAATTTACTCGACGAGACTCAATTAAGAAATCTGAATCCACGAGTTTCTAATACTTTCAAGCAGGCTTTGCATTTTCCACAATTGTCTAATGTTCGTAATCCTCGTCTTTTAAAGTCTATTCTGACTTATCTTAAATCACATTCAAAAGTAAAGATTATCGAGCATAAGTGGGTAGAAAAATTACTGATTCAAAATCAGCAAGTGCAATCCATTGTTCTGCATGATCAACATCAAATTAAAGCTGATCAGTATGTTATCGCTACTGGAGCTTGGTCGGCACATTGGGCATCACAACTCGATTTCAATATCCCTGTTCAACCTGTTCAGGGGCAGATGATCCTATTCAAAACCCCTGAAAACTGGCTACCCACGATGTGTATGTACAAGGTCATGTATATGATTCCACGTCGAGATGGCCATATCGTCTGTGGTTCCAGTATGGCAGAATTAGGTTTTGAACATCGCCCAAATTTGAAAACACAACAATCCATTTACCAAGCATGCATTCAACTCATACCTGAACTTAAAAATTTCCCGATTGTGCAACAATGGGCAGGCTTGAGACCTAGCTCACCTGATGGAATTCCATATATCGGTTTAATGCCTGAAATGAAAAACTTATGGGCGAATTTTGGTCATTTTAGAAATGGTTTATGCATGGGCCCAGCTGCAGCGCAGTTACTACGACAACTCATGCTGAATCAGACCACCCTCGTTGATCCTAGCCCCTATGACCCATCTTTGAAGTTTCAAGTTTAATGTGATGGAAGTAGTTGCTCCAACGCCATTTTGAGTTCTGGATATTGAAATGTATAACCTGCTTGAATAAGTGCTTCTGGTATAACGTATTGTCCATTTAAAACCAATTGAGACTGCTCACCTAACATGATTTTAAACAATGAATCAGGCAGACTTAAAAGCGGTTTCTTGTTTAAAATTTTTGCTGCGGTGCGAACAAAATACACCTGATTCGTTTGTTCAGGAGCAACGAAATTAAAAATTTCGTTTGGAGTGTCATTCAACATCAGAAATTCAATCGCCTGAATCACGTCCTGAATATGAATCCATGCTAAGGGCTGCTGACCTGAACCAATTTTACCTACCAGATTAAATCGAATCGGTAAGAGTAATTGTTGTAAAATTCCTCCGCCATGCCCAAACACCACGCCTAAACGAATGACCTTAATATCAAACTGATTTTTGTGTTGGAGAGCCGACCTCTCCCACTCTTGGCAAAGTTCGGACATAAAGATCGGTTGAGATGATCCCTGCTCATTGTTTTTTTCTGACCATACTTGATCAGGATCAATACCATAATATCCTACAGCAGAACCAGAAATAATTCGCTTGGGATGTTGCTGATGGGTCAGCAGATAATGTAATAATGCATCGGTCGTATTCACTCGGCTGTCGATGAGTTTTTGTTTTCGCCTTTGCGTCCAGCGACCATCACCAATACTTTCACCCGCTAAGTTAATAACATAGTCAATTTGAGCGTGTTGGATATCATCGAAAGATTGAACCCATGTCAAACGTGGATGCTTCATTTTTGGATTGGACTGTCGGCTTAAACCAATCACTTGATAATCTTGATCTAGCCGATATGCAACCAAATAAGATCCAATAAAACCTGTTGCACCAGTAACCAAAACGCAAGGATGATACATAGAAGTACTCTTATGATCTGATCACTCTATCGTGGTGAAAGATGCCTTTGAGCTCAATTCATGATTACTTATTTACCACCAATTTATTCGCCATGCGCTTCGCTTGTGGACCATAAAACCAAAAGGTAATTAAATATAATGGTATCGCCAGCATCAAAATCATAATTGCACTGAGACTTAAGAAACTGGAATTTTGGATATAGAGTAAAAAGTTCTGCCAAATTTCAGGGTCTTTTCTCGAGAAAAATAAAATACTTAAAAAAACACCAAGAAAGTTATAGCCCCAAAAAATCAAGGTAAAGCCTAATGTGAATTTCTTACGTTCTTGATCCGAAGGTGCCCGTTGTTGTTGATGAATAAATTTATATAAAACAACAATCATCGCTATTAAATATGGAAGTGCAGTGACTATTCCTGCAATTGCCGAAGGCAATAACGCTGCCAAAATACCTGCAACCAGCGTTAATCCTAAACAAAGTAAAAAGAACCATAAAAAATATTTTCTTAAAGAAACCATAACTCTCAGACGCGATAAAATCCTGTCTCAAAGCATAACCGAAAATAAATCAAATATTTTTAATTTTCTTGTCAACCGAATCACAACCTTATGCGTTATATAGGGTACAAGGTCAGTAGCAACCGCGTAGTCATTGCACCGGCATCCGCAATGATACACGGTGACCTTATACCCCAATGAGACCTATAAATCATGCTTCTTGCAGAAAAATTTAGTTTAGCAGCCTAAATTTGAATGACTGAAGTATTTTGGCCGACGATTTCACATCACTCGAATCGTCGGCTTTATTTTTGAACTTAATAAATTTTCTAAATATACTTTTATCCATAAAGATGAGATAACAATCAGAATAAATCCTAGCCCCAATGTATAAAGAAAAAATTAAACATAAAATTAGTCTAAAAAAACGTCTAAATTTTAAATCAGACTTTTGGGATGTATTGAATTATCCATTCACTCGCTTTCTTATCAGTATCGTATTAGTTTGCTATTGCTTTGTTTTTATTAAAGCATTTATTAATCATCAATTTCACATACCGCTTACAATCATCAGTTTACTCTGTGGTGTTTTTTATCAAAGTTATCAAATCATTAGAAACAAAGAAAAAATCTTAATTTATTCAATTTTAAGCCTATTTTTGAGTGCACTTTCATTTATTTCTATACAGAGTAATAGCTCGAATCCATTAATAATTTGGGTCTATTTCTATCTTGGTGCTTACTTAATAGTTTTTTCTCTAGAGCATCATCAGAGTTTAACCACACCTTTTGGTGAAGGAATTAGTTTTTTATTCGCATTTGGAGTTTGCTATTGGTTTTTCGAAAAACAGATGCTTGGTGTTGATACAGTATTATCGACATTCATCACAATAATCTTGTTAATATTTTTACTCTATTCGATTTTACATGCCTTTTTTGAAATTAAGCATCATCATTTAAGCCGTTTTCTACTGAGTTTCTTTACTTGTTGTTCAATTTTAATTTTGTCTATTGATCAAATTATAGAACTTTATTCACAGGGCGATATTACATCTGAGCATCGTTGGGTTGAGCGTTTAATTTTATTATTTCGATATTTTTTACTCGGTTTATCGTCTTTATATCTTTTTCAAAACTTAATGCTGCTTCTCAGCTATTTTCCCAATAAATACACGCGTTCTTATTTTTCAGATGTCAAACAAAATACGCTGATCCATATCAAACGTTTTTCAGAAGATCAAATTTCTAAAACAGAAGCTTGGTTTGCACTCATTTTTACGGTTTCAGTCTATTCTTTAAATTATATCTATCAAATAATTCCCATCAATATGAGTATTTGGCTAAGCATTCTATTGGTACCCTTAGTCATCCAATCTTTTTTTCATCATAAAGTAGATCAATCGTTAACAGCAGCTAAACTGCATGCATCCTCTTCTCATAAGCAAATCTCGATCAACTCGAGAATCAAAAATAGAAAAAAGAGAAAAAGACGAAAAAAGAGTAAATCGAATAAAAAATAGCGATTAAAAGCTGTCTTATAGAGATGTTAAAAATTTCGATGTTTTAAAGTCCGATATTGGATAAGATGACAATTGAGATGTTTTGGGGTTCGGTAATGGCAGTGCGTTTTTTTCATACTTCAGATTGGCATTTGGGGCAATTTTTTCACAATCATGATCGTGACTATGAACACACACAATTTTTAAATTGGCTACTTGCGCAAATTCAACAAAAACAACCGAATGCCCTGCTGATTGCCGGTGATATTTTTGATGTGGTCAATCCTGCATCATCTGCTCAAAAACAGTTATACCAGTTTCTCACCGATGCCCATGCCATTGCCCCGCATATGCAAACCTTAATGATCGCAGGTAATCATGATTCCGGTTACCGCATTGAACAGGTTGAACCTTTTCTAGCGAAATTCAATGCCAAAGCGGTCGGTATTATTGGCAAACAGGATGGTGAATTTGATCTCGATCGTTTGTTGGTACCTATTTATGATGCTGATAAAAATATCGTTGCTTGGTGCTTAACCCTGCCTTATTTACGCAGTGCCGAAATTACAGGCTTAAATGAAAATACCACCAACAGCCAAAATGCGATTGCCTATTTACACCAACAACTTATTGCGGAAGCTAAAGCGCGTAAACAACCCAATCAAGCCTTAATTTTGATGTCACATGCCCATATGCAAGGCGGTGAAACCTCAGATTCCGAACGTCCAATTGTGATTGGTAACGAAGAGGCTTTATCCACTGCATTATTTGATGATGTGATTGATTATGTAGCACTCGGTCATTTGCATAAACCGCAAAAAGTTGGACAGGAACATATTCGCTACAGTGGCTCACCTATTCCACTGTCTTTTAGTGAACGCAACTATAAACATCAAGTGGTTGAAGTCACCATTGACCCCGAAGCTGATGAACAAAATCATTTTCAATATCAAGCGCACATTATTCCACGTACCGTGGATTTGATTCGAATTCGTGAACCCTTGTCTGAATTAATCACTACGGTACATGCCCTGCCAAAAGGCGAAATTGACAATCTCAATGCACGTCATTTTCTAGAAATTGAATATACGACAGATGCCCCACCGCCTGTAGACTTACGTCAGCAGATTGAACTGGCACTGCCACCAAATCGTTATCGTTTACTGCGTATTGCTCGAATTTATCAAAAACAAACTGAGCAAAATGATACCTGTCACAAAGTTGATTTAGCGCCCCCCACCCCTGAAAAATTATTTTTAAGCCTTTGGGAAAAAATGGGCTATGAGCAGGATGAATCGGTGAAGCGTGATTTCTTAACTTTGCTTGAAGCGGCACAACACGATTTGGATCAACAAGCGCACTAAGGACAGGCCATGAAAATTATTCGACTCAGTTTAAACAACTTGGCCTCTTTAGCCGGTGAACAACACATCCATTTTGAAGATAGCCCATTGGCGCAGGCAGGTCTGATTGCCATTACCGGTAAAACGGGTGCAGGAAAGTCGACAATTCTCGATGCTATGTGTTTAGCGCTCTATGATGAAATCCCACGTTTACGGGGCGCTGCCGGCAGTATCAAAGATGTGGGTGGCAAAGACATTTCAATTAAAGATTCCAAGAATATTTTACGTCGCGGCACCACCTCAGGCTTTTGTGAACTGGAATTTATTGCGCTTGATCAAAAACGCTATTTGGCGCGTTGGGACATTAGCCGCGCGCGTAAAAAAGTTGATGGCAATTTAAAAGTCGAGCGCTTTGTTCAATGTTTAGATGATGGCACGACCTTAACGCAAAAAATCTCGGAAGTGACGCCACTGATTGAAAAACTAATTGGGCTGAGTTTCGAGCAATTTACCCGTGCAGTCCTGTTAGCACAGTCTGAAGTGGGGGCATTTTTAAAAGCCAAAGACCATGAACGTGCAGACTTACTCGAATATTTAACCAATTCGCAAATTTTTAGTGAGGTTAGTAAGAAAGCCGCAGAAAAATTTAGTGAAATCAAACAGCAACGTACTGATTTAGAAAAGCAACTCGGTCATATTGATATTCTGAGTGAAGAGCAACTTGCAGCCTTAAATCAGCAGCATCAGCGGCTAAAACAACAACTCGTGCATTTGGCACAATCAGAAAAGCTGCTTGAAAATGAACGTAAATGGTATCTTGAGCGTGATCAATTGTATGCTGAAGTCCATGGCAAAAAAGAGATTTATGAGGTTCAGCTTGATGCCGTAAATAAATCCGCAGCACAACAACAATTGCTACAACAGCTTGATGCATTTCAAGCCATTCGTGAGCAATATGTACAGCGTGCACGTCTAGAACCTCAAAAACTTGAGGTGCAACAAAAACAACTCGCCTTTCAAGCTGAGTTTGTCGCTTTACAACAACAAGCTACTACTGAGCAACAGCGCTTAAAAGCCTATGAACATGCCCAAGCGCAATTTGAGCAGCAACGTTTGGATATTAAGCCTCATCTTGAAAAAGGCTTAAAGTTGGATCATGACATTCACAGTATTTCTGAACAGTATAAAAAACTCAGTACAGATAAAGATCAGCTTGTTCTCAATGAATTAGAACCGTCAAAACATGCTGTGGAACAACAACAGACCAGCGTATTGGCTTGGCAAAACAAACAGCAACAAATCAACTTTGAGTTAACCCAAAGCCAATTTTTACAAGGCTTTGATCAAGAGCCACAAAGTGCTTTGCAAGTGCTACAACACTATGTCGAGCAATATGAATTGCTTCATCAACAAGATCCAGAACTATTACAACAATCCTTCGCAACTTTAGAACAGCAACAGCAAACCATTGTACAACGTCTGCAAAGCTATGTGGCTCAACATGAAAGTCTTGACGCTTTGACACAATCGCTAAAAAACATCCAACAACAGCGTGAACATCAGCAAAGTACGGTATTACGACTGCAACATCAACAGCAGCAGCTTGATCAAGTCATTACCCATATCAGCGAAACACACGACCTGACAGGCTCAATCGCTGAACAACAAAAGCAACTGCAGATTATTCAACAGACCCTTGAAAAACGCTTGAGCGAAAAAGCCACACAAGAAGCTGCTTATACTCAACTACAAAGCATCTTGGAGGCACAGCGTCTATTACATAGCGAAAACGTGCAGCAGTTACGTGAACAGCTAAAAGCCAATCAACCGTGTATGGTCTGTGGTAGCCATGAACATCCGTTTTTAGACCATCATCAACGCTTAGAACAAGGTTTATTGCAACTACACGAGCACCAATTGCAAGAGGCTCGTCAACAATTGGAACAGGTCAATCGTGAGGTACAGCAAGCACAGATTGAGCAATCCAAAGTACAGACCTTACTTGAACAGCAACAACAGCGTATGGAACAGCTCACGCAATTCACTCAGCAACAGCTCGAGCATATTCAAGCAGCATTACAACATCTGGGTTTAAATCTCGACACGGCAGACCCGATTCAGTTGCAGCAGCGCATAATGCAGCAGATCCAAACACTGCAATCGCACATTGAACAACAACAGGTGCAAGAACAAGAACTTAGTAAATTGCTTGAGCAATGGCGTAAAGATCAGCAGCAACAACAGCAATTACTATTGAATATTCAACGTCGTGTACAGCTTGAACAAGGTATTCAACCTATTGTGCAGTTACTGCCTGCTCGCTATCAGCAAGACACACCAATACATTGGGTTGCCGAATTGCAACAGCAGCTGCAGCAGCGTGTTGCATTGCTCACGACGCAAAAACAAGTAGAGACATCACTGCTGCAAGCACTGCAAGAACTTGAAAAAATGACGCTACGCTTTGAAGCAGCACAAAAACACGAACAACGCCTGACACAACAGATTGAACAACTGATTGAGCAAGGCAAAATGTTACGCTCGAAACTTGCGGAACTGACCCAAGACTATGCCGGTCAAAGCTACCGTTATGCTGCGGATTGGCAAAAACATTTAGAGGAAACTGCTGTCACTCATGCCAATGAAGTTCATGCACAACGCAATAAAACTGCACATGCTGAACAACAGCTGAATGCAGCCAATTTACAACAGCAGCAGTTGCTCAGTGATTTACATCATATTGAACAGGCATTACAGCAAGTACAACAGGCTATTCAGCAATGGCAACTGAGCCATCCGACCGTGACCACAGATCAAATCACGACATGGTTAAGCATTGATTTAGCCCAACATCAACAAATACGCCATGAGTTAAATACGCAGCGACAACTTTTAGAGAATGCCAAAACCGCTTGGCAAGTTTTAGAAGAACGTTATCAAGCCCATTTAAAACATCAGCCTGAACATGATCTCAGCATGCTCGAGCAGCAACTTGCGAACTTGCAAACGGAAAAGCTCGCTCAACAAGAAGCATTCACTGATACAGAAACTCAGTTACGTATGAATGCTGCCAATCAAGCCAACTATGCTAAGTATCAAGGCCAAATAGAACAAATCAAGGCGGAAGAATATCGTTGGGGACGTATCTACGATTTGATTGGGCATAAGGAAGGCACCAAGTTTAAAAAGATTGCTCAAGAACACCATTTAGATATTTTGGTGGAATATGCCAATCAGCAATTACAGCCACTTGCGCCACGCTATCAGTTGCATCGTATTCCTGACAGTTTAAGTTTGGCCATTATTGACCTAGATATGAACAGCGAAGTTCGACCTGTCTTGTCCTTATCAGGTGGTGAAACTTTCTTAGTGTCTTTAGCCCTTGCTTTAGCGATTGCTAACATGGCATCAGGTTCAATGAAACTTGAATCACTGTTTATTGATGAAGGCTTTGGTACGCTCGACCCGGCATCCTTACATATGGTCATGAATGCCCTCGATCATTTACAAAGCCAAGGTCGTAAGGTCGTGCTCATCTCTCATGTACAAGAAATGCATGAACGTATTCCTGTACAGATTCAAGTCAAACCTGTAGGTGCAGGTGCGAGTACCATTAATATTGTCGGTTAATGGTTAATGATAATAAGTTGAAGCCGTCAAATGACGGCTTTAATCTAAGCCAGTTTTCTTAAAGTTAAAATTTGCTCAGCTCGTCCAAAAGGTCCGTTCAGATCATGAAGAATAGATGAAGTTAACCCGATACCGTCATCACCATATTGTTGCACTGTTTCCAGACCTAGCCACTTACCTATTGGCATACGATAGAGATGTATCTGTAAATCTAAATTTGGGAAAGTATAGTTAAACGGCCAACCTTGTCGTGTGACAATTCCATTCGCTGTATCGACCATTCCCATCAACTTCACAAAGTCTGAATGTATTTGTCCTTCAACCATATCATAAGGATTGGTTAGCCATACAATGCCCTTACCTGCCCGTCGATCTAAACGGCGTGCCTCAAGTGATTGAATATAGCCTCCAGGCCAATTTCTAATTTCTTCCCATAAGATCCCCTCGTCAGGATCAGCAACTTTTTGATCTTCTAATCCTGCGACTGCCTGAGTATCACTCATCATCATTCGCCAAGTACGTGCCTGAATGCAGCTTTTACCATGTGCAGACATGGTCGACTCGATCAACTCAATGGTTTTTCCAGGTCGAATAATTCGAGTTTCAATTTGAAACTCCCCAGCGGGTATCAGGCCCAAAATATCCAAACTTATACGTCCAATCCTTAGGTCAGACCGAGCTGAGAAGTGATCCAACTCTGCACAAATAATCCCTGTTGCGGGCGCCATATGCTGTTCGTGCGTATTCCATGCACCTTGAGCATGTATGGTCGACTTATACGTAGCCACTACTGATCCATCATCACACACTTTTCGTTCTAAAAGCTGATAATACGAACTCATCTAATCCTTCCCTGTTTTATGATTATGTGAAATATATTGGTTTATTTTTATACATAAAAAGTTGTATTTACAATGACAGTGACTGAACCCGAAAGTTCAGTGCAGACTGAATCCAATCATTTTGAGTAATTTCTCGCCCCAAATAAGGCCGTCCCTATTCGAACCATAGTCGATCCAGCACTAATCGCATCTTGTAAATCACCTGACATTCCCATACTTAAGGTATCCCAATCAGAAGGATGTGCATGATGCTCTTTCATCCGATCAAAAAGTGTCTTGGCATCATAGAGTGCATCTACATTGCCAGGCGCTGGAATGACCATTAATCCTCGTAATCGAAGTCGAGGTAATATGCTCATTTGAGCCACAAAATCTTCGACCTCTGAAACCGCACAACCATCTTTGCTTTCTTGAGCATCAATATTCACTTGAAGACAGATATTGATTGGTTCCTGTTCAATGGTGCGTTGATTAGAGAGTCGCTCTGCGATAATGAGGCGATCAACCCCATGCACCCATGCAAATTGTTCAGCCAACTGTTTGGTTTTGTTGCGTTGAACATGACCAATAAAATGCCATTCAATGTCTAAATCATTCAGCGCTTTGATTTTATCTAATGCTTCTTGCAGGTAATTCTCACCAAATGCTCGCTGACCAGTCTGATACATTTCTCGCAAAATCTCTGCAGGATGCGTTTTGGAAACAGCCAGAAGTTTAACCTCGTTAGATTGTCGTTGAGCAACTTCACAGGCTTGTTCAATTTGTTGAATGACACTATTTCTCGCTTGCTCTAGACCCATCATGTATAGCTTTCTCAGTTAATTCATCTTTTTTTACTTTCTTGCACGCTAACTGTTGGTTAAGCTGTAGGAAAGCCTTATTATTCTATCAAAATAATTACGATTTTAATGCGTTCGGGGAATTTATGGATATTACAGAATTACTGGCATTTTCAGTGAAAAACGGGGCGTCTGACTTGCACCTTTCTGCAGGAATGCCACCGATGATTCGTGTTGATGGTGAAGTTCGTCGTATTAACTTACCAGCCTTAGAACACAAAGAAGTACACCGCTTAATCTACGACATCATGAATGATAAACAACGTCGCGATTATGAAGAAAAATTAGAAACCGATTTCTCATTTGAAGTACCCGGTGTAGCACGCTTCCGTGTCAACGCATTCAACCAAAATCGTGGCGCTGGCGCGGTATTCCGTACCATTCCTTCTCAAGTGATTTCTATGGAAGACTTGGGCATGGGGCAAATTTTCAAAGACATTTGCGCCTATCCACGAGGAATTGTTTTGGTCACAGGACCAACGGGTTCAGGTAAATCGACTACGCTTGCGGCGATGATGGATTACATTAACGACAACCGTTACGACCATATTTTAACCGTTGAAGATCCAATTGAATTTGTGCACCAATCCAAAAAGTGTTTGATTAACCAGCGTGAAGTGCATCGTGACACACACGGTTTTAATGAAGCGCTACGCTCTGCACTGCGTGAAGATCCAGATATTATTCTCGTCGGTGAAATGCGTGACCTCGAAACCATTCGACTTGCACTCACTGCTGCGGAAACTGGTCACTTGGTGTTTGGAACACTGCATACCACATCTGCAGCAAAAACAATTGACCGTATTATCGACGTGTTTCCTGCCGATGAGAAAGACATGGTTCGTGCCATGCTTTCTGAATCGCTTCAAGCCGTCATCTCTCAAACGCTCTTAAAGAAAACAGGTGGCGGTCGGGTAGCTGCTCACGAAATTATGATTGGAATTCCAGCGATTCGAAATCTCATCCGTGAGAACAAAGTTGCACAAATGTATTCTGCAATACAAACCGGTGCAAATTACGGCATGACCACACTCGATCAAAGTCTCAAAAATCTTGTCGCGAAAGGCATTATTACCCCGCAAGTTGCACGTACTGCGGCTAAACAACCAGAATCATTTTTATAAAAAAGTGAACGTCATTTGATTTAGGGGAATCAAAATGGATTTTAATGACCTGCTCGACATGATGATTGTGCGCAAGGCTTCAGATTTATTTATCAGTGCAGATATTGAACCATCAATGAAAATTAATGGTGAAATTGTGCCTGTAGTTAAAACAAAGCTCACTGGTGAAATCATAGGTCAATTGATTCACTCGATTATGAGTGAAAGACAACGAATCGAATTTGCTGCAACACACGAATGTAATTTTGCTATTGCCAATCGTGATAAAACTGCGCGTTTTCGTGTCAGCGCTTTTCAGCAACGTGATCAACCTGGCATGGTTTTACGTCGGATTGAAACTATCATTCCAAGTATTGATGAGCTGAAACTACCGCCCGTCCTTAAAGATCTAGCAATGACTAAGCGCGGGATCATCTTATTTGTAGGTGCTACTGGTACAGGTAAATCGACTTCGCTTGCAGCAATGATCGGTCATCGTAATCAAAATTCTAAAGGTCATATCATTACCATTGAAGACCCAATCGAATTTATTCATCAACATCAAGGCTGTATCATTACTCAACGTGAAGTTGGAATTGATACAGACTCCTTTGAAATTGCACTGAAAAACACACTCCGCCAAGCACCTGATGTCATTCTTATTGGTGAAATTCGCTCACGTGAAACCATGAACTATGCGATTAGTTTTGCTGAAACAGGACATTTAGTATTTGCGACCTTACATGCAAATAATGCCAACCAAGCCTTAGATCGTATTATTCATTTCTTTGAGACGGATCGTCACAGCCAACTGTTTATGGACCTTTCACTTAATTTGAAGGCGATCATTGCACAACAGTTAATTGCGACTCCTGATAAAAAATCACGTCATCCCGCAATTGAAATCTTAATCAATTCTCCACTGATTTCAGACTTGGTGCGTAAAGGCGAAGTTCATGAAATTAAAGAAGTCATGAAGCGTTCCCGTGAAATTGGAATGCAGACGTTTGATCAAGCGCTATTTGACTTATATAAAGCTGAGAAAATCACTTATGACGAAGCATTACGTCATGCTGACTCTGCCAATGATTTACGCTTACAAATCAAACTCTCTGAAGAAGATCCAAACTATCTGTTGAATTCTGGCCCCCGCCTCACTTTTGATGGTCAAGATGATTAATCAATAGTGAATAAAAAAGGAGCAATCATTGCTCCTTTTTTACTTTAATCAAGATTTATTTTTTACGGTATGCTTCTTGGCATTCAGGCGCATCGCAGTAACCATATAAATTCAAAGAGTGACCTGTTAAAACAAAACCAAGTTGTTCAGCAACATTATGTTGTTCTTGTTCAATCAAATCATTGTGGAATTCAACAACTTTGTTGCAGTTCTGGCAGACCATATGATCGTGGTGATCATCTTGCATGATTTCGAATACAGAGTGATTATTCTCGAAATGATGACGTTGGATAATACCAGCAGCTTCAAACTGAGTTAACACACGATATACAGTTGCTAGACCGACATCTTCGCCTTGCTCAAGTAAGGTCTTATAGATATCTTCCGCGCTCAAATGATGCTGTCTTGAATTTTCTAATAATTCCAAAATCTTGATTCGTGGAAGGGTAACTTTAAGTCCAGCTTTGCGTAAATCTTGATTTGAAATAGGCATATAAAAAGGTCTCTCAACAAATTTTAAGTTGGAATATGCAACAGAGTTGAGATGCAGTATGATCTATCCTTGGATCAATTGCATCATAATTAATTTGGGATAGTGTAGCAAAATGCAAAAAATCATGCTGACGTTATTCGTCGCTTCTTTACTGGGTGGTTGTTCTGTCTTTGGTGTATACAAAGTTGATATTCCTCAAGGAACACCATTAACCCAAGCGCAAGCTTCAAAAATTCAAGTCGGGATGACTTACCAACAAGTTCGTTTTTTACTTGGTAGCCCAACCATTTCAGATCCTTTGAATCCTTTACGTTGGGATTACATCTACAATTATACCCCAGGTACATATGCTAAAAAAGCAAATATTCCTGCAACTCAAGGTCAGCATCTAAAAGTATATTTCGATGGTTCTGGCGTCGTGAATAAAATCGAAGGTTTAGAAACTATCCCAGAAACTCAACCTGGTTTACCAGGTTCGAAAGATGCGATTTTGAACGCGCCACCACTATAAAGAATTAGACATAAAAGAAAACCCCTCAAAGAGGGGTTTTTCATATCATTTCAATTGTTTAAAGCGATTGCCACGACAATAGCGCCCAACTGGATTCGCTGCCGCTCGCTTACGGCGTATATCTTTTGGATTAATCGTTAATGCCCGATAGATTTCCACCCGATCACCTGCTTGCAAAACATGCGATTGATCTTGTACTTTCGTCCCAAAAATTCCAACAGCATACTCGTCTGGCAACTGCGTACACGACGCGATACCACTTTGTGTAATAGCATCCGCAACAGACATGCCTTCCACAAATTCAAGTTCAATGTGAAACTGCTGGTCTACAGCAGCATAAGCAACCCAAACTTTTGCATTTTGGATCATGGTAACAATTGACCTAAGTAAGAAATCATTGCAACCACAATTGCTAAAGGTGTCACAATACGTACAGCCACACGCCAGATATTATAAAAAGCTTCATTACTAAAATTCAGCGCTTTACGTAAATGACTAATTTTCATGATCCAACCCACGAAAATTGCATAGATTAAACAAATGCTTAATCCCCAAAGCATTAAAATCGGAGTTAAAAATAGATCGGCTGCAGGGAATACCCAAATTAAAAGTGGTGCAAGCAATAAAATATATTGCACCGCTTGTGCTAATCCACGATGTACGAGTTGTTCCTTGCCAAGTTGCAGGAGTAAAGCTACTGCAAATATTGTTGCGATTAAAACGATATATGCTGGAATTGCAGCACTAATTGCAAAATATCCAAATCCAGCCACAGCCACCAGTTGCGCTAGCCAAATCGGTAAAGTTTTTGGCGTTGCAGCATCTTGTTTCTCTTGATTAAGATTTGTCTGCCAATACAATCCAAGCCCGAGACCAGAAGCCACTAAAGCGAGAATAGTTGCATTACCCCACTCTTTAAACTCAACAGGAGTCAGCTGCCACTCATTAACTTGGACACCAAAAACTTGAGCCGCGATTAAACTTGCAATCGTTGCAATCGCAGTAAGTACAACCAATACAGAACGTTGAAGAAATGATAAACTAAATGCAATGAATGCTGCGATACCCATCAAAATATTTGAACCAATACCAAAATCATTTTGTTGTGCTACAGCATTAGAAGTATTAAGTAATATACCGCCCGCTAAGAATGGAATAAAAATCACAGCAAGCCAACCAACCACTCTCCAACGTTGGTGCGCATCGGCTTCACGGGTCAATTTTGATAATGCGTTCAGCGCTGATGTTTGAGCTCGTTTCGCCAATCCAATTTCTAAATAGATAATTGGCAACGCTAAAAACAACATCGTTGCAAACCAAAGCAACCAAAAATCGAGTTGTCGATCAATTTGCAAGCCTAAGCTTGGTGCCAGACCCACAATAATGATAAATGATAAACAAAATGCCATCAGCGGCGATAACCATCGTGACATAGCGGTGTCCTGCATGAGGTATTCCATTAAAAAGTTTTACGCTATTTTGCCTAGCTCAATCATTAAAATCAAAGTCTGGCGTTAAAAAAGTAAGTGTAGATCTTAGCCACTTCACATTAAATTTTTAATACTGATCCGCGCGAGTAACACGCTTCAAGCTTGGGTCACGAGCTTCTCTGACTAATCGCTCAACGTGAGTTATGGTACGTAGTGTTGGCTTACCATCCTGAAATAAAATCATTTCGCCGGGCGTATATGCAAACCAAGCTTCATTATCTGTTAATGGTTCTGTCGTAATTACAGCCACACGATCTTCAGGTGTCGTGACCTGACTAAAATCGACTTCAACATCAATATCAATTAATCGTGCAGGTTGAAATGGATATTCGCGAACAATCCAGTGTAATTTTGTGGTCGCATAACTATACAAAGCCTGTCCATTTGATAAACAAAAATTGAATGTCCCATGCTCTGCTATTGTTGGCGAAATTTCTTCTAAAGCATGAAATACATCTTGGACACTTGGCTCTACATAACCAAACTTTTGTACGAGATGTTCTAATAAATAACAAAATGCAAGCTCACTATCTGTATTACCTACTGGTGTGAACTGTCCCGACAACCTTGGATGAAAATCATGCAGATCACCATTATGCGCGAAAATCCATTGTCTCCCCCACAATTCACGAATAAACGGATGAGAATTTTCTAAAGTAATTTTTCCCTGTGTTGCTTTACGAATATGCGCAATGACATTACGCGATTTAATCGGATAATTACGAACGAATTCTGCAATTGGAGACTCGACTGCAGATTGGTTATCAACAAATAAGCGGCATGCCTTATCCTCAAAGAAAGCAATGCCAAAACCGTCTGAATGATCTGACGTTATTCCAGCGCGCTGAGAAAAACCACGAAAAGAAAACGTAATATCCGTAGGGGTGGCACAATTCATTCCAAGTAGTTGGCACATAATCTTTCATTTTGCTTTAGTTATCAGTTTTATTGTGCATCAGCCTTATAGATGTTGCAAATATGAATATGGCAATTGAATATGTTTTATACCGGATATATGGGACATAAAACGATTATTCTTATCAAACAAAAAGCCACCGAAGTGACTTTTTATTATGTGATTATGAGTTAGTGCGCCGACTTAGAACGATTGGTAATCAATGTTCCAACACCGTGATCCGTAAAAATTTCCAATAAAGTCGCATGTGGAACACGACCATCCACAATATGCGCGCTCACTACACCACCTTTCACCGCATCAAGCGCACATCCCACTTTCGGAATCATACCGCCGTAGATCACACCTGTATCGATCAAGCGATCAACTTCTTGTGTTGTTAATCCTGTGAGTAGGTTTTTATTCTCGTCCAATACACCACTGATATTCGTAAGAAGAATTAACTTTTCTGCACCCAAAGCTTCAGCAACTTTACCAGCAACTAAATCCGCATTGATATTATAAGTGTTACCTTCCTCATCAACACCGAGTGGCGCAATCACTGGAATAAAATCACTTTGAGTGAACATTTCCAGAACGTCAGTTTTTACACCGACCACTTCACCCACTAACCCAAGATCAATTTGTTGAACAGATCCATCCTCTTGGTTTTTTTCCATCAACAACTTTTGAGCACGAATTAAGTTACCGTCTTTACCCGTTAATCCAATTGCACGACCACCATGTTGATTGATCAAATTCACAATAGACTTATTTACACTTCCGCCCAACACCATTTCTACAACTTCCATAGTTGCAGGATCAGTTACACGCATTCCATCAATACGGTCTGATTCACGCCCAAGTTGTTTCAAAAATGAATCGACTTGAGGACCACCACCATGAACCACAACCGGATTAAGACCAACTGTTTTCAGAAGCACGATATCACGGGCAAACGAACTTTCTAATGCAGGATCAGTCATTGCATTGCCGCCATATTTCACTACAAGTGTTTTACCTGTAAATCTTTGGATGTATGGCAAAGCTTCTGTCAAAATTTGAGCTTTGTCGATGCCAGTTTGTTGGTGTGGCATTCGCCTCTCCTTCATTCCTACATTAGTGTGCATTCAAAATACTTTGAGCAAGCACAGGATATTTTTCATTTAAAATTTTTACAAAATGCTGGCGAATTTCATAAAGTTTTGATGGACTATCTGCATCAAACCGTACCGTGAAGTATTCACCAGTATTTGATGCTCGCATAATGCCAAATCCGTAGTCAAAATCAAGGCGAATACCATCGATTTTACTCATTTTAGCCCCAGTACTTTTACAATTCTGCTCTATCAAGGCTAAGACGTCTTGCGGATTTGCATCTTGAGTTTCAATGTAGGTATCTTCAGTACCAAAGCGATCTGGAAATTGGGCGAGATATTCAGATAGCGTGATATTGAGTTGACTCAATGCCTCCATGACCCGTAATGCTGCATAAATACCATCATCGTAACCAAAACCACGACCATCATTAAAAACATAATGACCCGCATATTCTCCCCCAAAAACAGCTCGACCTTTGGACTGGGAAATATAACGGCGCATAAAACTGCTGCCAGTACGAATCATTTTTGCGATGCCTTGTAATTGTTCAATGGTTTTTGACACCATCGTTGAACATTTTACGTCATAAACAATTTCATGATGAGGATGCTGACTTAAACATAATGATGCGAATAATGCTAACAAGCGATCAGCAGACACAATGTGAGCATTTTCGTCCAAAATGACGGCACGATCACCATCACCATCAAGAGCAATCCCTAAATCCGCCTGATGCAACAAAATTTTTTCTTTTAGCTGCGTCAAATGCTTCGCTTGTGAAGGGTCTGGAGGATGATCTGGAAACTCTCCATTTTCATGACAACGTATTGAAATGACTTCACATCCCATTTTTTGTAGCACTAAATCAGCACAACGCCCAGCGGCACCATGCATACCATCTAATACAACCTTGAGAGGGCGCTTTAATTGAATATCCTTGAGCAAAGCATGCTGATAAGCCAAGCAATACTCTGATTTAATCTGATGTGTGAGTTGAGGTGGCGTTGGAAGCTGATCATGTTGAAAATAGAAACCTTCCGCATATTCCCCAACATTTTGAATCATGTCTGGACAAGGTGGTTCGTATTCAATAATCCATTTAATCCCATTATCATGTTTAGGGTTATGACTCGCGGTCACCATGATGCCATTGCCATTTTTATGTCGAGCAGCAAAATACATTTGTGGGGTTGAACAACATCCAATGTTCTCGACATTCATCCCTTGTTTTTTGAAGACTGATTCAATAATCCAAGCAAAAGTAGGTCCAGTCAATCGAGCATCGTAACCTAGCACGATACTTTTCTGACCACGTGATTGATACTGAGCAACGAGCCCATGCGCGATCGCATAAATTGTTCTTGTATCCAATTGACTGACTTTTCCGCGAATATCATAAGCACGGAAAATTTGTCTTGGAAAAATAAGTGGTTGGGTATTCATTCTTAATTAACACCGTTGACTGCTGAGTCAGAACAGCGTGATGAGAGTTGATCCAAATAAATTTTGAATATATTGAGTAGTAAAAAATATCGTTATTCTTTATATAACGTGTACCAATTTCAATTTATATAATCTTTGTTAATATTTTGCAACATATAAATAAAAGCCTGATTTTACAGGCTTTTATCCAAAATACTATTGTTTTCCAGTGTGTCCGAATCCACCAGCTCCTCGCTCACTTGCCTTGAATTCGTCAACTAAATCAAATTCAGCTTGTAAAACAGGAACCAATACGTATTGAGCCAATCGCTCACCTGGCTCTAATGTAAATGCATTTTGACTGCGGTTCCAAACTGAAACCATTAATTCACCTTGATAATCTGAATCAATTAGACCGACGAGATTTCCTAATACAATCCCGTGTTTATGACCTAAGCCAGAACGAGGCAAAATCAAACCCGCATAACTTGGGTCTTCGATATAAATTGCCATACCTGTTTTAACTAAAACAGTCTGACCAGGCTCAATAGTGATCGCTTCATCTACACATGCACGTAAATCTAAACCTGCTGATCCTGTTGTTGCATAAGTAGGTAATGGCCATTCTTGACCAAGTCGTTGGTCAAGTACTTTCACTTGAACTTTCATATTCAATCCTGTTTTAAAATGTAATTAACGTTTGAGTAAAGCTTTCAGATTTTGCAGATAATGCTGTGCCTGTAATTTTGGATCGATATTTTCAGCCAATTTCTTTTTTCGACCTAGCCAATCGACTTCATCTTGTGGCAATTCGTCCAAGAAGCGACTTGGTGTCATTTGTTTCATCTGACCACCATTTTTACGCTGTTCTGCAAGCGTCAAAGTCAGACCTTGTTTGGCACGGGTAATACCAACGTACATCAGTCGACGTTCTTCTTCGATGGTGTCAGCCACAATTGAATTTTTGTGCGGAAGCAACTCTTCCTCAAGCCCCATAATATAAACAAATGGGAATTCCAAGCCTTTAGAAGCATGCAAA
Source organism: Acinetobacter sp. 24-47-66 (assembly GCF_056779755.1). Lineage (NCBI taxonomy): Bacteria > Pseudomonadati > Pseudomonadota > Gammaproteobacteria > Moraxellales > Moraxellaceae > Acinetobacter > Acinetobacter sp. 24-47-66. The sequence continues at coordinate 305,180 of NZ_JBWYIL010000002.1, forward strand.
GTCAGTAAATTTACTTTATCAATATCTTCATCTTCTTGCTGTTGCTCCAACATATCCAGCAACACCATCTTACGAATGACACTTTCGATATTTTTTTCATCGACATCTTCAGCACGATTGATCAAACTTTGAATACTGCTATAAAGCACTTCAATATTGTCAATTTTAGTTTTTTCTTGTGCTGGCGTCGCTGCCGTTTCTTTGATGTAGTCGATATATCCTGCCTCAACCATCATTTGGCGGACTTTAGGCACAGGTTCATCATCATCTAACAGTTCACGCGTAAAACCTTCGATAAAATCAGCAAACTCAGCCAATTGAGATGTCGCCTTCTTCGGTAATACCATACTTAGGCGCTGATCATTCGCGGCACCTAGTAAAGAAAGATTATTCTCTTGCGCAAATAAACCTAGTTTTTCTAAAGTCACAGGTCCTATGGCACGTTTAGGTGTGTTAATAATGCGTAAGAAAGCACTGTCATCTTCAGGGTTAATAATGAGACGTAGATAGCTCATAATATCCTTGATTTCAGCACGACCAAAGAACGACTGACCACCAGAAAGTTTGTAGGGAATCTGCATCTGACGAAGTTGTGTTTCTAAAACACGTGCTTGGAAGTTTCCACGGTATAACACGGCGTAATCTTTCCAATTTTTACCATTCATCAATTTATGAGTCAGCAAATCTTTAACAACGCGTTCCGCTTCATCATCATCATTACGACAAGTAATAATGCGGATCACCTCACCATGACCTTTATCACTCCACAATTTTTTATCAAAAATATGTGGGTTATTCTCAATCACATGGTTTGCAGCTTTTAAAATACGACTGGTTGAACGATAGTTTTGCTCAAGCTTAATGACTTTTAAATTGGGGAAATCTTCCTTCAATAAGGCCATATTTTCTGGCTTTGCCCCCCGCCAAGCATAAATTGATTGGTCATCATCCCCTACAGCCGTAAATTGTCCCATGACACCAACAAGCAGTTTGACCAAGATATATTGGGCGGTATTGGTATCTTGATATTCATCAACCAACAAATAACGTACACGGTTTTGCCATTTATCACGGACTTCAGCATTTTCTTGAAGAAGGCGTGTCGGCATTACGATTAAATCGTCAAAATCGACCGCATTATAGGCACGTAAATTACGCTCATAAAGTTGATAGAGATGCGCAAATTGAACATCTTCAGCCGTTTCACAAGTCGTATGTGCTTGCTCCGGCAAAATTAGATCGTTTTTCCAATCTGAGATCATCTTCATCGCTTTTGCGATCAGCTCTTTACTTTCTGCACCAGACAAATTATCTCGGTGCATTAAATCCATTAAAATACGCTTACAGTCATCAGCATCTAAAATGGAAAAGTTTGCTTTAAGTGGCGTATGTTTTAATTCTAGTCTTAATAAATTCAAACCAAAGGTGTGAAAGGTAGAAACAGATAAACCCTTTCCATCCTCTTTACCAAGCAATTTACCGACACGCTCTTTCATCTCTCGTGCAGCTTTGTTGGTAAAAGTCATCGCAGTAATACGATGTGCTGGTATACCGCATTTTTTGACTAAATATGCAATTTTCTGTGTGATTACAGAGGTCTTACCTGAGCCTGCCCCAGCAAGTACTAACAAGGGTCCTTGAGTGTATTTCATGGCTTCAAGTTGCTTGTCGTTCAAATGACTGGCTGATGACATATTCTTTCCTCTTTTCCTTCAGCGCTCGATTATAGTCATCTGCTTCGAATATGACTAACGTTAAATTTAATGAAGGTATATTTGAATAAATTTCAGACATAAAAAAACCACCCGAAGGTGGCTTTTTTAAGATCATGTATTATTGAACTGCGTAAACAGCAATCTCTACACGACGGTTTTGTTCTTTACCTGCTGCAGTTGTGTTATCAGCAATTGGGTTTGAAGAACCTAAACCTTGAGCATTAATACGTGCTGTAGAAACACCCTTAGATGCTAAATAGCTAGCAACAGATTGAGCACGTGCTTGTGACAATGGGATGTTAATCGCATCATTACCTGAACTATCAGTATAACCAGTTACAAGGATACCGCTCTTGTTGTCTTCAGTTAAAACTTGTGCAACACGGTTTAAAGTGTCATAGAAGTTTGGCTTGATATTTGATTTATTTGTATCAAACGTGATAGCACCTGGCATTACTAAGTTAATAGAGCCATCTGGATTACGGTTTACATCAATACCTGTACCAGCAGTTGCTTGGCGTAATTTTTTCTCTTTATTGTCGAGATATACGCCTGCAGCACCACCTAATACAGCACCAATCGCTGCTGCACGGTTATTTTGACGGCTAGTGTTCGCATTACCTTTAGAAACACCGTAACCAGCTGCTGCACCAATTAAAGCACCCAATGCAGTTTTGTCATACTCGACGCCACCAATATTGTTACCAGTTGTTTGACAACCAGAAAGTACCATTGCCCCAACCACTGCAGCTGAAATAGCTAATGCACGCATGGGATGACTCCTTTTATATGTTTTTGTATGTGATGAATAATGATTTGTTAGAAACAATTTAACCATTACTATTTTGTTAATAATAAACAGTTTATTAACAATATGTAATCTTTTGTAGCATCTTTCGTTAATGCTTCATCATATTTTATACATAGTTAAGAAAACGGGCTTTGTGATTTGAGCGACTCGATTTATAGTGTTTTAAAAATTTCAATCACATGCAATCACTTTTTAGGACTGTGCAATGGCAGCAGAGAAGCAGAAACAACCTATTTTAAAAAAAATTTCTAAGGGTTTAACCGTAGGTTCTGTGATCACAGGAAGTACATTTTTTCGTGGCCCACCTATTCTTGCATTAGGTTTGACTAAACTCGTAAAAAAATCATCAAAAATCGATGAAACCAATATCAATATCGCCAATGGTTGGATTGGTACGAATAACTGGCTCATTGAAAAAGTTCTCCCTGAGCTTAAATGGCACATCACGATTGATGAAGATCTAGATCTCAATCTACAAGGTCGTTACATCATGACCTGTAATCACCAAAGCTGGGTAGATACAACTGTTACTCAATATTTTGGTCTTAAACGTATGCCGCTCACACGTTTTTTTACGAAATGGGAACTCATTTTTATTCCTTTTGTTGGGCAAGCATTCAAGATCCTTGGTTTTCCTATGATGAAGCGTCATACCAAAGCGCAAATCGAAAAAAATCCTGCGCTGAAATATCGTGATATGGAAGAAGCGCGTAAATCGTGTGAACAACTGCTCAGCCAACCTTTTACCTTATTAAATTATTTAGAAGGTACGCGCTATACGCCCGAAAAACATGCTCAACAAAAATCTCCGTATAAAAATTTACTCAAGCCTAAAGCGGGTGGTCTAGCACTTGCCCTAAATATTCTAGGAAGTGAAATTGATGCACTAGTCGATATGACCATTGTCTATCCAGATGGTGTGCCAGGTTATGGAGATTTTTGGTTAGGAGAAGTTTCTCAAATTGCCGTGAATTTAAGAAAAATTGAAATTCCTGCTTGGGTTCATAGCGGCAATTATGAGGATGATGCCGACTATCGCGCTCGTTTCCAAAAATGGGTTGATGAGCTTTGGACAGAAAAAGATCAGTTAATTACACAGTTAAAACAACAGCTTCAAGCTGAATCTGTAAATTAAGCTGTCCTCAGAATGTATTGCATATGACAGAACGCATGACTAATTCTCGAAAAACTTTCCGTCCACAGCGTCACGATACGTTATTTTGGAAGATGTTCCTGATTTATGACATCTTTATGATGCTCATTATTTTAGTCAATTTGTTTTGTCTATGTGCCAATGCATTTTTAATGAGTAATTTTGGCTCATGGGTATTTGACACGGTTCAATTACCTCAAATTCTGGAGTTTTATAAATCCGAGCTTCACCCATGGGTCATCATTACTGAAAGTTGGTTTATCACATTTTTAATTGTTGAACTCGCTGTAAGATGGCTGATTGCAATCGTCAATAAACATCATCAGCGTTGGTTTTTCTTTCCCTTCATTCATTGGTATGAAATATTAGCTATTATCCCTTACCTTCGCTTTTTACGTTTAATTCGCGTCGGAGTGATTGCCTATAGACTGCATGAGCTAGGCTATAAAGTCATACCTAATAAATGGTTCAGACGTCTTAATTTTTACTATAACGTGATCATGGAAGAGCTCTCTGATCGTGTGGTGATTACTGTCATTGATAGTGTAAAAAAAGAGTTAGACACTAGCTCAACCCATAAAAAAATCATTCATGATCTGGTGAATCACCATCGAGACATGTTTGCCACGACATTAGCGCAAGTCTTACAAGAATCTTTAGCAACCGAATTAAAACTTCAAAAAGATAATATCTCGCAAGGCGTTGGTCACATTGTCATTAAAGCAATTGAAGACACACCAGAGCTAACACAGCTCTTAAAGCTGATTCCATTGGTGGGTGGTCGTATAGAACAGCAAATCCACAACATTGGTCAACGATTAGGTGAAAATATTACCGACGGTTTAGTTGAACCTTTTATTTCTGGAACCATTGATAAACCGAATGCGCATTATCAACTCATTGCTGAAAAAATTAGCCAGCTCAATATTGATAATCATGCATTAGAACAACTCGTTGAATCTGTCGTTTATGAAAGTCTTGAGTCTTTAAGAAAACAGGTGGCAGTAAAACAATGGCAAATAGAGTTATCAAAAAACAATCAAGTCAAGGAATGATCATTTCTCTATTAATTTAATATATCCGCTAGAGAATTCTTGAGAATTGAACTAGCATTTGCACAATTAACAATTTTTACTTCGATTATAAAGCGCGAAGCAAGCAAGGAATGAATATGGCAGATATTCGGATTACCGGTAGAATGGTGAATTTTACCCGAATTACCTTTGACACCAATGATCATAATGTTATCCGCCAACAATTAAGTGCCATGATGAGTGAAACCTCTTATGAAGGTGCGCTTGTCATTCTAGACACAACCGTTGAACAAGAACTTATTGGACTCATTCAATTGGTCATCAGTTTAGGGTTACAGCCCATGGCTGTCGTTGATGGTTTAATGGGTGATGAAGCACGTGCGATCCAATTCCCAGTTCTTGCGGCTGATCGTCCTTTGCAGCGCATCAAAGCAACAAAAGAACAAGTGGTAGAAGCCCCAGCAAATACCCCTGAAGCTGAGAAGGCTCCAACACACATAGCTCCTGCAACCACACATAAAACTTCGTATCACGATGAAGTGCTTAGAACAGGACAATGTCTGGTACAAGATCACGGCGATATTATTTTAACTGCTGGAATTAATAGTGGCTCTGAAATCATCGCTTCAGGAAATATACATATTTATGGCTCTGCTCGTGGTAGAGTCATCGCCGGCGCCGGTGGCAATACAGCAGCACGAATTTTCTGTCATGTTTTAGAAGCTGAATTAGTATCTATCGCAGGAACATATTGTGTTGCAGATGATATTCCACCACATATGCTAAAAAAGTCAGTACATATCTATTTAAATGATGCTCAAGAGCTTGTCTTTGAAGCACTCGAATTTTAATGTATAACTAAACATGAGAACCCCTATAGTATTGGGGATAAACATAACAGGAGTGGATTCGGTGGCGAAAATTGTTGTCGTAACATCAGGTAAAGGTGGCGTAGGTAAAACAACTACCAGTGCATCTTTTGCAACAGGTTTAGCCCTTCGTGGCCACAAAACTGTTGTAATCGATTTTGACGTAGGTTTACGTAACCTCGACCTTATCATGGGTTGTGAGCGTCGTGTTGTTTATGATTTTGTGAATGTATTAAATAACGAAGCGAGATTACAACAAGCACTTATTCGCGATAAAGAAATCGAAAATCTATATATTTTACCTGCATCACAAACCCGTGATAAAGATGCGTTGACCGATGAAGGTGTTGCACGTGTTATGGACGAACTTTCTCAAGAGTTCGACTACATCATTTGTGACTCTCCTGCAGGTATTGAACGTGGTGCGATTTTAGCAATGTACCATGCTGATGAAGCAATCATTGTAACGAACCCTGAAATTTCATCTGTCCGAGATTCCGATCGTATTATTGGTATGTTGGACAGTAAAACGAAGAAAGTAGAAAATAACGAAGGTCGTATTCGTAAGCATCTTTGTATCACACGCTTCAACCCTGAACGTGCTGACAAGCAAGAAATGTTAACAGTCGATGATATTTCTAAAGATATCCTTCGCGTGCCAACGCTCGGTGTAATTCCTGAATGTAAAAGCGTGTTACAAGCTTCGAATGAAGGTAAGCCTGTTATTCTTTATACTGAAGAAGCAGCTGGACAAGCTTATGACGATCTTGTTGCACGCTTCCTTGGTGAAGAACGTCCATATCGTCACATCTCTGTGAAGCCGAAAGGCTGGTTAGCACGTTTATTTGGAGCATAAAGATGGCAGGATTCTGGAGTAAACTTTTTAGTAGTGATGACAAACCATCAAGTGCACAAACAGCTAAAGATCGCTTAAAAGTTATCGTGGCATCTGAAAATGGTCTAGGTAAGCGTTTAAGCCAAGATAAAATTGATTTAATGAAAAAAGAAATCATGCAAGTTGTGAATCGTTATGTGCGTGGTGTAGATGAACAGCATATACAAATGTCGGTTCGCTCAGAAGCAAATATCGAAATGCTAGAAATGAATATCAATTTGCCTGAAGAACGTTAATCTGATTTTTGATTAGTCAAGCAAATTGAATCAGGGCAAAATATGAGAGTGGCAGAAATAGGCTATTAGCTATATTCCGCCCACTTGAAGCAGAGCTTCAAGTCTTGCGACTAGACAAAGCAGTGCTTTGCTCATCTAGTCTCATATTTTGCCCTTTTTTATTGATTAAAAATACCAAGGAGATTGTGATGGCATTATCACAGCCAGCCACGTTCAATGAAGAATGGTCAGACGAGCGTGTTTTTGCCTATTTAAATCAGTTACCTCCTGAAGGTGTAAACGCTGATTTTCATGTTCTCTATCATGCTTTTAAACATATGCGTGCTAATGACTATGAGCGTTTACTCACTAAATTTATAGCAGATGGTCGTGATCTTAACGCTCAAAATCCTGAAGGCAAACGTATTCATGATGTGATCGCAGAATTCCCACGCCAAAGTGCAGAATTCCTTGCTGTTTTAGCAAAATTTGCCTAAAAAACAGATAAAAAAGCCTGCTTGAGCAGGCTTTTTTGATTTAAATCTATCTTATACCTGTTAAAAAATAGTTTCGTATTAAGGTTACTTTTACGTTTGGGTGAAACTTAGATTATTTCCATTGCCAACCCAATGCAATAGCACCACCAACATCACCTTGTGAACTTGCGGTTCCAGATGCTTTATAGACAAAGCGATTCGTTTCAGAAACCCCACTAAATCCAATGGCAATACCTTGCTCACCATCCCATGTACCAGCAGCTGCACTGAACATACTTGCACCAGCATAAGTTGGCTGGGGTAATGAAGCGACAGCCAAAGATGCTGCAATAGCTGCTCGAGTGTCACGTCGTTCATCGGCAAAACTCTGTTCTAAAGCATTTACACGTCGACTAGTATACTCATTGGCCTGATTCAATATTTCATTGGTTCGGATATTCGTATATTCCTGTGCATCGCTCAAAACTTGCTGATCTGCTTGACGCATTTGTTTTACATTGACTGCGTCGGTATCCGCTGTACCTGCTGCCACATTAACAATTTGGCGTTGTTGCGTAGAGGAACCCACTGAAACCGTATTGTCCCGATCGGTAGACGAAGCATTTCCTAAAAGAACAGCATTATTTGCGTCAGACGTTATATTATTCCCAAGAGCTACAGTACTATTTCCTGAAATATTGTTGAAATTACCAACTGAATGCGTATTTTCACCCGTAACCGTATTGTGATTTCCTAAAGCTGTTGCATGTTCACCAGCGACTTGTGATTCAGCCCCAATTACAATACTCTCACGACCCGATGCTACTGATGAACTTCCGATTGCAAGAGCATCTTCACCTGTTGCATTTGGTAATATTGCATTTTCACTAGGATTTGTTCCAACAGATATTGCGACAGTTCCACCACTAGCCAAAGACGTTAGCCACTGTTGTTCGGTGCCATTAAAGCCATTTTGTACAGCAATCTCAAAAGCACTAAATCCTTGATCACCTTTGTCACCTTTTAAGCCTTGAAGTCCTTGATCACCTTTATCGCCCTTGTCGCCTTTTAAGCCTTGAAGTCCTTGATCACCTTGATCTCCCTTATCACCTTTCAATCCTTGAGGACCTTGGTCACCTTTATCTCCTTTGAGTGACGTCAGCCAATCTTGCTCTGTTCCTACAAATCCATTATTCACCGCCACTTGGTAAGCACTATCACCTTGTGGTCCTACACCGCCACCAGGTCCACCGCTTGTACCTGGTATACCTTGATCCCCTTTATCTCCCTTATCGCCTTTTTCACCTTTTAATGATGTAAGCCAATCTGTTTCAGAGCCCTCAAATCCATTACTCACAGCAACCTCGTACGCACTTGCTCCAGCTGGTCCAGTGGTACCTGTACCTGTTTCACCACCAACACCATTATTTTCGAGTGCAGACACTCGGTCTTTTAACGCTGTAAATTCAATATCAATCCCTCCAATAGTTTGATTTATGTTTTGGTATGTATTGCCTTGCATTTCAAATGAAAGGGGCATCACACTCCCCTGAAACATAGTCACTTCACTACCTACTATTCTTTGTAAAGCTTGTGTCAATTGATCAACATTAATAGCATCATGAGTATCTAAACCTTTCGCTAAGTTCATGATTCGGCGTTTTAATTGATCACTACCGACTGAAATAACATTCTCTCGATCTGCAACCGATGCACTACCTAAAGCAACAGAGTTGCTCGCATAAACCTGACTCAGCTCACCTATCGCGACTGACTCTATTACTGGTCGATCATCATTTGGTCTTGATCGAATAATAATTGAACCACCGACAGCCACATTTTTGCTACCATCCACATTACTGTCGGAGGCAATTACATAAGAATTCGTCGCATCAACCTCATTAAATCTACCAAAAATCATCGAGCCATTACTTGCGACATCATGAGTATTATTCATACCAACAACAACAGATTTTACAGACGAGTTTAAATTTGAAATACCTATAGAGATACCCCCTTCAGCAGTATTTGAACTACCGATCGCAATACTCCCTTCCCCCTTAACCACTTGATTATTACCAATGGCAATATTACTTGTATGATGCGTTGTGTTTTGATTTCCAATGACCACATTATTTTGCGTTGTCGTTACAGCGTTTGGTGTCACCGTATTATTCAAACCAAAAACAGTATGATTCATCCCAATATTGACGTTATTGCTTTGTCCCATAACCACACTGCTCGGTGCAACCACTGAGTTATTTTCACCACAGATGAAAGATGTAGTGTCTGAATTCGTCGCTGTGCCTGTTGAACCCTCACATTCATCAGCTTGCACCTGACTCGTCATTGCGGTTAATGCCCCAATTAAAATCAGATAACCTGTCGTCATTCCAATATTTTTTAAAGATTGTGCAAAACGTGTACGTCCAAGTTCCCCTGTTACGACTAATTTTCCATTACGATTACGGATAACTCGGTATATATGGTTCATGTAATTCCCCTTAGTTTTTGACATGGTCATGTCACTTGCAGGTTTTCCATAGTTTGCAAGAAAGACCTTTTATAATGAGGAAAATCAAACCATAAAGCTGATAATCTAGAAGCCCCCCTTTAAGGGGGGATGAAAAAAATATTTTTGTGAAAAAATGATTAATATTTACTTTTTTATCTCAATTTTTTTAAAAAAATCTATAATTTGAATTTGTTATAATCAAAACAGTTCAATCGAAGATGAATTCAATAAGTTTTCGTAAAAGTGATCGAACAAGGCTCGGCACCCTCCATCGCCTGAGAAATCTTTGCTGTACTCAACTTCCGCTCCTTACCATTGCGCCCAGTATTTTTGACTATTTGAATTTTTTGATTCCACATGATGCCTACGGTATGGCACTGACCTATCCAAATGGTGAACCTTATATACTGTATTACAAAAATCTTAACCCTCAGTCGATGAGGTATGTCCAAGAAAATACTGAATTATTCTTAAACTTAAAAACCGAAAGCCATATCCGCTGGCTCAACTGCCCTATGTTACCCAAAGTCGGAAATCTTTTACGCCCAGATGATCCGTATTTTCATAGCTTAACCTACCAGATGATTGTGCGCCAAAGCGGTCTTCACCATACACTAGATTTAAGATTAGAACGCAATCATATTCCTGCAGGAGGTATTACCCTCTATAGGCGTATGTCACAACCCTTCCAATTACAAGATCATCGTTTATTAGAACAAGCTGGTGTCTATATCGAATATGCGCTTAACAATCAAATGGAGGATGGCAACGATGTAATTGAATCAGATCAAGCGTTGTTAATCGTGAATTCTCAAAATGATTTAGTCATGATGACTGATGCTGCAAAGGATTTACTGAATCTCTTCCCGATACATTATGAATTTTGGGAACCATATAAAGCGTTGCCAAAATCATGCTATCAAGTCATCAATGAGCTTAAATATGGGCAACAAATCCCCAAGCTTAGTTTGACCATTCCTAATGGAATATTAACCCTTCGCGCTGAATGGTTAAGTAGTCAAAATACAACCGATACAAATATCGCCTTATACTTAAAGCGCTCATTACCACGCTCCCTCATTATTTTAAAAAAACTAGAAGCACTTGATCTATCCCCCCGAGAATGCCAAGTGGCTTTTTCGTTAATTACAGGCATGAATAAAAGTGAAATTTTACAAAAATTATCCATTAGCCCTGCGGTATTTAAAGATTGTGTCAAGTCAGTTTATCAAAGCTTGAATGTTCACTCTGTGAGTGAACTGATCACATTTGCCAGCCAATGGACTACCCCCAAAAACAACACTTTTTTGAGTTAAATAAAAAAAAGCAACCTATGGTTGCTTTTTCTGAGTCAGTCTTCGTTAAACTAAAATTTCACGTTTACCATTTGCGCCCATTGCACTCACGATACCGTTTTCTTCCATTTGGTCAATAATACGTGCGGCACGATTATAACCCAGACTAAACTTACGCTGTAAAGATGAAGTGGATGCTTTGCGGGTTTCTAAAACAAAAGCAACACATTGATCATAAAGTGCGTCACGGTCAGAAGCACCATCACCATCCTCAAAGCCACGTGATGCTGGCTCTTCATCAAATGGGGTGAGAATTTCATCCACATAGTTTGGTGCACCACGCTCACGCCAGGCATCACAAATACGGTTCACTTCGTCATCGGCAATAAATGCACCATGCACACGCTCAGGCTCAATTTTACCTGGTCCTAAGAACAGCATATCACCATGTCCAAGCAAATCTTCTGCACCACCTGCATCCAAAATCGTACGCGAGTCAATTTTAGAGTTTACACGTAGCGCAACACGCGTCGGTATATTCGCCTTAATTAAGCCCGTGATTACATCGACGGATGGACGCTGTGTCGCAAGTAATAAATGAATGCCAGCAGCACGTGATTTTTGAGCTAAACGAGTGATCATTTCTTCCGCTTTCTTACCCACCTGCATGATCATATCTGCGAATTCATCTGCAACAATCACAATCGAAGGCAATGGTGTAAGTCTAGGTGCACGTTCTCCAGCAACTGACTCACTGGCTTTCCAAGTTGGATCAAATAGATCTTCACCATTGGCAATTGCTTCTTCAACTTTACGGTTATAGTCACTCAATTTACGTATTTTTAAGAACGACATCAGCTTATAACGACGCTCCATCTCATTCACACACCAATTTAAAGCACTGACTGCATCTTTCATGTCAGTCACAACAGGCGTGAGTAAATGCGGAATATCGTTATAGTTCGCCAATTCAAGTTGTTTAGGATCAATCAAAATAAGACGCAATTGATCTGGCGTATATTTTAAAAGCATCGATAGAATCATCGAGTTTACAGCAACAGATTTACCTGAACCTGTGGTACCGGCAACCAACATATGTGGTGCCTTGCCCAACTCAGTAATGACTGGGTTGCCAGAAATATCTTTACCCATGGCCATGGATAAGATTCCATCTGGATCTTTAAATTTTGGAATTTGTACCAATTCAATCAGGCGCACCATCTCACGTGTACTATTCGGAACTTCAATGCCAATGTAAGGTTTTCCAGGGATCACCTCAACAACACGTACTGATGCCATCGACATTGATCGTGCTAAGTCACGAGAAATATTAGTTACTTTCGAGGCTTTCACACCAGGCGCAAGATCCAGTTCAAATCTGGTCACGACAGGACCCGGTTGAGCTTCAATCACTTTCGCTTTGACATTAAACTCTTGTAATTTAATTTCTAACAGTTCTGATAATCTTGATAATTGCTCTGCAGTGAAGTTTACTTTTTTATTTGGGTCTACTTCATCAAGTAAATCCAAACCAGGAAGTGGTGATAAATCTTTACGGCGCTCAGCAACTTGCATTGCACGAGACATTGGACGACCAGCAGCATCTGTTAATGGCGCATCGAAATCAAACTCATCCTCTTCAACTTCGGGCTTACCTACCGTTTCTTGCCAAGCTTCTCTAAAAGCATCCTTATCTGAAGATATACGTTGTTTTTCCTCATCACTCACTTTAGCAACAGGAATTAATGATCCCTCTTGCTCAACCATATTTTGTGGTGATGGAGCAATAATACCTTGCTCTGATTCATATTCTGCGACTGTATCTGACTTAGGTGAAGTCATAAATTTAATATTTGGCGTCACCAAATTTGGACGCTTGACCTCTGGATTAGACAAAGCTTCTGCTTCATCCGCAAGTGATGCAAGACCATCAAGCTCAGAAGCTAACAGATCTGCTTTAGTGATCGCTTCCGCCGCTGCGCTCGATTGACTTGCGTATACAGCACTTGCACCAATAGCTGAGGTATTTTGGATTAGGGATGCTGTATTTTGATCATCAGCAGATTGACCTGAAGGATTTGTTTGATGATGAAAAGGAGTATGAATATCTTTGGCGTGCTGTCCTTGTGGAACAACTTCAAGCAATTCATCAAAGATTTGATCATCATTCCAGTCCAAAGCAGTATCTTGAACAGTTGAGCGCTGCTCTACTCGAACGTTTTTACTTAAATCATTAATTTCTGAAGTACGTTGATCAAGCTGATCCTCCTCTGCTGCGCGCAAAAGCTCATCAATTTCTCTTTTATGATCTTCATCGCTATGCAAGGCTTTCCAAACTTCACCCGTTGGAACAATACGTTGACTCTCACGCTCTAACTCATGCGCTTTCGCGATGGTACGCTCGAGCTCTGCCTCATCATCTTCATCAAAACGATGATTTTGTTGAGACACTTGGAAACGCATATCTTCAAATAGTTTTTCAGCAGTACGTTCATGACGCGCTTGTAATTGATCTATTTCTTCTAAATGACTGACATCATTGAGCTCAGCTTGATGAGGGACTGGAGCTGAATCTTTTACAGGAGGTTCAATTTCTTTTTTCGCTTTTGGCTGAGTCGTCAAATCATAAGCTGATTCAGTCTCAGGTACATTTTTATAGAATAAATCTTGCAAATAAGCGGGTGTCGCCTTCAAAGTAGACCATGTCTTGTTCCACTGAATACCAAAAGCCAGTGTGATTAGAACGATGCTGAGTACGATCAGAAAAAAAACGGCGCCATAAATCGTCAAAAGCTGTTTTAAACTCTCACCCAATTCGTAACCAATGATTCCACCTGAAGCGTTAGCAAGCGTATCTGCAGGCACTGACCAAAGTAAATAAAACAAACTCGCGACGGTAAGTAGAATGAAAAATTGAGCAGCAAAACGAAATGGACGACTCAAAAAACTTCTTGGCCACCACACTTGAATCGCTTCAATGAATAAATAAATTGGGATCAGTAAACTTGCCCAGCCCAGAAATCCAAATAAGAGATCTGCAATCCAAGCACCTGCGACACCACTTGCATTTGAAACTTGTTGAGTATCACTCGAAATATGCATCCAACCCGGATCAAATGGCGTATAAGTCACTGTTGCTAAAAACAGATAAATACCAAATGATATTAAGAAGAATGTTAAAACTAAGCGCTGTGCATATACACTCGACACCGCAGTCATATACTGTCCTGTAAACGATTATTCATTAATGTTCTAATGTTGAAATGGAACAATTTCTTCATTATAGAAAACTTACTATTATGCACCTGTTCATTAAAAAAAGGTGCAGCTTTCTAAGGTTTCCTTGTTAACACTTTTAACTATATAGCTCAATTCGATTTAGTTGATCAATATAATCCACATTCATTCCACACAACTGTGGTGAAGTTTCACGTATAATTTTCAGTAAATCGATATATCAAATTAAAAGGATGCTTATACATGAGCGCTCGTCACTCAAGATTGATTATTTTAGGTTCTGGTCCTGCAGGTTATAGCGCAGCTGTATATGCTGCACGAGCAAATTTAAAACCAACTTTGATCGCTGGTATGCAATTGGGTGGTCAGCTCACCACAACTACAGAAGTTGATAACTGGCCAGGTGATCCTGAAGGCTTAACAGGTCCTGCTTTAATGGAGCGTATGCAAGCTCACGCAGAACGTTTTGGTACTGAATTGGTTTACGATCACATTAACGAAGTTGACTTAAATGTACGTCCATTCGTTTTAAAAGGTGATATGGAAGAATACACGTGTGATGCTTTGATCATTGCAACAGGCGCTACGGCTCAATACTTAGGATTAGAATCCGAAGCTGCTTATATGGGTCAAGGTGTGAGTGCGTGTGCAACTTGTGATGGTTTCTTCTATAAAAATCAAAAAGTCATGGTTGTCGGTGGTGGTAACACTGCGGTTGAAGAAGCGCTTTATTTATCAAACATTGCTTCACATGTAACACTTGTACATCGTCGCGATAAATTACGTTCTGAAAAAATCCTTCAAGATCATCTTTTTGCAAAAGAGAAAGAAGGCAAAATCAGCATCATCTGGAACCATGAAGTTGAAGAAGTACTTGGTAACCCTCAAGATGGCGTTACTAGTGTTCGCTTGAAATCTACAACTGATACTACAACACAAAACGTTGAAGTGACTGGATTGTTCGTCGCTATAGGTCACAAACCTAATACTGCAATGTTTGAAGGTCAGCTTGAACTACGTGATGGTTATATCCAAGTTCAAAGTGGTACACGTGGTAATGCAACTGCGACTTCTGTTGAAGGCGTATTTGCTGCAGGTGATGTTGCAGACAATATCTACCGCCAAGCAATTACATCAGCAGGTTCAGGTTGTATGGCTGCTTTAGACGCTGAGAAATATTTAGACAACTAATATTTATTTAAAAACCCAAAAAACCACCTTCGGGTGGTTTTTTTATTCTTTCAACTTGGCATAATCATTTTAAACATTTTTATCTTCGGTTTTTCATTATTATTTTTAGAACTTAATCCCTATGCTCCCTCCTTCTGAATTTATTTTCCCTAATCCAATTGAATCCGATCCCGAAGGTCAAGGACTAATCTGTATAGGTGCTGACCTCTCCCCTTCTACATTATTTGAAGCTTATACACATGGTTTATTTCCTTGGTTTTCCGAAGGTGAGCCGATCTGCTGGTGGAGTCCAGAACCTCGCTGCATTATCTACCCTTCGTCATACCATCCAAGTAAATCACTCATTCGTAACATGAAAAAACATGATTATACGATTACCATTAACCGTGATTTTGAACATGTGATACGTTCTTGCTCATTACCACGAAGTTATGCCAATGAAACATGGATTACTGAAGATATCATTCAGGGTTACTGTTCATTATTTGAGTCAGGCTATGCATATAGTGTCGAAGTACGCAGAGAAAATTCGATTGTCGGCGGGCTCTATGGTGTCTCTATAGGTCAGGGTATTTTTGGTGAATCCATGTTTAGTCGAGAGACTGATGTTTCAAAAATGGCTTTTTATACCCTCATGTTGATTAGCCTTGAAAACCAGGTACCCTGGGTTGACTGTCAATTGGTGAATGATCATCTCATGAGCTTAGGTGCTTGCACAATTTCTCGCCAAGACTACCTTAATTCGTTACAAGATGTGATAAAACAGCCTCAGATTGATTGGCAAAAGTATAAAGACGGTGTATTTTCAAGTAAAACAATAGCATTTGATCAACGACTCATGGATTGAGAAATAGGAGGGACAATATGAATTCTTATCAACCCCAGTCCCTATTAAATGAATTGCAGTATTACATTACACCACCGCATGACTGCAGTTATCTTCCCGAGAAATCAGCACGGATGGTCTTTTTAGATCCTGCTCATAAAATCGACGTTGTAACTTTATCAGAATTGTCTCGTGTAGGATTTCGAAGAAGCGGAGATTTTGTCTATCGACCTGAATGTCATTTGTGTCGACAATGCCTTTCATGTCGTGTACCTGTTGATGCTTTTAAAATGAACAGTCAACAAAAGAAAGCTTGGAAACGTAATCAAGACTTAGAAGTTAGAATAACCCAAACTCAAGATGCTACTGATTTACACTATCAACTCTATGAACGTTACATCAATGAGCGTCATTCAGATGGAGATATGTTCCCCCCTAGCTATGATCAATTCGAGAAGTTTTTGATTCACAGTTGTAGCAATAGTTTCTTTATAGAACTTTGGAAAGATGATCGACTCATTTGTGTCTCAACCTGCGATGTATTAGATGATGGAGTATCCGCCGTCTATACATTTTTTGATCCAGATGAATCCAAACGTTCTTTAGGCGTTTTTGCAGTCCTTAAGCAAATTGAATATGTAAAGCAGCACAATCAAGAGTTTGTATATTTAGGATATTGGGTACCCCATTCATTCAAAATGAACTATAAGTCCCAATATGCGCCTTTTGAATTATTACTGGATGGTCAATGGCGACGTGTTAATAAAATGCTCAGCAACGAAGAAATCGATCAATTAGGTCATATGCTGATGACGACACTTCCCTCTGAATGGAATAACTTTATCGTAAAGTAGGGTATTGAATTTTGTCACTTGAATAAATCTGCAAAATTATCACTGCATGCCTTTACCATAATGATGGCATGCTCTTTTCCACCAGCTAATGTTGGATAATAGTTTTTACGCATATCAATTTGATGAAATCCGGATTTCTCATATAGTGCAATCGCAGCCTTATTACTTTCTCGGACCTCTAAAAAGATTTGTACGGGATCATTATTGAGTTGAGCCATTGAAGCTTGAAGCAATTGATATCCCAACCCTTTTCCACGCATTTTCGGATGAACTGCCATCAACAGCAAATTTGCTTCATCCAATACAGGCTGTAAAATACAGAAACCAACAACACGATTCTGGTATTCAATCACTGTGGATTGATATGAATCAACCGCTTCTGAAAATTGTTTTTTTGTCCAAGGATGCGTCTGCCCCAAACTTTCAATTTCATATACCACCTCAACATCTGATGTCAGCATCGGTCGAATCATAATCATTACATTGCATTTTTTAAGTTAGTACATTATAGAAAGTTCGAAAATAAATGAAATAAAAAAAGGCAGCTTACGCTGCCCGAATGCACAAAAGTAAATACTTAAAAACCGAGTTTTGCTTTCCATGTTACCAATAAACCCACGGTATCCAAATCATTCGGATGGAAGCCTGGTTTAAAATAAGCCAACATTTCCTTACCCATACCAGAAATAATGCCTTTAGATGGACTATATCCATAGGTATAGATATCTTTCAAAGATGCAATATTTAACTGTTTATCGTCTTTCAATAAACGCGCTACAAAATAAGTCTGCACCATGAATAGCACAACCATTGCTGCCACTAAAGAAGATGTTCGAGCAAGATAAGATTTGATTCCTTTACCGAACACACCTTCAAATACATCATATGCGACAGCCTTATGCTCATTTTCTTCAACGGCATGCCAAGCCCACATCGTCGCCATTGTTTCATCAGTCATTAATGCTTGAATATGTTCGTTACGCAATAATTCTGAGGCAATGGTTGCTGTAAAATGTTCTAGCGCAGTCGTTCCCATCAGATCGATCATTTCTTGTGAAATACCAAATGGTTTCATAACGGTGCTAGCTGACTTACGAAAAGTTTGAATGACCGTATCTGTGGCTTTTTCAAGTGCAGCAACATCATGACCAAATTTTTGTGCTGATGCATTAAAGCCAGCATGCTCATGTGTATGCATTGCTTCCTGACCAATAAATGCTGAAATCTCTTTTTGGAGATCTTCATTATCTTTAATGGCTGGATGTTGGCGAACCGCACGGACTGAATCGATAAAGAATTTTTCACCTGCAGGAAATAATGCAGATAACGCTGTCATGAAATGAGTTAGTCCTGCTGAACCATTCATCCAATATTCTGGTACGTGATCAAAATCAAATTGCATACGACGTACTGGAAATGATGCACCGGCACGATTTGTAATATTTACTTTAGCATTCATTGCTGGACTCCTATTCGGGATCTATCCAAATCTAGTTTTATGATTCTTTTCATTACTTCATCTTAGTGATTTATTATTTTTATGATAAATGCCTTATAGGTCACATCATTATCAGTTAAGGACAGCTTACAATTCTTATTGTCTAACAATTTTTAGATTACATAAAAAAACGCCCCAATGGGGCGTTTTTTCACACAATCAATACTTATGCAGTTACTTTCGCAACAACACCAGCACCAACTGTACGACCACCTTCACGGATCGCAAAACGTAGACCTGGGTCCATTGCGATTGGG